>NZ_CEEDMJ010000008.1:0-205845 GCF_979255925.1 Kineococcus sp. AC630
GGTGGGGGGCATCGGTCGGGCCTCTCGGGAGGGGTCGCGGGTCGGCACCGGCACTGGTGCGACGTGGTTTCAAACCGGTTTGAACGAATGCCGCTAGAATCGGTTCGACCGTCCGCCGTTGTCAAGCGGGCCAAGGAGGCAGTCCGGTGTCCGCTCGACCCACGATCAAGGACGTCGCGGCCCGGGCCGGGGTGTCGAAGGGCATGGTGTCCCTCGCCCTGCGGGGGGCTCCGGGGCCCAGCGCCGAGACGGCTGCCCGCGTGTTGCGGGCGGCCGCCGACCTCGGGTACCGCGCCGACCGCGCGGCGAGCAGCCTCGCGCTGCGGCGCACCCGCCTGCTCGGGATCACCGTGGCCGTCCGCAACGCCTTCCACGCCGAGCTCGTCGAGGAGCTGCAGGACGCCGCGGAGGAGGCCGGCTACGACGTCGTGCTCGCTGCGGTGACCCGCACGCGGGGGGAGCGGGCGGCGGTCGAGACCCTGCTCGACTCCCGCTGCGAGGCGCTGCTGCTGCTCGGGCCGGAACTGCCCGGTGCGGAGCTGGCGAAGCTGCGGCGACGCGTCCCCGTCGTGGTCCTGGGACGGCGGCCGCGCCTCGCGGACCCCGGGTCGCCGAGGCCCGACGTCGTGCGCGCCTCCGACGAGGTCGGGACGCGGCTGCTGGTCGAGCACCTGGTCGGCCTGGGTCACCGGGACCTGCTGCACGTCTCGGGCGGTGCGGGGGACATCGCCGCCGACCGCCGCGCCGGGTTCGAGGCCGCCGTCGCGGCCGCCGGGGTGCGCGGGCGGGTCGTGGAGGGGACCTTCGACGAGGAGGGCGGGGCGGCCGCCACCCGGCGGGTCCTGGGTGGGGGGTGGACGGGGACGGCGGTGGTGGCCGCCAGCGACCGGATCGCGCTCGGCGTCCTCGACGTCCTCCTGCGGGACGGGATCGCGGTCCCCGGGCGGGTGTCGGTGACCGGCTACGACGACAGCCTCCTGGCCCGGCTGGGGCACGTGCGGCTGACGTCGGTGAGCCAGGACGCGGCGGGGCAGGCGGCGTGCGCGGTGCGGGCGGCCGTGCGGCGCCTGGACGGCGCGGACGATCCGGGCCCCGCCGACGTCGTCCTCGCCCCGCGGCTGGTGGTGCGGGACACGACCGGTTCAGTCATGTCAGAATGACAGGACAAACTACCTGGAGGTTCTCGTGCCCCTGCTCCGCTTCGACCTCGTCGCCGGCCGTCGCCCCGACGAGGTCGCCACGCTGCTCGACGCCGCCCACGCCGCCGTGGTCGAGGCGTTCGGCGTCCCCGACGGCGACCGGTACCAGGTCGTCCACCAGCACCCCGAGGGCGAGCTCGTCGTCCACGACACCGGCCTCGGCATCGAGCGCACCCGCGACGTCGTCGTGCTGCAGGTGACCAGCCGCCCCCGCCCGCGCGCGCAGAAGGAGGCGTTCTACCGCCTGCTCGTCGAGCGGCTGCGCACCCGCTGCGGGACCGCACCCTCCGACGTCGTCGTCTCGGTCGTGGAGAACTCCGACGCCGACTGGTCCTTCGGCCACGGCCGCGCCCAGTTCCTCACCGGGGAGCTCTGAGCCGGCGCGGCGGGACGCGGCGGCGCTGGTCCCCAGGGGCGGTCGTGTGCCACGCTGACGGGCAGCACAACTGAACACACGGCCGCTTCCCCCGGGCGGGAGAGCCTCACCGGTCCCACCGGTGGGCACCGAAGGAGCAACCACCCCGGAACCTCTCAGGTCCACGTACCGCCACGGGCAGGCCGCTCTGGAGAGCAGGACCCCTGGGTCCTCACCGACGGGGAAAGCCCTGCCCCGCAGGGTGAAGCTCTCAGGTTCCGCGACAGAGGGGGTCCAGCACGCGACCGCACCGCGCGGTCGCGACGAGAGGAGCCCTGTGAACACCCAGGTCAGCAGCTCGACGGCCAGCCCGACGAGCACGCCCCTCGCCGACGTCCACGCGGCGCTCGGCGCCTCCTTCACCGACTTCGCCGGCTGGCAGATGCCGCTGCGCTACGCCTCCGACCTCGCCGAGCACAAGGCCGTCCGCGAGAGCGCCGGGGTCTTCGACCTCTCGCACATGGGAGAGATCCGGGTCACCGGCCCCGAGGCGGGAGCGGCGCTGGACGCGGCCCTCGTCGGGCGGGCCTCGACCATGCCGATCGGCCGGGCGGCCTACGGGATGCTCGTCGACCACGAGGGCGGGATCGTCGACGACCTCGTGACCTACCGCCTCGGCGAGCAGGAGTTCCTCGTCGTCGCCAACGCCGCGAACGTCGAACCCGTCGTCGTGGCCATCGCCGACCGGTGTCGCCCCTTCGACGTCCACGTCGCCGACGAGACCGCCCGCTGGGCCCTCGTCGCGGTGCAGGGGCCGGCGTCGGTGGCGATCCTCGGACCCCTCGTGGACGTCGACCTCGACGCGCTCGGCTACTACCGCAGCGCGTCCGCCACCCTGCGCGACGTCCCCGTGCTGCTCGCGCGCACCGGGTACACCGGGGAGGACGGTTTCGAGGTGTTCGCCCCGGTCGAGCACGCGGTCACCGTCTGGGACGCGCTGCTGTCCGCGGCCCGGGAGCACGGTGGGGTCCCCGCCGGGCTGGCCTGCCGGGACACCCTGCGCCTGGAGGCGGGGATGCCGCTCTACGGCCACGAACTCACCCGCGGGACCAGCCCGTTCGCCGCCGGCCTCGGCCGTGTCGTGAAGCTGGACAAGGACCCGGGACCGGTCGGGCTCGAGGCGCTGCGACGACTCGCCGAGGTCGCACCCGCCCGGGTGCTGGTCGGCCTGAAGGGATCGGGGCGCCGGGCTCCCCGTGCCGGGTACGCCGTCGTCTCCGACGGGAACCCGGTCGGGGAGGTCACCAGCGGCGCGTTGTCGCCCACGCTCGGCTACCCCGTCGCGATGGCCTACGTCGACGCCGCGCTCTCCGCCCCCGGCACCGCGCTGGCCGTCGACGTCCGCGGTTCCGAACTGCCCGTCGAGGTCGTCGCACTGCCCTTCTACCGTCGGGAGCGCTGACGCGTGAGCGCTCCGCTGTCCGTCTTCGACATGTTCTCCATCGGCATCGGCCCGTCGAGCTCGCACACCGTCGGCCCGATGCGCGCCGCCCTCGCCTTCGCCGAGCACCTCGAGGGAACCGCCGCGCTGGAACGGGTCGTCTCCGTCACCATCGACCTCTACGGATCGCTGGGGGCCACCGGCCGCGGACACGGCACCGACCGGGCCGTCGTCCTGGGACTGCTCGGTGAACGGCCCGAACTCATCGATCCCGACGCCGTGGGAGGGCTCCTCGACGAGATCCGGCGCAGCGGTGAACTGCGGGTCCTCGGCCGGCACGCGGTGGGTTTCGACCTCGACGGCGACGTCCGCCTGATCGGCCGGACCTCGCTGCCCGCCCACCCCAACGGCATGGTGTTCACGGCCCGCGACGCCGCCGGTGACGTCGTCGCCGAACGGACGTCGTACTCCGTCGGTGGGGGTTTCGTCCGCGACCACCCGCTGGACGCGAGCGAACCCGTCGTGGGGACCGGGGCGGGGTTGCCGCACGGTTTCCGCAGCGCCCAGGAACTCCTCGACCACTGCCGCTCGACCGGCCTCGGGGTCGCGGACCTGGTGCGCCGCAACGAGGAGAGCCTCCGCTCCGGGAACGACGTGGACTCCGGGCTGCTGGACATCTTCGCCGCCATGGCCGCCTGCGTCGACCACGGCCTCGTCACCGACGGAACCCTCCCCGGCGGGCTCGGCGTCCGCCGCCGCGCCCCGCGCCTGCACCGCGAACTCCTCTCCGAGGAGGGGAACACCGCCGCCGACGTCCTGCACGCGATGGACTGGGTCAGCCTCTTCGCGCTCGCGGTGAACGAGGAGAACGCCGCCGGCGGCCGGGTCGTCACGGCCCCGACGAACGGCGCCGCGGGCATCGTCCCCGCCGTGCTGCACTTCTACCGGCGTTTCGTCCGCGGCGCCGACGACGCCGGGACGGTCCGGTTCCTGCTGGCGGCCGGGGGGATCGGGATCATCCTCAAGGAGACGGGTTCCATCTCCGGCGCCGAGGTCGGGTGCCAGGGCGAGGTGGGTTCGGCCAGCGCGATGGCCGCGGCCGGTCTCGCCGAGGTCCTCGGGGGAACGCCCGAGCAGGTGGAGAACGCCGCCGAGATCGCCGTCGAGCACCACCTGGGCCTCACCTGCGACCCCGTCGGCGGGCTCGTCCAGATCCCCTGCATCGAACGCAACGCCGTCGGCGCGACCACCGCGATCCACGCGGCCCGCACCGCGATGCGCGGCGACGGCAGCCACGTCGTGAGCCTGGACACCGCGATCGCCACCATGCGCCAGACCGGCGCGCACATGCGCTCGGAGTACAAGGAGACCTCCCTCGGCGGTCTCGCCCTCACCGTCATCGGCCGCCCCACCGTCGGGGTCAACGTCCCCGAGTGCTGACTCCCGGGTCGGGCGCGGAGCGGCGGACGTGGCGGTCGACGGCCTCGGTGAAGGCGGTGACGGCCTTGCGCACGGGACGTTCGGGGGAGGGACGCGAGGTCGCCAGCGACAACGTCCAGCTCAGCGGCTCACCCGCGACGGGCTGCTCGTGGCAGCCGGCCCGGACGGGGACCGAACCCGGCACGAACGCCGGGCCGAGACCGGCGGCGACGTAGCGGGGGAACGTCGAGACGTCCGGCACCTCCAGGACCACCCGTCGCGTCGCGCCGACCCGCGCGAACAGCGCGTCGACCTGCAGGCGGTTCGCGAAACCCGGCGGCCCGTCGATCCAGCGGTCCCCCGCGAGGTCCGCCAGTTCCACCGGGGCCGAGGAGGCCAGCGGGTGCCCCGGGGGCAGCAGCAACCGGAAGGCGCTCCGGTCGAGGTGGCGCAGCACGACGCTCGCCGGCGGCCGGAACGGCCAGGACAGGAACGCGACGTCCAGCTCGCCGCCGACGAGGGCGCGCAGCAGACCCCGCGAACCGTCCGCGAACACCCGCATCGACACCGACACCCGGGGGTTCGCCGTCGTGAACCGCTGCAGCAGCAGGGGCAGGTCCACCGGGTGCATCGTCGTCACGACGCCCACGGCCAGCGGCCCGGAGGGTCCGCCGTCGGCGTCGAGCACCGCCGAGCGCGCCTCGGAGACCCCGGCGAGCACCCGTCGGGCCTCCGGGAGCAGGGCCCGGCCCGCGTCGGTGACGACGGCCCGGCGTGAGGTGCGGACGAACAGGGCGACGCCCAGGTCCTCCTCCAGCGCCCGGACGACGGTGCTCACCGCGGACTGCGCGGCCCCCAGCCGCCGGGCGGCCGCGCTGATCGTCCCCGCCTCCACGACGGCGAGGAACACCTCCAGCTGACGCAGCTCCACCGCACTCCCATCCCGCTCTTCCATCGTTGATCGCGATGGATGGTCCCACCGCCCAGCGGTGGAACGGAAGGCTTCGTGCCGACCGGTGCTTGCACGGTCCATGGGATCGAACCGCCGGCACCGTCTCGGCTTCTGGATCGTCGCCTCCGCCTTCGCGACCGCGCTGGCCTTCGCCACCGTGCCGACCCCGCTGTGGGCCCTCTACCGCCAACGCGACGGGCTGCCCACGGTCGTGGTGACCGTCGCCTTCGCGGTCTACGCGGCCGGCGTCGCGATCGCCCTCTTCACCGTCGGGCACCTCTCCGACCACCTGGGCCGGCGCCGGGTCCTCGCCCCCGCCCTCGTGCTCGAGGCCGTCGCCGCGCTCGCCCTCGCGCTCACCCCGAACCTCGCGGTCCTCATCGTCGCCCGGGTCGTGACCGGGCTCGCCGTCGGGGCGCTGACCCCCACCGCCACCGCGTACCTCGCCGAGCTCCACGGCCGGACCGCCTCCCGCAGGCCGGGGCTCGGCGCCGTCGTCGCCACCGCCGCCAACCTCGGCGGCCTCGGCCTCGGGGCCCTCGTCGCCGGGTTGCTCGTCGGCCACCTCGGGGACCCGCTGCGGGTCCCGCACGAGGTCTTCCTCGTCCTGCTGCTGCTCGCCGCCGCGGCCGTCGCGCTGCTCGTCCCCGAGACCGTCGAGCGCGAGCACCGGCCCTACCGCGTCCAGCGGATCGCCGTCCCGGCCGCCGCCCGGGGCCGCTACCTCGCCGCCGCCCTCGCCTCCTTCGCGCTCTTCGCCGTCCTGGGGCTCTTCACCTCCCTCGCCCCCGCGGTCCTGGCCTCCCTCGGGCACCCCGGCCCGGTGACCGGCGGGGCGAGCACCTTCGCCGTCCTCGCGGCGGCGGCGCTCAGCCAGGTCCTCCTCGTCCGCCTGCACGCCACCCACCAGGTGCGGATCGGGCTGGCCCTCACCGCCCTCGGCGTCGTCGGTCTCGGGGTCGGGGTGGTGCTCGGGCTCGTCGCGGTGTTCCTCGGCGGCTCGGTCGTGGCGGGGGCGGGCGTCGGCGTCCTGCTCAAGGGCTCGCTCACGACGGCGACCTCGCTGGCCCCGGCGGGTGCCCGCGGTGAGGCGGCCGCCGGCATCTTCCTGGCCGGCTACCTCGGGATGGCCGTCCCGGCGCTCGCCGTCGGGTTCAGCAGTTCCGCCGGGGTCGCCTACGACGTCTCGGTCCCCGTCCTCGCCGTCGTCGTGCTCGCCCTCCTGGGCACCGTCGCGGTGGCCCTGCGCCGCAACCCCGCGCCCGACTCGGGACCTGACTCCGGGTCCGGCTCGGGGCCTGCTGACAGCGGCCCCGTCCAGGTGTCTACTGGTGGCGGCGACGACCGGCAGGGGGTCGCCGCCGGCCCTCGGTGAGGAGGTCCACGTGCGCACCACGAGAACCGCTGCCCCGGACCGTCTCGAGGTCGAACACCCTCCCCACCCGCACCCCGGCCTGGCCGTCGCGCTGCTCGGGCTCGCCCTCGTCGTGGCCGTCGTCGTGGCGGTGGTCGTCGTCCTCCTCGTCCGCGCCGGCGACGGCGGAGTGCCCGCAGCGCCCGGTCTGCCGGGTCTGTCGGGTGTGCCAGGTCACGTCCCGCAGCCCGTCCCCGGCCCGGTGGTCCGCGCCTGACCTGGAACGCTCGACCTGGGACGATGACGCGATGCCCACCCGTCGCCGCACCGACCCCGCCGAAGGCCTCGCCGCCGTCCGCGCCGTGGAGGACCTCTGGGAACGGGGCGAGAAGCCCGGCCGGCCGGTGCTGGCCACCGCCGTGCGGTACTCGCTGGAGGAGCTCGCGGCCCGCTACCCCGGGGGGAGCGTCGAGGTGCGCGTACCGCCGTTCGCGGCGGTGCAGGTCATCGAGGGCCCGCGGCACACCCGGGGCACCCCGCCGGCCGTCGTGGAGATGGACGCCACGACCTGGATCGAGCTCGCGACGGGCCGGACGGAGTTCGACGCGGCCCGGGCCGCGGGACGGGTCCAGGCCAGCGGCAACCGCGCAGACCTCGGCGAACTGCTGCCGCTCGTCCCACCGCGTACCGTTCACCCGTGAGCGAGCAGGCCCAGACCCCGTCCCCCGGCGACGCGCCGGAGGAGACCCCTCAGGTGTCCCCCGAGGTGTCGCCGGAGCGCGAGGGCACCGCGTTCGTCCAGGTCACCCGTCGTCGGGCGCCCCGGTTCCGCGCCTTCGTCGTCACCGGACTGGTGCTCGCCTTCGTCGTCGCCGCGGTCGTCGCGGCCGTGACCCCGGCGCGCGACGGCTACTCCCAACGCGCCCTCTTCGGGTACCTGTTCTGCGCGCTGGCCCTGTTCGGGGTCCTGCTGGGGGGTCTGGTGGCCGTGCTCGTGGACCGCCGCACCGGGACCCGACCCGCTCCCCGCGTGCGGCGCGGCCGCCGTCGTTGACGTCGGTCCCCGACGCGGTCGTTGACGTCGGTCCCCGACGCGGGGGTGTGACACACTTCGAGCGTGGCCCGCGGTGACGGACGTCTGAACCACGACCTGCTTCCCGGCGAGAAAGGACCTCAGGACGCTTGCGGCGTCTTCGGGGTCTGGGCTCCCGGTGAGGAAGTCTCCAAACTGACCTTCTACGGTCTCTACGCCCTGCAGCACCGGGGGCAGGAGGCAGCTGGCATCGCCGTGAGCAACGGCGAGCAGATCCTCGTCTTCAAGGACACCGGTCTGGTGTCCCAGGTCTTCGACGAGTCCGCGCTGGAGTCCCTCCAGGGGCACATCGCGGTCGGTCACGCCCGCTACTCCACGACCGGTGGCGGCGGGTGGCAGAACGCCCAGCCCACCCTCGGCGACACCGCCGGCGGGACCGTGGCGCTCGCGCACAACGGGAACCTCACGAACCTGTTCGCGCTGCGCGACCTGCAGGCCGAGCGCTACCCGAACTCCGCCCGTCCCGTGCTGCCCGGACGGCCCTCGCCCAGCGAGCTGGCCCGCGGCAACACCACGGACACCGCGATCCTCACGGCCCTCTTCGCCGGGGACCCCGACCACACGCTCGAAGCGACGGCCGCGGAGGTCCTGCCGCACGTGCAGGGCGCCTTCAGCCTCGTCTTCATGGACGAGCACACCCTCTACGCCGCACGGGACCCCCAGGGCATCCGCCCGCTGGTCCTGGGGCGCCTGGACCGCGGCTGGGTCGTGGCCTCGGAGATCCCCGCGCTGGACATCGTCGGTGCGAGCTTCGTCCGCGAGATCGAACCCGGCGAGCTCATCGCCATCGACGCGGACGGCCTGCGCAGCACTCGCTTCGCCGAGGCCAAGCCCAAGGGCTGCGTCTTCGAGTACGTCTACCTGGCCCGCCCGGACACCGCCATCAACGGCAAGGTCGTCCAGGAGGCCCGTGTCGAGATGGGCCGGGTCCTGGCCCGCGAACACCCCGTCGAGGCCGACCTCGTCATCCCCACCCCGGAGTCCGGGACGCCCGCCGCCATCGGCTACGCCGAGGAGTCCGGCATCCCCTACGGACAGGGGATGGTGAAGAACTCCTACGTGGGCCGCACCTTCATCCAGCCCAACCAGACGATCCGCCAGCTCGGGATCCGGTTGAAGCTGAACCCGCTCAAGCACGTCGTGGCGGGCAAGCGCCTCGTCGTCGTGGACGACTCGATCGTCCGCGGCAACACCCAGCGCGCCCTGATCCGGATGCTGCGCGAGGCCGGCGCCGCCGAGATCCACGTCCGGATCTCCTCTCCGCCGGTGAAGTGGCCGTGCTTCTACGGCATCGACTTCGCGACCCGGGCCGAGCTGATCGCCAACGGCCTCTCCGTCGAGGACATCGCCCAGAGCATCGGGGCCGACTCGCTCGGCTACATCTCGACCGAGGGCATGATCGAGGCGACCGAGCAGCCCGTCGAGCGGCTCTGCACCGCTTGCTTCTCCGGCGAGTACCCCGTCCCGCTGAACGACCTCGACCGTCTCGGCGAGCACGCGATGGACAAGCCGCGCATCCCGATCACACCGGTCTCCCGGTCCGAACCCGCCCAGGGGGCCCAGCAGTGAGCGCGACGACGACACCGGCGACGACACCCGCGGGGACGACGTACGCGGACGCAGGGGTCGACGTCGTCGCGGGGGACCGCGCCGTCGAGCTCATGAAGGCGTCCGTCGCCCGGACCCAGGGACCCGAGGTCGTCGGCGGCTTCGGCGGCTTCGCCGGCCTCTACGACGTCTCGGTGCTCAAGGACTACCGCCGCCCGCTGCTGGCCACCAGCACCGACGGGGTCGGCACGAAGGTCGCGATCGCGCAGGCGCTCGACCGGCACGACACCATCGGCTCCGACCTCGTCGGCATGGTCGTCGACGACATCGTCGTCTGCGGTGCGACGCCCCTGTTCATGACCGACTACATCGCGTGCGGACGGGTCGTCCCCGAGCGGATGGCCGCGATCGTCGCCGGCATCGCCCGCGGCTGCGAAGAGGCGGGCGTGGCGCTGGTCGGCGGCGAGACCGCCGAGCACCCCGGGCTCCTCGGGCCGGAGGAGTACGACGTCGCCGGAGCGGTCACGGGGGTCGTCGAGGCCGACGAGCTGCTGGGCGCGGAACGCGTCGAGGTCGGCGACGTGCTCGTCGCGATGGCCAGCTCCGGGCTGCACTCCAACGGGTACTCGCTGGTCCGCCGCGTCTTCGCCGACGCCGGGTGGGCCTACGACCGGCACGTGGAGGAGTTCGGCCGCACCCTGGGCGAGGAGCTCCTCGTCCCGACCCGGATCTACGCCCGGCCCGCGCTGGCCACGTTGAGCTCCGGTGGCGTGCACGCCATGAGTCACGTGACCGGGGGCGGCCTCGCGGCCAACCTGGCGCGCTGCCTGCCGGCGGACGTGACGGCCGTTGTGGACCGCACGACCTGGACCCCGGGTGCGGTGTTCAGCCTGGTCCGCGACCTCGGCCGGGTGCCGACGGACGACCTCGAGCGCACCCTGAACCTGGGCGTGGGCATGCTGGCCGTCGTGCGTCCCGACAGCGTCGACGCCGTGGTGGCCACCCTGGAACAGGCCGGCATCCCGGCGTGGGTGTGCGGCGAGGTGCGTGGACGCACCGAGGCGGACGGCCCCAGCAACGGCAAGGGCATCGCAGGAGGCGTGACCCTCCTCCAGGGCCGGCACCAGGGTTGGTGACGGCGGTGGAGGCGGGACACGCCTCGTGCGATGCCTCGGTCGTGCGTGCTGCGGTAGACCCGTAGCCTCCGAGCCGGTCAGGCTCGGCGCTTGGACGTCCACTCGTCGTGGTCGTCCGTCGCGGTGTACTTCGACCAGTCCTCGGCTTCGTCCTCCGAGTCGTCGTCCTCTACCACGTCAGACTCCGGCGCCTTCTGGGGCTCTGGTCGCCCGAGTTGGCGGTACGGGTCGGGCCCGTGAAGCTCACGTTGCAGAGCGTTGTAGTCGGTGTCGGGACTGAAGTACTTCAGCTCCCGAGCGACCTTCGTCTGCTTGGCCTTCTGACGGCCGCGCCCCATGGCGTCGACCCCCTCGCGCGTCGGCCGGGGCAGACAGTGCTGACCCCGGAGCAGCTGTCATCTCTCCGTGGCTCCAACGGTACATGTTCGCGAGACCTTCCGGCATCCCGGTCGCCACCTGGACACCCCGGACGGCCCACGAGCGTGTCCCGCACGGCTGCCGCGCATGCTGTTAGCTGTGCCCATGACCAGCGTCGGAGGCGGAACGGACCGCCGTGTCGTGGCCGGGATCGACTCCTCGACCCAGTCCTGCAAGGTCGTCGTCCGCGACGCCGGAACGGGCGAGTTGCTGCGGATCGGGCGGGCCAAGCACCCCGACGGCACCGAGATCGACCCCGCACGCTGGTGGCAGGCCCTCGAGGAGGCCGTCGCCGACGCCGGTGGCCTCGACGACGTGGACGCGCTCGCCGTCGGCGCCCAGCAGCACGGCTCGGTGCTGCTCGACGAGTCCGGCGAGGTCGTCCGGCCCGCGCTGCTCTGGAACGACGGACGCTCCGCGCCCGCGGCCGAGGCGCTGACCGCCGAGCTGGGCGGCCCGAAGGCCTGGGCCGACCAGGTCGGCAGCGTCCTGGTGGCCTCGCTGACGATCACCAAGCTGCGCTGGATCGCCGAGCACGAGCCCGAGAACGTGGCCCGCACCGCCGCGGTCTGCCTCCCGCACGACTGGCTGACCTGGAAGTTGGCCGGCGGTCAGGGGGCGCGGCTGGTGACGGATCGCGGGGACGCGTCCGGGACGGGCTACTGGTCACCCGCCGAGGGGGGCTACCGCACGGACCTGCTGCAGTCCGCCTTCGGCGCCTCGCCGGACCTGCCGGACGTCCTGGGGCCGGCGGAGTCCGCAGGCGCCAGCGCCAGCGCTCTCTCCCGGGGTGCCCTGATCGGGCCGGGGACCGGGGACAACATGGCCGCCGCCCTCGGGGTGGGGGCCCGGGTCGGTGACGTCGTCGTGTCGATCGGGACGTCCGGCGTCGTCAGCGTCGTCAGCGACGTCGCGACCCACGACCCGAGCGGTCTGGTCGCCGGGTTCGCCGACGCGAGCGGTCGCTACCTGCCGCTGGTCTGCACGCTCAACGCCGCCCGCGTCCTGGACGCCGCCGCCCGGATGCTGGGGGTCGACCACGACGAGCTGTCCCGGCTGGCCCTCTCGGCCCCCGCCGGCAGCGGGGGACTCGTCTTCGTGCCCTACCTGGAGGGGGAGCGGACCCCGGTGAAGCCGGACTCCACCGGCGCGCTGCACGGACTCACACTGTCGACCTCGACCCCCGCGCACGTGGCCCGCGCCACCGTCGAGGGACTGCTGTGCGGTCTCGCCGACGGCCTGGACGCCCTCGTGGCCCAGGGGGTCGAGATCGGGCGCGTCGTGCTCGTCGGCGGCGGGGCGCGTTCGGAGGCCGTGCGGCGTCTGGCTCCCGCGGTGCTGGCCCGTCCCGTCGTCGTCCCCGAACCGGGGGAGTACGTCGCCGACGGTGCCGCGCGGCAGGCGGCGTGGGTGCTCTCCGGTGCAGAGGCCCCACCGGACTGGACGTTGAACGCGTCGCAGACCTTCGAGGCCGACCCGACCCCGCACGTGCGGGAGCGCTACGCGCAGGTGCGCGACCTGACGGCGGACCGGATCTGACGTCGCCGCCCTCAGGCGTGCGGACCGGTGCCGTGGATCCCGGGCAGGTCGATGCTGCGACCTGCACGCTTGTCCTCGTACATGCGCGCCTCCGCCTCCGCCAGCACGGCCTCCGTGGTGCGGGTGAGGTCGTCGGCGGCCCAGCCGACCGAGAGCCGCACGTGGACGCCGGCCTGCACCACGGCGATGCTCCGGCGCAACCGGTGGGCGAGGGCCTCGACGTGGGCCGAGGGCACCGCCTCGACCAGGACCACGAACTCGTCCCCACCGAGACGGGCGAC
The DNA here is from genome assembly GCF_979255925.1 of Kineococcus sp. AC630. Classification (NCBI taxonomy): domain Bacteria; kingdom Bacillati; phylum Actinomycetota; class Actinomycetes; order Kineosporiales; family Kineosporiaceae; genus Kineococcus; species Kineococcus sp. AC630. Next base: position 12,735 of record NZ_CEEDMJ010000008.1, read on the forward strand.
GGTGTCGCTCGGGCGGACCTCCGCGGCCAGCCGGCGGGCGACCTCGACGAGCAGGGCGTCCCCGGCCCGGTGCCCGAGCCCGTCGTTGACCTCCTTCAGCCCGTCGACGTCGCACAGGAGGACGAACGTGGCCAGGGCGGGGTCGGCCTGCACCCGGGAGCGGGAACGGCCCCAGCGGTCCGCCAGGAGCGCGCGGTTGGGCAGCCCGGTGAGGTGGTCGTGGCTCGCGCGGTGCCCGAGCTCCCGTTCCACCGCCAGCCGGTGGGAGACGTCCCAGGCCGCCACCACGAGGTGGTCGGCGGCGCGGGCCCGGGCGACGAGTTCGAGGCGCACCTCAGGACGTGCGGCGGGCCGCAGCCGCAGCGGCCCGGAACGCTGCCCCGGCTCTCGCACGGCCCTCAGCGCGGCGCGGGCGCGGGGGCGGTCGGCCGCCAGGACGAGGTCCAGGGCGTCGGTGCCGACGAGGGCGGGCGGGTCGACCAGGACGAACTCCGCGAGCCCCGGCGAGGCCCACTGCACGGTGCTGCCGAGCAGGAGGGCGGTGGCGGGTGCCCCGGCGGCCAGCGCGCGCCAGTCGGGACTCGCCCCGTGGGGGGTCACGACCCGGCGCTGCCGACCCGTCCCGCGAGGCCGTCGCCCACGCCCGCCAGGACGGCGGCGGCCGCGGACGTCGTCAGCACGGCCGGCCACGGGCCCAGGCGCTGGGACAGCGGGTGCGAGACGCCCACGAGACCGACCGTGCCCAGGGCCAGGGCGATCGCAAGGACGGGGGAGCGCTTCGCCCAGCGGGGGAGGGCGAGGCCCAGACCGGCCGCGAGCGCGACCCCGGCGAGCGCGCGGTTCCCCGTCGTGCGTCCGAGGACGTACCCCCCGAGGACGGCGGGGCCGATGAGGGCGGGACTCGGGATCGCAGGCACGCCAGGAGGTTAACGGCCGGACCTCGGCGCAGCGCAGGGTGGGGCTGGAGGCCGGCTGGGAACGACGAAGGCCCCGACGCGGGTGCGTCAGGGCCTTCGGGAGGTTCTTTCCAGGTGGCCAGGAGCGGGGTCGAACCGCTGACCTTCCGATTTTCAGTCGGACGCTCTACCAACTGAGCTACCTGGCCGTGCCGGGTCGGTGAACCGACACGACGAGCGACCCCGACGGGACTCGAACCCGCGACCTCCGCCGTGACAGGGCGGCGCGCTAACCAACTGCGCTACGGGGCCTCAGAAGAGACCTTGTCTTGCTGTGGTGCTTGCTTGCAGAGAAGACCTTACCCGATGTCGGCCGGTGGTCGTGACCACCGTTCGGCACCACCTGACGGCAGGGCTGCTGCGTACCCCCAACGGGATTCGAACCCGTGCTACCGCCTTGAAAGGGCGGCGTCCTAGGCCACTAAACGATGAGGGCGTGGCGCTGCGGCACTGGTGCCGAAGCCCGTCCAGCATAGAGGACCCGACGGGGTGCTGCTGACGGTGCCGGTGTCGTGGCGATGGGGCAGAGTGGTCCACGCTCAGCTCGACCCCGACCTGGAGGTGGCCGTGGATCCCGTGCAGGCGTTGCGGCGCACCGCTTTCCTGCTGGAACGCGAACAGGCGAGCAGCTTCCGGGTCGAAGCGTTCCGCAAGGCCGCCTCGGTCCTGCTGGCCCTCCCCGCCGAGGAGTTCGACACCCGCCTCGCCGCCGGCACGCTGACCGACCTGAAGGGGATCGGGAAGTCGTCGGCCGAGCTCGTCACGCAGGCCGCCGCCGGCCGCACCCCGGACCGCCTCCGGAAGCTCGAGGACGCAGCGGGCCCCCTCGTCGAGGGCGGGGAGGCGCTGCGCGCGCAGTTGAAGGGCGACCTGCACACCCACACCGACGCCAGCGACGGCGGCAGTCCGCTCGCCGAGATGGCCTTCACCGCCGTCGAGCTCGGTCACGACTACATCGCCGTCACCGACCACTCCGAGGGTCTCAAGGTCGCCAACGGTCTGGACCGGGGCCGTCGGGAGGACCAGCTGGCCCAGATCGAGGCCCTCGCTGCGCCGCTGCGACCGTTCCGGCTGCTGTCCGGCATCGAGGTCGACATCGGCAGGGACGGGGTCCTGGACTGCCCGCCCGACCTGCTGGAACGCCTCGACGTCGTCGTCGCCTCGGTGCACTCCGAACTCCGCATGCCCGGCGACGCGATGACCCGCCGCATGCTCACCGCGATCCGCTCGGGCCGGATGGACGTCCTCGGCCACTGCACCGGGCGGATGGTCAAGGGCGGGCACGGCCGGGTCGGCGAGAAGGGCCGCCCACCGAGCGACTTCGACGCCGAGCAGGTGTTCGCGGCCTGCGTCGAGTTCGACGTCGCGGTGGAGATCAACGCCCGTCCCGAACGCCTCGACCCACCGCGGGCGCTGCTGCGGCAGGCCGTCGAGGCCGGCTGCACGTTCACCCTCTCCACCGACGCGCACGCGCCCGGCCAGCTCGACTGGCAGCCCTACGGCTGCGCGCGCGCCGAGGAGTGCGGCGTCCCCGCCGAGCGCGTCGTCACGACGTGGCCGGTCGAACGGGTGCTGGAGTGGACGGCGCGTCGCCGGCGCGCTGCCCTCGGGTGACCCGCAGGAACTCCAGCTTCTCCTCGTCCACCGAACCCGGCACCGGGGTGTAGACCACGAGCCGGACGTCGGAACCCGGAGCGGTCAGGACGTCGCAGTCGAGGGTGATGTCGCCGACGTCGGGGTGCTCGACGGTCTTGCGCGAGGAGACGTGGCGTCCCACGGTCCCCTCCCGGCAGTAGCGCGCGAACTCCGGGCTCGCGGCCTTCATCTCCGCGGTCAGGGCGATCAGGCCCTGGTCGTGCGGGTAGTCGACCAGCGCCGAGCGGAGGTCCGCGACGAGCGCCGCGGGCAGACCCACGTCCTCGTGGCGCACCGGCCAGTTCGAGAGCCCGCTGCGCCCCTCGGTGAAGACGGCCCGGATGAGGTTGAGCTCCTTCGCGGGCTTCCCGCTCGGGTCGCCGATGAGCACCGCCCACGACGGGGTCCAGGTCAGCAGCGTCCAGTCCGCGGCGAACACGCCGACGGGGAAGGCCCCGAGCCGGGACAGCATCCGTTGCACACCGGCGGGGACGAGGTGGGAGATCGTCCCGTCCGCAGGGGGCAGCAGACCGGACAGCCGGTAGGCGTGGTCCCGCTCCTCCCGGCTCAGTTGCAGCGCACGGGCCAGCGTGGCCACGACCTGGGCCGAGGGGTTCGTGGCCCGGCCCTGCTCCAACCGCACGACGTAGTCGACGGAGAGGCCCGCGAGGTCGGCGAGCTCCTCCCGCCGCAACCCCGCCGCCCGCCGCTTCGCCCGGTGCGGCAGGCCGACGGCCTCCGGGGTCAGCCGGTCCCGCCACCGCCGCAGCGCCGTTCCGAGGTTCTCGCCTTCCACCACGAGACCATCCTGCCCCCTCGCGAGGCGTCGGACGCGGTCCCAGCCTGGTACTGCGCGTCCCACCGTCGCAGCGGGCACTGGTTGAGCCCGAGGAAACGGGCGATGGTCTTCCCATGACCACCACGTTCATCACCGGAGCCAACAAGTCCCTCGGCTACGAGACGGCCCGCCGCCTCATCGCCGCCGGGCACACCGTCCTGATCGGCGCTCGCGACCCCCAGCGCGGGCAGGCCGCCGCCGAGGCCCTCGGTGCGCGTTTCGTCCAGATCGACGTGACCGACGACGCGTCCGTGCAGGCCGCGGTCGACGACGTCGCCGCCCACGAGGGCACCGTCGACGTCCTCGTCAACAACGCGGGGGTCTCCGGCCCGTTCACGCCGGCCGACGAACTGACCGCCGCCGACGCCGCGGCCGTCTACGACGTCAACGTGTTCGGCATCGTGCGGGTGACCCACGCGTTCCTGCCGTTGCTGCGCAAGTCCTCGAACCCCGTCGTCGTCAACGTGTCCAGCGGTCTCGGGTCCTTCGCCGTGACCCACGACCCCGAGCGCGTCGAAGGCCGGCTCGCCGCCCCGCTCTACACCTCGTCCAAGGCGGCGGTGACGATGCTGACCACGCAGTACGCCAAGGCGCTGCCCGACGTGAAGTTCAACGCCGTCGACCCCGGCTACACCGCCACGGACTTCAACGGCCACGGCGGCCCGCAGACCGTCACCGAGGGGACCGACGCGATCGTCGAACTCGCGAGCATCGGCACCGACGGCCCGACCGGCGTGTTCCGCGACCGTCACGGTGTCGTCGCCTGGTGACGTCCTGACCGGCGGGAGTTCCGACCCGCCCGGTCTCGAGGTTCCGCCGCAGCTGCGCCAGGGCCGCGGCAGCACCCGAGAGCTGCGCCGACGTCAGCGGCCCGAGCAGTTCCGCGAGTCGCCGGGTGACGGTCGCGTGCGCGGCGTCGACCAGTTCCCGGCCCTCCGGCGTGAGTTCCAGCAGGGACGAGCGGCGGTCGGTCGGGTTCTGGAGGCGGCGCAGCCAGCCCCGCTGCTCGCAGCGGTCGACGCCCTAGGTCACCAGCCCGTGCCGGTACGCGTACACGACGGCTTGGACGCGGTCACGCAGGTCGAGCTTGGCGAGCAGCCGGGACACGTACGTCTTCACCGTCTCCGGGCTGAGGGTCAACGTCGCAGCGATCTCGCTGTTGGACAACCCGTCGGCGATCAGCCGCAGGACCTCGAGTTCGCGCCGCGTGAGGACGGTGTCCTCCGGTGCTCGCCGGGTCGCTCGGATCCGTGAGGCGTAGCGGCCGACGAGCCGCCGGGTGACCTCCGGCGCGAGCAGGGAGGTTCCGGCGGCCACGGTCCGGATCCCGTGCAGGAGCTGGGCAGGCCGCGCGTCCTTGAGCAGGAAACCGCTGGCGCCGGCGCGCAGGGCTTCGTAGACGTACTCGTCGAGGTTGAACGTGGTGACGATGAGGACCTTCGTCGGCGGCTCGACGCCCGGGCCGGCCAGCAGGCGCGTCGCGCCGATCCCGTCGAGGACGGGCATGCGCACGTCCATCACCACCACGTCGGGACGCAACTCGCCGGCGAGGTCGACCGCGGCGCGCCCGTCGCCGCACTCGCCGACGACCTCGAGGTCGGCCTGGGCGTCGATGATGGTCGCGAAGCCGGCCCGGATCATGGCCTGGTCGTCGCACACCAGGACCCTGATCGGCGCCTCGACCGGGAGGTTCACGACGACGCCCCGGCAGGGATGCGGGCGCGGACGACGAAGTCGCCGTTCGCACAGCGGCGTGCGCTGAACTCGCCGCCGAGGACGGTGACCCGCTCACGCAGACCGCTCAGTCCGCGTCCGCTGCCACCCACCGCCTCGCCCACCGCCTCCGCGGCCCGGGTCCTCACCTCCACGGTGATCTCCTGCGCCCGGTGCTGGACGCTGACGGCCGTGGCGCTGCCGCGCGCGTGCTTGAGGGCGTTCGTCAAGGCCTCCTGCACCACCCGGTACGTCACGAACTCCGCACTGCCACTGCTCACCGCGACCCTGCCTTCCTGCGTGAACTCCACGGGCTGGCCGGCCCGACGTGCCTGCTCGACGAGGACCTCCACCTCGCCGGGGCGCACCGGCCCGTCGCTGCCGTGCCCGGGGTCGAGCAGGTCGAGGAGGTGGCGCAGGTCGGAGATCGCCCGCCGGCCCGTGTCGGCGATCTCGGTCAGGGTCGCCTCGAGCCTGTCGGGCGCGCCGGTCAGGTAGTGCGCTGCTTCGGTCTGCACCACCATCGCGGTCACGTGGTGGGTGACGACGTCGTGCAGTTCCCCGGCGATCCGCGTGCGCTCGGCGGCCACGGCGACCGCGGCCTCGGCCCGCTGCCGCCTGGCCTCGCCGGCGCGGGTGGAGCGCCACCACGCACCAGCGCCCCAGGCGAGGACCAGCAGCAGGTAGAACTGCACGAATCCGCTCACCAGTTCTCCGGAGCCGAGCTGGTCGAGTCGGACGGCCAACAGGAGGTAGGCCGCCGACAGCAGCACCGCCCCGGTCCGGCGGTGCCGTTCCTGGTGCGCCCCGGCCGAGAACAGCGCGACGGCCAGCGCGGTTCCGGCGAGGGAGTGGTAGGCGCGAACCTGGTCCACGAGAAAACCGAGCGAGACCACCGCCAGGCACGCGAGCGGCCACCTGCGCCGCCCCAGCAGGGGCAGCGACTGCATCAGCACGACCACGACGGCCAGCGCGTCGAAGGGGCGGGCCGGCAGGTTCCCGACCTGCGTTCCGTGACCCTGGGAGGAGGGCAGCAACGACCCGACCACGAACACGAGGGCCAGCGGGAGGTCTCGCGCCGTGACGTCGAGCCTGCGCCACCGCTCCAGGAGCAGCTTCTCGCTCACCGGACCGGCCTCGGCTCCTCGTGAGGAGCGGCGATGCCCCCGGTGCGGACGGAACTCCTGGGACGCAGGTTCCCGCGGCGACGGGCGAGCAGGAGGAATCCGGTGGTGACGGTGCTGCACACCAGCACCGAGAACACGCCGGCCTCCGGGCCGAAGTCGCCGCCGGTGATCCAGGTCGAGCCGGCCAGGGTGCTGTGCAGCAGGCCCGGGGGCTGGTCCGTGCCGGACACGCTCATCCCGAAGACGCCGCCCTCGGCGAAGTTCCAGGCGAAGTGCACGCCGATCGGCAACCACAGGGTCCGCGTCGCCGTGTAGGCGGCGGCGAGCATCGCCCCGGCTTCGACGGCGATGGCCACGGCCCCCCAGGGACTGGCGTGCGGGTTGAGCAGGTGCGAGGCGCCGAACAGGGCTGCCGTCAGGATCAGAGCGGGCCAGCTGCCCAGCCGGCCCTCGACCACCCGGAACAGCACGCCACGGAAGACGACTTCCTCCGTCACCGCGGCTGCGGCGCTGAACCCGAGCAGAGCCGCAGCTCCGGACGCGGAACCCCATCCGTCGATCCGGTAGTCCCCGACGACGGCCATCAGGGCGATGACGCTGCCGAACAGGGCGAACCCGAGCAGCACCCCGCGACCCAGGGCCGGCCCGGCCCCGCGGAGCAGCAGCTCGGTGGGAGCTCGTCGCTCCGTGCGGCGCACGATCCACCGGTACGCCACGACGGTGGCTGCTGCTGCTGCGAGCCCCAGCAGCAGGGTGAGCGGCGCGTTCCAGTGCGCTGCCCGCACCACGAGACTTCCCAGCAGCGCAACGATCATCACGCATCCGAGCTGTTTGACCACACGCACGACGACTCCTCTGCAGACGGACACCGGCGGCCGGTTGTCCCTTGAGAACGAGGCTAGGGACGTGCAGCGCCGGGGTCGTCACCGTCAGGTGGACACTTCCCGGTAGTCCTCACGGGGGACCGCTCGACCGACACCCGGAGGTTCGATGCGGGCGGTGATGACGGGGTCCGGGCCGAGCTGCGGGCCGTGACTGATCGGCTCGAGCTGGTAGCGGCCTCGTTCTCGTCGATGAACTCGACGCTCACTGTCGTGGACGGTCGGGCTCTCTCGCGGGGAATCCTCCTGCGCTGCAGAGAATCGCGTTCGTCCGATCCGGTTGCCGTCCCCCCCGCGCCGGCCCGGCCAGCGGCTGTGCACCTCTGCCCGAGTTTCCCGGCCGCTGCACAGCGTCGGTCTCGACCTGCTGAACTCCCGTCGGACGCCGCTCGAGGTCAGGGCGGGGGTGATCTGAGGTTCGTGCGCCTGCTGCTACTTCGCCTCGACCTCGGCCAGGGGCTGCTCGGCGTTGGTGAGGGCGTCGAGAGAGTTCTGCCAGGCGGGGTCGTCGGCGAAGAGGAGGCTGCGCAGGTACGCCCACACGAGGGCCCGCAGGGCGGCGACCCGTTCGGGGTTCTCGTCCGAGGTCTCGGCCGCGTCGTAGCCGGAGACGCCTCCGTAGATGTGCTCTGCTCCGAAGAAGGTCAGGAGGGTCTTGCCGGGCCCCGGGCTGAGGGTGAACGCGTCGGAGCGGTAGCTGATCCGCTCCGAGAAGAACGGGTTGAGGTCCGCGTCGCCGGCGATGACGAGACCCCTGCCCGTCATGGTGCTGAAGTCGAGGTGCTGCAGGACGGGGTAGTTCTCCCGGGCCCAGTCCGCGAGGTCGTGGCCCGCTCCGGGAGCGCCGATGATGACGCCGGCCTTGATGCGGGGGTCAGAGAGGTCCTTGGCGCGCCGGTCGCGGGGGTCCTGGACCTGCATGCCGAGCAGGGACGCGACGGTCATGCCTCCCAGGGAGTGACCGACAGCGGTGACTCGTCCGGCGTCGAGCCTGCGGGCGGCGAGGCCGGGGACCTGGTCCTGGATGTCGTCGAGGTGGTCGAGGACGTGGTGCATGTCGGTGGCGCGGTCGTGCCAGAAGAGCGGCGCGTCGGGGAGGTCGGTGTCGCGCAGGCCGAGCTCGTTGGCGTCGAGGTGCGTGGGCTGGATGACGGCGAAACCGTGGGCGGCCCAGAACTCGACCACCGGGGCGTAACCCTTCATGGAGGCCAGGAAGTTGGACGCGCCGTGACCGTGGGAGAGGAGGATGACCGGCAGGTCAGTGCCCGTGGCGGGCACGGAAACCTTGACCTCGAGGGGGGCGGGGCGGCCCGGGGCGTCGACCGTGACCGGGTGGTAGGTGATGACCGGCTGCGGTTCGTCGACGGGGAAGCCGGCGGAATCGGCGTAGGACGACGTCATGGTGTGTCTCCTCGGGGAGCTCGGGTGGGTGAGGCCGCGGGGTGCGGCACGGCTGGAGCGGCGGAACCGGAGGTACCTCTCAGCTTTGTCAGCTCCAACAATCATCAGTAGTACTGACGATCAGCTTAAGAGTAAGGTTCTCGGCATGTCAACCGTCGGCTCCTCCGCCCCGCCCGTGCCCGCTCGAGCGCACGACCAGGTCCTGGGCTACCTGTTCAAGCACGCCTACCTGGAGCTGGAGGAACAGACGGACGCCGCTCTGGAGCCGCTGGGTACCACTGCCCGCGACCTCGGGGTCCTGCGGGTGGTCGCCGCGGCAGCAGGGCGATCGCAGCAGGAGGTGGCCGCGGTGCTCGGGGTGGACCGCACGTCCATGGTGGCGCTGCTGGACCGGCTGGAGCGCAAGGCGATCATCGCCCGGCGGCCGTCGACGCAGGACCGTCGCCGCAACGTCGTCGAGCTCACCCCGGCTGGACGGGAACTCTTCGAGCAGGCAGAGCGGATCAACCTCCAGGTCGAGGAGGAGTTCACGCGCTCGATCGGGTCGCGCCGAGCCGGGGAGCTCAGGCGCACCCTGCGGTCGCTGCTCACCGTTCCCGCCGCAGGGGCAGCTGCACCGGAACAGCTGCCCTGAGCTGACCGAGACGCGCCCGAGCCCCGCCGCCGGCGCGGCCGGCTGCAGGTCAGAGGCCGAACTTGGCGATGGCCTGCGCCGTGACGGGAGTGAAGAGGTTGACGAGGTTCCCGTCGGGATCGCGCAGCAGCAGGGACCGGTTGCCCCACGGCATGGTCACCGGCTCCGCCAGGCCACCGTCCACGAGTGGGCGCAGCCGGGCGTGCTCGGCGTCGACGTCCGCGACGAGGAACTCGATGATCGCGCTGTGGTTCTCGCCCGCTCGCGCCGAGCCGGCACCGAAGAGGGCCACGGTGCGCGTGCTGGCGATGGCCAGGGTGCCCACCGCGGTGACCACCTCGGCGAAGTCGGGGGTGGACCACTGCGCGGGCGCGGCGGTGACGTGCTCGTAGAAGGTGACCAGGCCCGCGACGTCGTCGGTGATCAGACGCATCGAGATCAGGCGCGCGGCAGGGGTGGAGGAGGTGGCGGGGGAGTGCGGGGTGCTCGTCATGCACACCACGCTAGGACCGGTACCGGACAGTTTCCGCCCGGTATCGGTGGCACCCTGGGAGGGTGACCCGTCCGACCGCTCGTGTGCTGGCTCTGCTGGAGCTGCTGCAGTCCAGCGCCCGCATCCGCACCGTGGCGGACCTGGCCCAGCGGCTGGACGTCGACGAGCGGACCCTGCGCCGCTACGTGGCTCACCTGGTCGAGCTCGGCGTGCCGGTGCGTTCGCTGCGGGGCCGCTACGGCGGCATCACCCTGGCCCCGGGCTACCGCATGCCCCCGCTGATGCTCACCGACGAGGAGGCCCTCGCGGTTCTGCTGGGGTTGGTCACCGCTCGCCGGGCGGGGGTGGTGGCGACCTCGCCGGGGGTGGCCGATGCCGCGGTGGCGAAGCTGCGGCGGGTCCTGCCCGCCGCCGTGGTGCAGCGCCTCGACACGCTCCTCGCCGTCGCGGACGCCGCGCTCCCCGCTCCTCCGGTCAGCACCCCGCAGGCCGATGTCCTGCTGGTGCTGGAGCAGGCGGTGCGCGAGCGGCGAGCGCTGTCCCTGACCTACACCGCCACCGACGGCCGCCGCAGCAACCGCACCGTCCACCCCTACGGGCTGGTGGTCGCCTCCGGGCACTGGTACCTCAGCGCCGCCGACGCCGACCGCGGGGAGCTGCGCGCCTTCCGGGTGGACCGCGTCGGTTCGGCGCAGGTGCTGATCGACGGGTTCGAGGTCCCGCCAGGTTTCGACGCCGGCGCCCAGGTGGCCTCCGCCCTGGCCCAGGTGCCGTGGCGGCACGAGGTGTCCCTGCGGGTGCGCACCACCCTCGAGCAGGCCGCAGGGCTGTTCCCGCCCGGGTTGGTCACCCTCGAGCAGGTACCGGTGGAGCAGGTACCAGGGGAGCAGCAGTGGGTGCGGGTCACGCTGCGGGCCGAGCGCCTGGAGTGGTTGCCCGCCGTGCTCGCCGGCCTGCCGGTCCCCTTCGTCATCGATTCACCGCAGGACCTGCGTGAGCTCGTGCGCTCGCTGGCGCGACGTCTGAACGCCGCAGCCGACACCCCTCCGGGTCCTTCCCGGTAGGGGTTCCCCCTGACGCCGTCTCCGCCGAGAACCTCGGGGCCGTCCTCGGCGAAGATCGAGGTGCGATGTCCACCGCCGGGGCGACCGGCCGCAGCCGGCCGGGGCCAGGCGTCAGATCTCGTCGGTCCGGCGCCGGGCCGCGTAGGCGTCGAGTTCCGTGGTCGTCCGTTCGACGTCCCACCCCTCGGCCAGCGCCCGGTGCAGGAGTTCGGTCTCGGAGAGCGGGGTGAGACCGTCGACGTTCGGGTCGCGGTCGAGGTTCGTGGGGAACGGGTAACCCTCGGTGGCGCTGGTCACCGCGTTCGCCACGAACTCCTCGCCGGCGCCGGAGTCCTTGCGCGACAACAGGGCCGGGTAGACGGATTTGGCGACCTTCACCCGGTCCACGGTCTCCATGGCGCGTCCGAACGCCGAGGAGACCTGCAGCAGGTTCGCGACCCGTTGCACGTCGCTGGAGACGTTGGTCCCGGCGCCGTGGAACAGGGCGGGGTTGAAGAACCCGGCGTCGCCCTTCTCGAGCGGCAGCTGCACGTGGTGCTCGGCGAAGTACTCCTTGAACTCCGCCTGACGCCACGCGAGGTACCCCTGCGGGTACTGGTGGGAGTACGGCAGGTACAGCGTCGGACCGCTCTCGAGCGGCATGTCGCTGTGCGCCACGGCGCCCTGCAGGGTGAGGACGGGGGAGAGCAGGTGGACGTGCGCGGGGTAGCGCGCGGCGACGGGGTTGGACAGGAAACCCAGGTGGTAGTCGCGGTGCGGGTCCTGCGCCCGGCCGCCGGGGCGGACGACGTTGACCTGCGAGGTGACCTGGTAGCCCGGGCCCAGCCAGGCCGTCGAGACCAGGGCGAGCACGTCGTTGGCGTAGTAGTCGACGAACGCCTCGGGGTCGCGCACGGCGAGCTTCTCGAGGGCGTTCCAGACCCGGTCGTTGGCCCCGGCCTTCGCGAAGTGGTCGCCCTTCGCCGTCCCGGACGCCTTCTCGTCGGCGATGATCCGGTCGAAGACCGCGGTCACGCGGTCGACGACGGAGAGGTCGGGGAAGGCACCCTTGAGGACGACGACCCCGGGACCGTCGGTGAGGGCCCGCACGAGTTCGCCCTCCACCTCCTCGCGGCCCGCGTCGGTCGCGACGGCCCGCCGCAGGAGCGCGGAGTCGTAGAGCAGGACGTTCTGCTGGACGTCGACGGCGTGCGGGAAGTCGGCCAGGACGGTGGTCCGGTCGAGCAGCTTCGCGAACTCCGTGACGTCGCAGTCGCTCTCGCGGAACCGGATGGGGGTGTGCCGGGCGGTGGTCGGTGCGCTCATGGGGTTTCTCCTCGTCGAGAGTCGTGCGGTGGGCTGCGCGCTGGTCCAACGGTAGGACGCGTTGACGCCGCCGTGGCATCCTCGACGCATCAAGAACGCATCACGCACGCATCGGGGGATGTCGATGGCGCACCCGTACCGGATCCGTGAGATCGCGCAGCAGGCCGGCCTGAGCACCGCGACGGTCGACCGCGTGCTCAACGGGCGGGCCGGCGTGCGCGCGAGCACGGTCGCCGAGGTGCACCGCGCGATCGCCGACCTCGAACGACAGGCGTCGCAGGTCCGGATCGGTGGCCGGACGTTCTTCCTCGACGTGGTCGTCCTCGCGCCGGACCGCTTCTCGCGCGAAGTGCGGGCCGCCCTGGAGGCCGAGCTCCCGTCGCTGCGCCCGGCGGTGATCCGGGCGAGGTTCCACCTCCGCGAGGAGGGCAGCGCCGCGGACCTCGCGACCCTGCTCGACGCCATCGCGCGCAAGGGTTCCAGCGGCGTGCTGCTCAAGGCGCCGGACGACCCGGCCGTCGTGGCGGCCGTCGCCCGCCTGGAGGACGCGGGGATCCCGGTGGTCACCTTCGTCACCGACGTGCCCACCAGCCGTCGCATCGCCTACGTCGGGATGGACGACCGCGCGGCCGGGGCCACCGCGGCCTACCTGCTGACGGCCGTGGCCCCGGACGCGGGTGGGGTCCTGGTCTCGTTGAGCCGCAGCGCCTTCCGCGGCGAAGGGGACCGCGAACTGGGTTTCCGTGCCGCGTTGCGCGACCTCGCGCCGCAGGTACCGGTGACGGTGGTCGAGGGCACCGACGGACTCGACGCGTCGATGTTCGCGACGGTGTCGGCGGCGCTGGGACGCAACCCGGGGATCGACGCGGTGTACTCGGTCGGTGGGGGGAACCAGGCCGTCCTCGCCGCCTTCGACGCGGTCGGGCGCACCGTCCGCGCGTTCGTCGCGCACGACCTCGACGCCGAGAACCTCGTCCTGCTGCGTCGCCGCCGCTTGACCGCCGTGCTGCACCACGACCTGCGCACCGACGTGCGCCGGGTCTGCCGCGCGGTCATGCAGGCCCAGGGGGCGCTGCCGGGGCGACCGGGTTCCCAGCCCTCGCAGATCCAGGTGATCACCCCCTACAACGAGCCGGCCGGGTTGGTGGACGCGGTCTGAGTTCCCGTGTCATGCTCCTGGCATGTCGTCGACCCGTGCTTCCCGTCGTGACGCGCTCGCCGCGTCCCGACGACGCGCCGGGCGACGCCGACTCGCGGTCTGACCGAGCTGTAGTCCACCGCGGGTTCCCTGTCCCGCACGCACGTCCGGCACCTCTGCACCTCCCTCCTGTCGTGAGGAAACTCCACCGTGCTCACTCCCGATCGACTCCTCGCCTCCCGGTTCCGGCCGGCCCTCCAGGGACTCGGCGCTCCGTACGCCGGGTGGGACCCCGAACTGCGACCGGCCACCCGGCCCGAGTTCGGGCACTTCCAGACCAACCTCCCGGTGCGGTTGGCGAAACCCCTGGGACTGCCGCCCCGGGAGGTCGCCGACCGGCTGCTCGCCGGGTCGCACCTCGACGACGTGTGCCTGCCGCCCACCTTCGCCGGAGCGGGGTTCCTGAACCTCACGTTGCGGCCGGAGTTCCTGGCGCGCCAGGTCAGTGCCCTCCTCACCGATCCGCACCTCGGTGTGGCACAGGCCGATCCACCGCGACGGGTCGTCGTCGACCACTCCTCGCCGAACGTCGCGAAGCAGATGCACGTGGGTCACCTCCGCTCGACCGTCATCGGGGACGCGCTGGCCCGGGTCTTCGCCGCGGTGGGGGACGTCGTCGTGCGCCAGAACCACGTGGGCGACTGGGGAACCCAGTTCGGGATGCTGATCGAGCACTTCCTCGAGGAGGGCCACGACGGCGCCGACCTGGACCTCTCGGCGCTGGACGGGTTCTACCGGCAGGCCCGGGAACGCTTCGACGCCGACCCGGGTTTCGCGGGCCGGGCCCGGGCCAGGGTCGTCGCCCTGCAGAGCGGCGACCCGCGGACGCACCACGTCTGGCGCGGGCTGGTCGACACGTCGATGACGTCGTTCGCCGAGGTGTACGCCCGGTTGGGATCGGGCCTCACCCCGGCCGACACCGCGGGGGAGAGCAGTTACGCCGCCGACCTTGCCGGGGTGGTGGACGACCTGCGCGCGGCGGGACTGCTCGTGGAGTCGGACGGGGCGTCGTGCGTGTTCCCCCGGGGTTTCGCGAACCGCGACGGGGAACCGTTGCCGGTGGTGGTGCGCAAGTCCGACGGGGGGTACGGCTACGACGCGACCGACCTGGCGGCGCTGCGGCACCGGGTGACGGCGTTGCGGGCCGACCGGATCGTCTACGTGGTCGACGCCCGGCAGGCGTTGCACTTCGACCAGGTGTTCGCCGTCGCCCGGGAGGCCGGGTGGCTTCCCGAGGAGGTGACGGTGCAGCACGTCGCCTTCGGGACGGTGCTGGGGGAGGACGGTCGACCGTTCAAGACGAGGACGGGAGGCACCGTTTCCCTCAGCGCGCTGCTCGACGCGGCCGAGAGCCGGGCGGCGGAGGTGCTGGGCGGACGGGGGTCGCGCCTCGACGCGCCGGAGCGCGCCGCGGTGGTGCGGGCCGTCGGGATCGGCGCCGTGAAGTACGCCGACCTCGTCAACGGCCTCGGTCGCGACTACGTGTTCTCGCTGGAGCGGATGGTCGCCATGGACGGCAACACCGGCCCCTACCTGCAGTACGCGCACGCCCGGGCGGCGTCGCTGCTGGAGCGCAGCGCGATCGTGACCCGGGACGTGTCGGTGCTGGACCACCCCGCGGAGGTGCGGCTCGCGCTGCTCCTGACCGGCTTCCCCGGAGCCGTCGCGTCGGTGGCGGAGACGCTCGAACCACACCGGCTGTGCGGTCACCTGCACCAGGTGGCGACGGCGCTGTCGGCGTTCTACGAGGCCTGCCCGGTGCTCTCGGCGGAGGGGGAGGTCCGGGCGAGCCGGCTCGCCCTGTGCCGGGCGACACGGGAGGTGCTCGCGGCGGGCCTGGGTCTCCTGGGGATCGACGCTCCGGAGCGCATGTAGGGGCCCGGAACGACGAAACCCCGGTCCGGCTGAGCGCCGATCCCGAGGTACGTCGTGATTTTCCCAGATTTCGTGGTCGTTGTCAATCGCGGCTACGTACCGGTCGGGTCCACGAGGAGGGAGGACCCGAGGGCCGCGAGCAGCTCGACGACCTCGGCGCGGTCGAGGCGGACGGTCGAGATGCAGGTGGAGTCCTGCCACGTCGAGAGGACGACACGACCGTCCCCCGGGGCGGCAGCGGGGTGCGCGCTGACCCGCAACGCCCGCCCGGGCCGGTCCGCGTCCCGGACGACTCCCGTGCGCACTCCCCGCTCGACCGCCGCACCGTGCTCCATCGACCGAGTCTGCGCCCCGGCCGGACGGCTGTCGAGACTCAGGGGATGCGGGCCACCCACTCGCGCGTGGCGAACTTCTGGGCGACCAGTTCCTCGGCCGCCGCGAGCTCCGCGGCGCTCAGCGCGGAGTCGGTGAGGCCGTACTGGCGGCGGAAGGTGGCGACCATCGAGTCGATGACGTCCTCGCGCGGCAGGCCCGTCTGACGGCGCAGCGGGTCGACCCGCTTCGCGGCGCTGGCGAGGCCCTTCCCGGACAGCTTCTCGCGGCCGATCCGCAGCACCTGCAGCATCTTCGCCGCGTCGATGTCGTAGGACATCGTCACGTGGTGCAGGACCGTCCCGTCCGCGAGGCGCTTCTGCGCCGCGCCCGCGATCTTGCCCTGCTCGGTCGCGATGTCGTTGATCGGCTGGTACCAGGCCTTGATGCCGAGGTCGCCCAGCGCGACGAGGACCCAGTCGTCGAGGAACGCGTAGGACTCGGTGAACGAGAGCCCCTCGACGAGCGAACCGGGTGCGTAGACGGAGTAGGTGATGGTGTTGCCCGGCTCCACGAACATGGCGCCACCCCCCGAGACCCGGCGCACGACCTCGACCCCGAGCCGTTGCGCCGCGTCGCCGTCGACCTCGTTCACGAGCGACTGGAAACTCCCGAGCACCACGGCCGAGCTGCCCCACTCCCACACCCGCAGGGTGGGCGGACGACGGCCGGCCGCCACCTCGCGGGTCAGGACCTCGTCCAGCGCCATGTGCGTCTGCGGGGACTGGGGACCCGTGTGGACGAACTGCCAGTCGTGGTCCAGCCACCCGCTGGCCCCGCCGACGGCGCGTCGCACCGTCGTCGCGACGGCCTCGGGGGTGAAACCGAGCAGCACCGCGCCGCTCGGCAGGGCCGAGCGGACGCGGTGCGCGAGGTCGGCGGCGTCGCTGTCGGCGGGGACCCCCGTCAGCGCCGCGTCGATGGCCTCGAGCGCGTCGTCGGGTTCGAGGAAGAAGTCCCCGCTGAGGCGCACCCCGGCGAGCCGCCCCTCCTCGATGTCCAGATCGACGACGACGAGCTTCCCGCCCGGGACCTTGTACTCACCATGCACTCGCGCAGGCTACGCCAGCCCCCACCGTCACCCCGGGGACCCGACGGTCACGGCACCAGGGAGGAGGCCAGCCAGGCCCGCGGCGTCCCGAACCCGTCCAGCAGTTCCCCGGTCCGCGGCCGCAGCTTGCGGCACACCGCGTTCACCGCGGTCGTGACCGCCTTGGCGCGCAACGTCGTCATCCGGCGGTGCTGGAGGTACCAGCCCTTCTCGGCCTCGAGCACCGAGAGGGCGTGCAGGTCGAAGACGTCGGACAGGAGTTCCACGACGGCCGGGTCGTCGCAGCGCGCGATCGCGGCGGCGAAGGCTTCCGCGACGACGCGCTCGACGTGCGCACGACCGGCCAGCAGCAGGTGGTCCTGCAGTTCGTCGACGGCCTCGAAGCGTTCCGCCTCGGGCCTGGACCGCGCCTTGCGCATCCGCTTGGCCAGCGACTCCACGACGTGGCGCTCGCGGTCGGCGAGCATCCGCAGCTGCCAGGCCCGGTCGTGCAGCTCCTCGGGGATCCGGCCCGCTTCGACGACGTCGGCCACGAGGGAGCGGGCGGGGCTGCGGCCGGCGTAGGTGCTGACGAAGTCGCGCGTCGCGAATCGCGCCATGCCGAGGGTGTCGAGGTCGGAGAACTGCTGGGCGTACGCCGTGAGCTGGCCCTTGGCGACGAGTTGCAGCAGGACGGTGTTGTCGCCCTCGAAGGTGGTGAACACGTCGGTGTCCGCCTTCAACTGCGGCAGGCGCGAATCGGCGAGGAACCCGTTGCCGCCGCAGGCTTCGCGACAGGTCTGCAGGGTGCGGGTCGCGTGCCAGGTGGAGGCGACCTTGAGACCCGCGGCGTGCGACTCGAACGCGCGCTGCCGGGTCGCGTCGGGCTCGTTCCCGGCGAGTTGGACGCGCAGCAGTTCGTCCATCTCGCTCAGCAGGTCGTCCTGCGCGAACGAGAGCGCGTAGGTCGTCGCGAGCGGGATCAGCAACCGGCGCTGGTGGGCCAGGTAGTCGAGCAGGACGACTTCGCCGTCGCCCCCCGGGCGCTTGAACTGGGTGCGCTGCAGGGCGTAGCGCAGCGCGATCTCGAGGCCCACCTTCGTCTGCGACAGCGCACCGCCGGAGACGCTGACCCGGCCCTTGACGAGGGCGCCGAGCATCGTGAAGAACCGCGAGTTGGCGCTGGCGATGGGAGAGGAGTAGCTGCCGTCCTCGGCCACGTCGGCGTAGCGGTTCAGCAGCGCGGTCCGGGGGATCCGCACCCGGTCGAAACCGAGTCGGCCGTTGTCGAGGCCGTTGAGCCCCATCTTGCGGCCGTCGTCACCGCGCCAGATCCCCGGGAGATCCACCCCGTCCTCGCGCAGCGGGACGACGAAGGCGTGGACGCCCTGCGAGGTCCCGCCCGTGACGAGCTGGGCGAACACCACGGCGACGTCGGCGTCCTCCGCCGCGCCGCCGATGTAGTCCTTGCGGCAGGAGACGTCCGGGGTGTGGACGACGAACTCCTGCGTCGCCGGGTCGTACGTCGCGGTCGTCCCGATGGAGGAGACGTCGGAACCGTGCCCGGTCTCGGTCATCCCGAAGCAGCCGACGAGTTCCAGTCGCAGGAGCGGCTCGAGCAGGGTCGAGTGGTGGCGTTCGGTGCCGAGCGCCTGGACGGCGCCGCCGAACAGGCCCCACTGCACCCCCGACTTGATCATCAGGGACGCGTCGCCGAACCCCAGCATCTCGAACTGCGCGACCTGACCGCCGGGGGAGTCGCCGCCCCAGGGCCGCGCGTAGCCCAGTTCGTGACCGCCGAGTTCCGCCAGCTGCCCCAGCCGCTGCCGGGTGAGGTCCCGGTGGTCGCGGGTGGAGAGGTCGTCGGTGGGGGTGAAGAGGTCGGCGGGGGCCTCGCGGCGGAACTGCTCGCGCAGGTCGGCGAAACGGCCGTCGAGGACGCGGCGCAGGACCTCGGTGTCCAGCGGCGGCGGAACCTCGACGGGCTCGTCGAGGGGGGTCTCGGGTCGCAGTTCGGTGGTGGTCACGGAACCTCCTCGGGAACGGGTGCCAGGGGTGGGGCGCTGAGAACGGTGGCGAGACCACCCCAGGCCAGGTGGGTGAGATCGGAGACGAGCGTGGCCGCCGGCACCCGGTCGGTGCTGGAGATCCACCGGTCCGCGGCGGTGCGGATCATCGCGACGAGGCCGTGGGCGAGGGCGTCGGCGGAGGAGTCGCGGGCGCCGCCCACGCGCAGGTGGGCGGTGATGGTGCGGGCAGTCTCGTCGGCGATGGTGCCGGAGATCCGCTGCACGGGGTCGTTGCTGAGCGGCCGTTCCAGGAACGGGTGGACCACGACGAAGCGGTAGACCTCGGGATCGGCCTCGACGAGCTGGACGTAGGCGGCGATGATCCCGCTGAGGGCCTCGCGGGGGGAGTTCGAGGAGGCGACGGCCTCGCCGAGTTCGCGCAGGATCCGCGAGTTCACCCGTTCGGCGACGGCGAGGTAGAGCTCCTCCTTGTCGGCGAAGTGCCGGTAGAGCACGGTCTTGCTGGTGCCGGCGGCCGCGGCGACCTCGTCCATGCCGACGCCGGCGCCCTTGGCCGTGATCGCGCGCAGCGTCGCCGTCACGAGTTCTTCGCGACGCCGTTTCCGGTGCTCTTCCCAGCGCGTGGCGCGACCGTCCATGCCCTCGACGGTACCCCGCACGACGGGTATCGGGTACCCGTAGTACCTGATAACTTCGGCCGGGTGAGCACCCGTGCTGTCCGCAACGTCGCGATCATCGGTGGCAACCGCACCCCGTTCGTCCGGGCCGGTCGCCGCTACGCCCAGGCCTCGGCCCAGGACCTGCTCGTCGCGGCCCTCGACGGGCTGGTCGCCCGGTACGGACTGGCGGGGGAGCGGCTGGGCGAGGTCGTCGCCGGGGCCGTGCTCAAGCACAGCCGCGACCTCAACCTCACCCGCGAGGCCGTCCTGTCGACCGCGCTCGACCCGAGCACCCCCGCCTACGACGTGCAGCAGGCCTGCGCCACCGGTCTGGAGGCCGCCGTCCTGCTGGGCGGCAAGATCGCCCTCGGGCAGGTCGACGTCGGGATCGCCGGGGGTGCCGACTCCGCCAGCGACGCCCCCATCGCGGTCGACGACGGACTGCGGCGGGTGCTGCTGGAACTTTCGAGGGCCAGGACCGCCGGCGCCAAGCTGGCCGCGCTCGCGAAGCTGCGGCCCGGTCAGCTCAGACCCGATCCGCCGCGCAACGCCGAGGTCCGCACGGGACTGTCGATGGGGGAGCACGCGGCCCGCACGGCCCTGGAGTGGAAGGTCACCCGCGAGGCGCAGGACGAACTCGCCCTGGCCAGCCACCGCAACCTCGCCGCCGCCTACGACCGCGGGTTCTTCAACGACCTCCTCACCCCCTACCTCGGCGTTCGACGCGACGACCTGCTGCGCCCCGACACCTCGCTGGAGAAGCTGGCCGCGCTGCGTCCCGTCTTCGGTCGCGACCTCGACGGCGAGGCCACGATGACCGCCGGGAACTCGACCCCCCTGACCGACGGCGCCGCCGCCGTCCTGCTCGCCACCGACGAGTGGGCCGCCTCCCGCCGCCTCCCCGTCCTGGCCCACCTGGTCGACGCCGAGACCGCCGCCGTCGACCACGTCCACGGGGCGGGGCTGCTCACCGCACCCGTCGTCGCCGTACCGCGGTTGTTGCAGCGCAACGGGTTGACCCTGGCCGACCTCGACCTCGTCGAGATCCACGAGGCGTTCGCCTCCACCGTCCTCGCCACGACGGCAGCCTGGGCCGACGCGGGGCTGGGCACGGTGGACCCCGCGCGCCTCAACGTCACGGGCTCCTCCCTCGCGACGGGGCACCCCTTCGCGGCGACCGGCGCGCGCATCCTCGCGACCACCGCGAAGCTGCTGCACGAACGCGGGGGTGGCCGCGCGCTCATCTCGGTCTGCGCCGCCGGCGGGCAGGGCATCGCGGCCCTGGTGGAGGCGTGATGTCCGACCCCTACGGCGCCTTCGTGCGCACCGCCCCGGGGAGGTTGCTCGCCGCCCGGACCGGGCTGCCGAGGCCGCCGCGGCTGCGCCGGTACCAGCCCGGGCAGCCGCTGCTCACCGGACCCGCCCTGGTGATCGGGCTCGAGGGTGCGAGCTGGGTCGAGGAACTCTCGGACTGGTTGCGCGCGGCCGGGGCCACCGTGAGCGAGGGGACCGGGGAACCCCTCGGCGCCGTGCTCGTCGACGCGACCGGTCTGCGTCGCGTTGCCGGTCTGGAGGAGTTGCGGCAGCGGCTCGCCCCCGCGTTCCGCCGGACCACCGGCCGCGTCCTGGTCCTCGCGGCCGATCCCGCCACCGATCCCGCCGTCTCGGGCGACCCCGAGACCCGTGCGGTCCAGCAGGGTCTGGAGGGTTTCGTGCGCAGCCTCGCCAAGGAGGCCCGCGGTGGCACAACGGTCAACCTCGTGCGCGTTGCGGCCGGTGCCCGCACGTCGTTGCGCAGTGCCGTCGAGTTCTTCTGCTCCACCCGTTCGGCGTTCGTCGACGGGCAGCCGATCGTCGTCGGACCCGGTGTCCCCGTTCCGTCACGGGAACGACCGGTCGCCGTCGTCACCGGTGCGGCGCAGGGGATCGGGGCCGCGGTCGCGGACGTCCTGGCCCGCACCGGTCACCACGTCGTCTGCGTCGACATCGCCGCCTCGGGGGAGAAGCTGGCCGCCGTGGCGAACCGCGTCAAGGGGGCGACGCTGCACCTGGACGTCACGGCCGAGACCGCGCCGCAGACCCTGGCGACCCACCTGGCCGACCGGTTCGACGGGGCCGACGTCGTCGTGCACAACGCCGGCATCACCCGCGACCGCTCCTTCGTGAACGTCGACGAGGAGGCCTGGAACTCCGTCCTCGCGGTGAACCTGCTCGCCCCCGTGCGGTTGACGACGGAACTCCTCGACCACCCCGGCGCGCTCGCGCCCGGAGCCCGGTTCGTGTACCTGTCCTCCATCAACGGTCTCGCCGGCGCGAAGGGGCAGACGAACTACGCGACGAGCAAGGCGGGACTCGTCGGTCTCGTCCAGGCCCTCGCGGAACCGTTGGCGCAGCGTGGTCTCGCGGCCAACGCCGTCGCTCCGGGTTTCATCGAGACCCCCATGACGGCGGTCATGCCGCCGGTCCCGCGCGAACTCGGCCGACGGATCGCCAGCCTGCAGCAGGGCGGGTTGCCGATCGACGTCGCCGAAGCGGTCGGCTGGCTCGCGCAACGAGACGCCACCGGCATCGACGGTCAGGTGCTGCGGGTGTGCGGCCAGAGCCTGCTGGGGGCGTGATGACCAGGGAACTCAGGACGGCCCCGTCGCTGTCGGCGTTGTACGCGCGTTCGCTGCTGCACCGGCCCCGGCGCGCGGTGGACTTCCCGCGCACCACGGTGTCCCTGCGGGGCAACCGCTTCGACGTCGACCGGGTGGCGGCCTTCTGCCGCAGCACCGGGTTCCCGCTCCGCGACACCGTGCCGCTGCCGTTCCCGCACCTCGTCGGTTTCGGTCTGCAGGTGGACCTGATGGTCCGGGAACCCTTCCCGTTCACCCTGCTGGGTCTCGTGCACCTCGCCCAGTCCTTCGAGCAGACCCGGCCGCTGTCGGTCGAGGAGGACTTCGACGTCAGCGTCCGCGCCGTCGGGATGCACGCCCACCGCCGCGGCGCGACCGTCGACCTGGTGACGGAGGTCCGCACCGGGACCGAGAAGGTCTGGACGGGCCGTAGCCGCTACCTCGCGCGCGGGGTGTCGTGGCCCGGTCGGGCGGAGGAACCCGCACGGCTCCCCGCCGCGGAGGGGCAGGGCACCCTCTGGCGGGTCCCCGCCGACACGGGCCGCACCTACGCCGCCGTCTCCGGTGACGTGAACCCCCTCCACCTCTCCCCGGTCACCGCCCGACTCCTGGGGTTCCGACGTGCCCTCGCGCACGGGATGTGGACGGCGTCCCGGAGCCTCTCCGCGATCGGCGGCCCCCCACCGGGGGCGGCACGGTTCGAGGTCGAGTTCGGGAAACCCCTGCTGCTCCCCGCGACCATCCGGCACATCGCCGTCGAGGAACCCGACGGGTGGTCCACCGCCGTTCGCAGTCGCGACGGCTCGAAGCTCCACCTCGCCGCCCGCCTCACCTCCTCGTGAGCTGACGGCCCCGTCGGTCAGCGCACGCGTCCCCAGAAGGCCGTCGGGTCGTCGGTGGCCCGGAACCCGCAGCCTGCGACGGCGGAGGAGACCTCCCGGAACCGGCGACCCACGTCCCCCGGGACGTGGGCGTCGCTGCCGAAGGAGACCGCCGCCCCGCCGGCCTCGTGCCACCAGCGGACCACCCGCAGGTCCAGAGGGATCGAGGTGTTGACCTCCAGCACGCGGCCCGACGCGGCGAGCACCTCCAGGACGTGACGGGTCTGCTCCTCCACCGCAGCCCACGGCGACGGTTCGAGGTCCGGGGAGGAGTGCCGCAGGGGGAAGTCGATGTGGCCCAGGACCTCGAACGGGCCGTCGCTCGCCGCCATCGCCTCCACCTCGCGCAGGTAGGCGGAGAGCAGGTCGACCGGTGAACGCTGGTCCTTCGCGTGGTCGACCAGGACGTGTTCTCCGGGTTCCCGCAGATCGTCGAGGGTGTGGACGGACCCGACGACCCGGTCGAAACCCCGGGAGAGGACGTCCCGGACGGCGTCGGTGTGCCAATGGACCTCCGACATCTCCACACCCGAGCGGATCACCAGGTCCGGGAAGCGGTCGCGACACCGCTCGATGGCCGCCTGGTAGGCGTCGACCTCCAGCGGTGCCCCCATGAAGTGGCCGTGCCCGTCGTAGTCGCCGCGAATCCCCTCGTCCCACGCCCAGCCTCCCGGTGGCGCGTTCCAGGCGGTGAAGTCGACGTGCTCGGTGAACGAGATCGCCGGCAGGCCCACCTCGACGGCGTGCCTGCAGCTGGCCTCCATGTTGCCGTGGGCCGAGTCCCATGAGAACTGCGAGTGGGTGTGGTCGTCGGCGGGCATCCGGACGGCCGAGTCGTGCTCGGGTCGTGAGGGCAGGGAGACCACAGCGCAGGTCATGGAGCGCAGTCCACCACCCCAGCTGTTGCGACGACAGCCCGGACCCGGCGCCGGTGCGGGTGTCGAACCAGGCGCCGCCGGCCGTGAGGTTCGTCATGGGTGAGGGGTGCGGGAGACGGCGGAACTCGTGACGGCGGACACGGGGACGACGCGCGGTCCGCCGCCACGCTGGAGACATGAGCGCAGTCGTCGTCAGGGACCTCGAACGGACCTACGCCAGCGGCACGAGAGCCGTCCGCGGCATCAGCTTCTCCGTCGAACGCGGTGAGGTCTTCGGCCTCCTCGGCACCAACGGAGCCGGCAAGACCTCCACCGTCGACGTCGTCACCGGGCTGGTGCGACCGTCGGGTGGCAGCGTCAGCGTGCTGGGGCACGACCCCGTCCGCGAGCGCCGCCAGGTCCGGCCGCGCACGGGTGTGGTCCTGCAGTCCGGCAGCCTGCCCGGGGACCTGACCGTCGCGGAGTCGCTGCAGATGTGGAGCGGCACCCTCACCCGGCGGCGGCCCACCGCGGAGGTCGTCGAGGTCGTGGGCCTGCAGCACAATCTCGACGCCCCGGTGAAGTCGTTGTCCGGGGGGGAGCGTCGCCGTCTCGACCTCGGGGTCGCGCTGCTCGGCCGGCCGGAGGTCCTCGTCCTCGACGAACCCACGACGGGGCTGGACGCGCAGTCGCGTCGCTCGGTCTGGGAACTGGTCCGCGACCTCGTCGCCGGGGGCACGGCCGTGATGCTCACGACCCACCACCTGGAGGAGGCCGAGGAACTCTCCGACCGCCTCGCGATCATGCACCGGGGACTGGTCGCCGCCGAGGGGACCGTCGCCGACGTCGTCGCCGGGCACCGCTCGGAGATCCGCTGGAACGCCGACGCGGGGCGTCCCGAGCTCGCGGACCTCAGCCCGGGCGACACCGTCCAGCACCACGGCCGCTACGTGGCCGTGCGGACGAACCACCTGCAGCGCAGCCTGTCCCGGGTCCTCGCCTGGGCCGACGACCACGCCCTCGCCCTGTCCGAGTTGAAGGCCACCCCGGCTTCGCTCGAGACCGCCTTCCTCGAACTCGCCGGCACCCACGTCACGGAAGAGGCCGCCTGATGACCACCCTCGAGACCGCACCCGCACCCGCGGTCCGGACCACGAACCGCGTCGCCGCCAGCGCCCGCCGCACCTGGTCCCTCACCCGCGCCGAACTGCTGCTGCTGCGCCGCAACCGGACCCTGATGTCCATCACCCTGATCATGCCGATCAGCGTCATCGGCCTCTTCAGCACCCTCGACGGTGTCGGGGACGGGGGGAACGCCACGGCGCTCGCGATCGCCAGCCTGGTCGGGATGCTGTTGTTGTTCGTCGTCTACTACAACGTCCTCTCGGCCTCCGTCGCCCGCCGCGAGGAAGGAGTCCTGCAGCGGTTGCGGACCGGGGAGGCGGCCGACGGCGAGATCCTCGTCGCGCTCGCCGCGCCGTCGGTGGCGATCACCCTCGTGCAGTCGCTGGTCCTCGCCGTGGCGGGGGCCGTCGTGCTCGGGCTGCCGGTCCCGCAGAACCCCGTCCTCACCCTGGCCGGGATCCTCGTCGGGTCGGCCGTCTTCACCGGGCTCGCGCTGGTGACGGCGGTGTTCTCACCGACCCTGGAGTCCGTGCAGATGACCAGCCTGCCCGTCATCGGGATCGCGGTGCTGGGGGCCGGTCTGGCGATGCCGCTGGACGCCCTGCCCGGGAGCATCAACCGGATCGCGCAGTTCACGCCGATGAGCCCGGTGCTGGACCTCGTCAACGCGGGCTGGACCGGTGACCCCGCGGGGATCGACCTCCTGCAGGCCGCGGGGGTGGCGCTGGCCTGGATCGTCCTGGCCGTCGTCGTCGTGCAGCGGCGGTTCCGCTGGTCGCCGCGGGTCTGAGGGTCTGGGAGAGTCGGCCCGTGAACCTGCTGGGACGCTGGCGCGCCGCGGACGACCCGCGGCGCGTCGAGCTGTACACCCACTGGTCGCTGGTCCCGGCGGTGTTCTGCGCGCCGTTGCTCGTGCTCGGCCTGGGAGTCGGGGCCGACGCCTCCGGGGCGTGGGTGGCGGCCGCCGCCTCGCTCGTGCAGGCGTTCGCCGTGGCGCTCGCCGTCAGCCGCGTCGTGCACCGCAGGGCCTGGGGGCTCTCGCTGGTCGTCGCGTGGGTCACGGCGTCGGCCCTCGCCTACGTGGTCGGGCTCCTCGCCCTGCGGGGGACCACCGCCACGGCAGGTGTCGCGACCGCCGCCGCGGTCCTCTCGGTGACCCCGCTGGGCCGGTTCCGGTTCCGCCGCTACGCCCCCGTCGTGGTCGTCGTCGTGGGGGCGGCCACCGCACCGCTCACCGCGCCCCCGGCGGTCGCCGTGATGTTCGTGGTCTACGGCTGGATCCTGGCGTCGATCCTGCAGCTCTCGATGTGGCTCCTGGACGTCGTGCGCCGCCTGGCCGACGCCGAACGCGTCGGGGTCCGGCTGGCGCTGGCCGAGGAGCGGTTGCGGTTCGCCCGCGACCTGCACGACGTCGTGGGACGCGACCTCTCCGCCATCGCCGTGACGAGCGACCTCGTCGCGGAACTGGCCCGCCGGGGTCGCCCCGAGGCCGTCGACCGTGCCGAGGAGGTCCGGACGATCGCGCAGAACTCGTTGCAGCAGATCCGCGACGTCGTCCGCGGGTACCGCGCGGTCGACCTCGCGACGGAGCTCGAGGGGTCGGTGGCGCTGCTGCGCTCCGCTGGCGTCGAGTGCACCGTGGAGCACACCGAGAGCGACCTGCCCGTCGAGGTCCGGTCCGCGGCGGCCTGGGTCATCCGCGAGGGGGTCACCAACGTCGTGCGGCACAGCGCCGCGACGTGGTGCCGCATCACCGTCTTCCGCTCCGCCGACGAGCTGGGGGTGCTGCTCGAGAACGACGGGGTGAGCTCGGCCGCCACCGGGAACGGTTCCGGCCTGGCGGGTCTGGCCGAACGGCTGCACCCCCTCGGCGGTCGCCTCGACGTCCGACGGGGCGACGGCACGTTCGTCCTCGACGCCCGACTGGAGGTCCCCGCGTGATCAGAGTCCTGCTCGCCGACGACGAGAACCTCGTCCGCAGTGCCGTCGCCGGTCTGCTCGACCTGCAGGACGACCTCGAGGTCGTCGGCCAGGCCGCGTCCTGCGCGGAGGCGCTGGCCGTGGCGTCCAGGACGAACCCCGACGTGGCGGTCCTCGACCTGCAGATGCCGGCGGGAGACGTCCGCGCGGGGGCGCCGTCGGACGGCATCGCCCTCGCCGAGCGGCTGCACGTCGAGGTTCCCGGCATCACGACCCTGCTCCTGACCAGCCACGGTCGTCCCGGTCACCTGAAACGGGCCCTGGAGGCGGGCGTGCGGGGTTTCCTGCCCAAGACGTCCTCGGGATCCGTTCTCGCCGAAGCGATCCGCACCGTGTCGTCCGGGGGTCGCTACGTCGACCCGTCGCTGGCGGCCGACGCGATCGCCGCCGGGGCCAGCCCGCTCACGGCCCGTGAGTCCGACGTGCTGGAACTCGCCGCCGACGGCGCCGGGGTCGAGGAGATCGCGGTGAAGGTGTCACTCTCGCCCGGGACGGTCCGCAACCACCTGTCCTCCGCCTCCGGCAAGCTCGGCGCCGCCAACCGCCACGAAGCCGTCGCCCTGGCCCGGAAGGCGGGATGGATCTGAACGGCCGGACTGCCGAGGAACAGGCTCTGGCCTGGGCCCTGGTGAACCCAGCGCCCGCCGTCGAGCTGCCGCTGCGTCCCGAGGCGCGGGCGGTGCTGGACCACCTGCGGTTCGCCGCGGGGATGCGGGGGTGGGGCGCGCGGCGCGGCCGTCCTCGCGACGAGCCACTGCTGGCCGGACGAATCCTGCTGTCCGACGAGGAGTTCACCGCGTGGGCCGGTGTCGAGACACCCGAGATCGTCACTCCCCGGGCGCACCGTCGCGTCTGCACCCGGCGTGGGGGCCACGACCGGGTCACGGTCTTCTGGCTCCCGGCTGACGCCGACGTGGGGGAGTTCACCCGGGAGGAGGCCGAGGCGTCCGCTGCCCCCACGCTCTCGGTCGACCGTCACGACGGGGCACCCGCCGCGCACCCCGAGTCGCCGGTGACGTCGTTCGCGGGCGCCCCCGGCGGGAGGACGTCGGTGACCGTGGGGCGCAGCGTCGTCACCGTCCAGCGGATCGGTCCCGACGCGACGCGGATCACCTGGGTCCGCGAGGACCTGCCCCGCCCGCTCGCGCACGTGCTGATCGTCCCCTTGCTGCCCACGCCGGCTGTCGAACTGGCGCTGCGCAGCCCCGGACTGCCCTTCGCCCGCTGAGCCGGGCCAGGTCGGACCAGGCAGGATGGCGGGATGAACCCCGTCCTGCTCCTCGGTGGCCGCAGCGAGATCGGACTCGAGGTGGCCGAACGACTCGTGCGGGCCGGGGCGCGGACGGTGGTCCTGGCGGCCCGCCGCTCCGGGGAACTGCAGGGGGAATCGGCCCGGCTCAGCGCCCTGGGCGCGAGCGTCGAGACGGTCGAGTTCGACGCCGACGACGTCAGTTCGCACGGACTGCTGCTGAGCGACGTCGTCGCCCGGCACGGCGCGGTCGACGCCGTCGTCGCGTTCGGGATCCTCGGTGACCAGGCGCGGGCGGAGACCGACGTCGCGCACGCCCTCGCCGTCGTGCACACCGACTTCGTCGCCCAGGTCAGCGTCCTGTCGCACCTGGCGAACCTGCTGCGGCCGTTGCGGTCCGGGCGGATCGTCGTGTTCTCCTCGATCGCCGGGGCGCGGGTGCGCCGGGCGAACTACGTCTACGGGTCCGCGAAGGCCGGACTCGACGGTTTCGCCTCCGGACTCGCCGACGCGTTGCACGGCAGCGGGGTCCGGCTGCTGCTGGCCCGGCCGGGTTTCGTGGTCGGGCGGATGACCACGGGCATGTCGCCCGCACCGCTGGCCAGCGATCCCGCGCAGGTCGCCGACGCCGTGGTGGCCGGTCTGGCCGCCGGGCGCGACGTCGTCTGGGTCCCCGGCACCCTGCGCGCCCTGGCCGCCGCGATGACGGTCACACCGCGCGCCGTGTGGCGCCGGGCGCCCCGGTAGTCCACCGGGCGGCCTCGCGCGGCCGTGACCGGCGTGACCGGCATGGACCGGCAGGTCGCCGCCGCCGTCCGGGTGGCGCGGACGTTCCTGGACGGCATGCGGCGCAGGGGATGGGGACGCATCGTCCTGCTGGTCTCCGAGGACGCCGTGGAACTCGGCACGAGCGTCGAGCAGGCGATCAGCGGTTTCCTCGACGAGGAACGGCCGTCCACGGAGCTGGAGCGGTGGGGCGAACCCGAGGAGGTCGCCGCGCTCATCGCGTTCCTGCTGTCCGAGCGCGCGAGTTTCGTCGACGGCAGCGACTACCGCGTGGACTCCGGGAGCGTCGCGACCGTCGAGGGCCCGGCACCTAGGCTTGGCGAACGTGAGCGCACCCACGACCGTCTCGCAACGCCTCGACACGTTGCCCTTCACCCGCCGCCACCGGCGCCTGCTCGTCGGCTCCGGGGTCGGCTGGGCGCTCGACGCCTTCGACGTCGGTCTCGTCGCCTACGTGCTCGTCGCGCTCAAAGCGCAGTGGGACCTGGACGCGTCGCAGTTGTCGTGGATCGCGTCGATCGGGTTCGCCGGGATGGCTCTCGGCGCCACGTTCGGCGGCCTGCTCGCCGACCGGATCGGGCGACGCCAGGTCTTCGCGTTGACGTTGCTCGTGTACGGGA
Organism: Kineococcus sp. AC630; assembly: GCF_979255925.1. Classification (NCBI taxonomy): domain Bacteria; kingdom Bacillati; phylum Actinomycetota; class Actinomycetes; order Kineosporiales; family Kineosporiaceae; genus Kineococcus; species Kineococcus sp. AC630. The sequence continues at coordinate 42,062 of NZ_CEEDMJ010000008.1, forward strand.
TCGCCACCGGCGCCGCGGCGTTGTCGTGGTCGCTGGGAGCCTTGCTGGTCTTCCGCTTCCTCGTCGGCCTCGGGCTGGGCGCGGAACTACCCGTGGCCTCGACCCTGGTCAGCGAGTTCGCACCGCGTCGGATCCGCGGTCGGGTCGTCGTGGCGCTGGAGGCGTTCTGGGCCCTGGGCTGGACCCTCGCCGCCCTGGTCGGGTACCTCCTGGTCCCGGCGTCGGAGGACGGGTGGCGCTGGGCACTCGCGCTGGGGGCACTACCGGCCGTCTACGCCGTCGTCGTGCGCCGCGGGCTGCCGGAGTCCGTGCGGTTCCTGCTCTCGAAGGGTCGCACCGCGGAGGCGACCGCGGTCGTCGAGGAGTTCGAGGCCGCCGCCGGGGTCCGGCCCGTCGGGGAGCTCGTGCCCGATCCGCGACCGGTCGGCGGGCACGGGATCTGGCACCCGACGTTGCGTCGCCGCACGCTGGGCCTGTGGCTGGTCTGGTTCTTCGTGAACTTCAGCTACTACGGCGCGTTCACCTGGATCCCCAGCCTGCTCGTCGAGGACGGGTTCACCGTGATCCGGTCGTTGCAGTTCACGCTGATCATCACGCTCGCCCAGCTGCCGGGGTACGCGGTCGCGGCCGTGCTGGTCGAGACGTGGGGGCGGCGGCGGACCCTGGCGCTGTTCCTCGTCGGCTCGGCCCTCTCCGCCCTGGGTTACGCCGCAGCCGGTTCCACGACGACGATCCTCGCGGCCGGGATGGCCCTGTCGTTCTTCAACCTGGGGGCGTGGGGTGCGCTGTACGCCGTGACGCCCGAGGTCTACCCGACGGCCGTGCGCGGCCGGGGCACCGGGTCGGCGGCGGGTTTCGGCCGGATCGCCTCGATCCTGGCCCCGCTGAGCGTCCCGGTGCTCCTGGGCACCGGGGGCAGCGCGGTCGTGTTCGTGGTGTTCGCGCTGGCCTTCGCGATCGCCGCGTCGGCGAGCTTCCTGCTCCCCGAGACCCGCGGGACGGCGCTGGACTAACGGCTCCGCGCCGCCTCGGCCTCGAGGGCGGCGAGGTCCACGAGCATGCTCGCGGCCCCGTGCAGCCCGGCGCTGAGCGCGTCCATCCCGGGGGAGAGGATCGTCAGGTCACCGCGCTCGGCGAGTTCGGCGAAGATCCCGTCGTTGCTCACCACGAGGAACTCCACCGGGTCCGCCACCTTCGCGGCCGCGGCCAGCAGCGCGTAGTCGGCCACGTCGGCGCCCTGCGGGACGGCCTTGGCCCGGTCGGCGAACTCCTCGAGCCACGGCCTGGAGCGGGCCACCGCCCCGACCTGCCCGGCGAGCGCCACGTGGTCGGCCTGGCGGGCGAGCTCGACGACGACGGCGAGCCGGGCGCGCAACCGGCTGGGGGAGGCCCGCAGGTTGTCGAGGTCGACGAGCAGGACCCGCTGGGCACCCTGCTGGGCCCACACGGGGTAGTCCCGCACGAGCAGGCGCAGCGCGTCGCTGGCCGGGTCCGGGCCGACGCGGACGACCTCGGGGGCGGGGACGTCCTCGAGCCTGAACCACTCGTAGTCGGCCCACTCGTCCGGCGCTCCACCCAGTCCCATGGCTCAAGACTCCCACCGATGATCAGCAGAGCGTGCCCTGGTGGTACCGCAACTTCCAGCCGTCCGGGGTCCGGCGCCACAGCGAGGACCGGCGGGCGCGGCGGCCGGTGGGGTCGGAGACGTAGGTGAGGAGCACGACGCCCGGGGCCAGGACCTCCCCGGTGAGCTCGGCGTGCGGGGTCGGCTCGGTCCGGTCCTCGCCTGCCAGCAGCTCGATCGTCTCGGCGCGCGACCAGACCCGACCGGAGGCGCCGATCTCGCGGAAGTCCGCGTCGAGCAGCTGCCCCAGCCGCTCCGGGGAGCGTCGGGCGGCGGGGGAGAGCAGTTCGACCTCGAGGTCCCGGACCACGTCCACGTCGTTCACGACGTGATCCTGGCAGCAGCGGTCCCGCGCCGCGGTGGAGGAGGATGGCGCTGTGCGCCACGTGACCGACGCCGAACGCCGTGCCCGGATCGCGTGGCGGCACGCCCTGGCGCCGGCGGCGAGGCTCGACAGCCCGGAGGCCGTCACGCGGGCGATGACGGTCCTGCACTCCACGGAACCGGCGACGGTGCACCTCTCCTGCTGGGCGCGGGGACGGGACCTGCGGGTCGCCGACGTCGAACGGGCGCTCCACGTCGACCGCACCCTGGTGAAGCAGCTCGCGATGCGGCGCACGCTGTTCGTGTTCCCGCGGGAACTGCTGCCCCACGTCTGGCCGAGCGCGTCGGCGCGGGTCGCGGGCACCGAACGCGCGACGATCGCGAAGGACGTGGTGAAGGCGGACCTCGCGCAGGACGGTCAGGAGTGGCTGGACCGCGCCCGCCGGGAGGTCCTCGCCGTCCTCGCCGACGCGCCGGAAGGCCTGACGGCGCAACAGGTCCGGCTCGCGGTGCCGATGATCGACGTCAAGGTCTCGGTCTCACCGGGGTCGTCGTGGTCGGCCTCGCGGATCCTCACCCACCTCGGGCTGACGGGACACGTGGTGCGGGGCGTCAACACCGGGCACTGGCGGACGTCGCGGCCCCGGTGGACGCTGACCCCCGACTGGCTGGGTGAGGTTCCCGCACCCACCTCGGCGCAGGAGGGCTACCGGGAACTCGTCCGGCGCTGGCTGGGGAGGTTCGGGCCGGGGACCGAGGACGACGTCGTCTGGTGGCTGGGCGCGACCAAGACGATCGTGCGTGCGGCGCTGCGCGAACTCGACGCCGTCGAGGTGTCGCTGGACGGCGGGTCGCTCGGGTACCTCCTGCCCGACGACGTCGAGGAGACGCCCGACCCGGGCGCCTGGGCGTCGCTGCTGCCGGTGCTGGACCCGACGGTGATGGGCTGGAAGGCGCGGGAGTTCTACCTCGGCCCGCACCGCGAGCAGCTCTTCGACCGCAACGGCAACGCCGGCACGACCGCCTGGGTCGACGGGCGCGTCGTGGGCTGCTGGGTGCAGGACGAGGCCGGTGTGGTGCACCTGCGGCTGTTGGAGCAGGTCGGTGCCCGCGCCCGGAAGGCGCTGCGGGCCGAGGCCGCGCGTCTGACGTCCTGGCTCGGCGGGGTGCGCGTCGGGACGGTCTACCCGTCCGCGGCGATGCGGGGACCGGTCGTCCCGCCGTGACCTACCAGCCGCGTTCGCGCCACTGCGCCAGGTGCGGGCGTTCGGTGCCGATCGTCGTGGGGGCCCCGTGGCCGGGGTGCACGACGGTGTCGTCGTCGAGGACGTCGAACAACCTCGTGCTGACGTCGTCGAGGAGCCGGGCGAAGTCGGCGGCGTCGCCGCGGGTGTTGCCGACGCCACCGGGGAACAGCGAGTCGCCCGTGAAGACCTGGTCGGGCCCGTCGGCGTCGCGCAGGACGAGGGCCACGGACCCGGGGGTGTGCCCGCGCAGGTGCACGACCTCGAGGACCACGTCACCGACGCGGACGACGTCGCCGTGCGTGAGGCGCTGCTGCACGGGGAGGGGCAGGTGGTCGGCGTCGTCCTCGCCCGCGGCGGTGGTGGCGCCCGTGGCCTCGACGAGCGCGGCGAGGGCCCCGACGTGGTCGTGGTGGCGGTGGGTGGTGACGATCAGGTCCAGCGGGCCGCCGACGAACTCCAGCAGCTTCGCGGGCTCGGCGGCCGCGTCGATCAGCAGGCGGCGGCCGGTGCTGCGGCAGGTCACGAGGTAGGCGACGTTGTCCATGTCCCCGACGTGGACGGAGTCGACCTCGGCGGAGCTGGTGGTGGTGGCGCTCATGTCCAGACCGTAGCGACCGCGGGCGGGTCAGCGCGGGCGGGCCACCGGGTGGAGGACCGGTGTCGCGGCGTTCTCGCGCAGGTCGATGACGCGGTCCTGCGCGGTCCGGCGCTGGGCCAGGCCGATGGCGAAGGCCATGGTCAGCAGGCCGTAGAAGACGGCCCGGGCGACCTCGCCGTCGGCGGCGAACCCGCCGGTCAGGGCGAGGCACCCCAGCGCACCGATGAGGTGCACGAGGTCCATGAAGGACTTCCAGACGGCCACCTCACGATGGTGGCTCGGCGTCGGGGCCGATGCACGCTCGAGCGTCGAAGTCGACCGGGCCGGTCCACGCCTCAGGACACTGCGTTCCACCTCATGAACTGTAAGTAACTAAGGCGCGGAGTGCGCGCCGAGGCGACGTGAACGCCGGACGACCAGCCCCGGGCCTCAGCAGGAACGTCGTCCGCATGAACCTCACCGCCCTGGAGTGGGAACTGCACGGAGGACTCGACCAGCGCCGGAAGGAGGCCGAAGCCCTCGCCGCCCGCGAACACCTCGTGCGGGTGCTGCGCACCGCCCGTCGCGCCGCCGGCCCGCCGCAGCGACGTCACTGGTGGACGCGACGGCTCCGGCGCTGACCGGCCCCGCGTCCCCCTCGGTGCCACGATGTCCGGCGTGCCCGCGCTGCCGCCCGACCCGACCCGCCTCGTCGGGCGGGCACGGGAACTCGACGTGCTCGAGGGAGCCCTCGGTGCGGCCCGCGCGGGAACCTCCGGGGCCGTCCTGGTCGAGGCCGACGCCGGGGTCGGCAAGTCCCGGCTCGTCGCCGAACTCGCCCACCGCGCGCGCGGGAACGGGGACACCGTCCTCCTCGGGCACTGCGCCTCCGCCGGTGGCGAGGCCCTGCCGTACCTGCCCTTCGTCGAAGCCCTGGAACCGTTGCGCGGCGACGACCCCGACCGGTGGTTCGGTGGCCGACCGGGCCCGACCGGTTCCGACCTGTCCCCGCTGCAGCTCTTCGACGCGGTCACCGCCACCCTGGCCGCCGCCGCCCGGGACCGGCCGGTCCTGCTCGTCCTCGAGGACCTGCACTGGGCCGACAGCGCCAGCCGCGACCTGCTGACCTACCTGCTCCGCCGGGTGCGGGAGGAACGACTCCTCGTCGTCGCCACCGTCCGCACCGACGACCTGCACCGGCGTCACCCGCTGCGGCCCGTCCTCGCCGAACTCGGCCGGCTGGCCTCCGTGCGGCGCCTGGCCCTCGAACCCTTCACGGGTGCGGAGATGCGTCAGTTCCTGCGCGACCTCCTCGGGCGCGACGTCGACCCCACGACGGCGAGCCGCATCCACCAGCGCGCCGAGGGGAACGCCTACTACGCGGCGGAACTCCTGCTCGCCGCGCCCGTGCGCGGTGGTCGCCTGCCGACCGCCCTCGCCGACGTCGTCCTCGCCCGGGTCGAGACGCTGCCACCCGAGGTGGCCGACCTCGTCCGGGCCGCCTCCGTCGGCGGCCGCCGCGTCCGGCACGACCTGCTGCGGGCCGCGACGGGAACCTCCGACGACGACCTCGACGCACGGGTCCGGACGGCCGTCGCCCTCCGGATCCTCGACGTCGACGGCCAGGACGGCTACGCCTTCCGGCACGCCCTGCTGCAGGAAGCCGTCTACGAGGACCTGCTGCCCGGTGAACGGGTCCGGCTGCACGCCGCCTACGCCCGCGCCATCACCGGCTCCACCGCCGCGGGGCAGCCCTCCGCCTCCGCCGCGACACACTCCTTCGCCTCCGCTGCCGAACTCGCCCACCACGCCCGCCGCAGCAACGACCTCGCCGGGGCGCTCGTCGCGGGCATCGCCGCCGCCGACGAGGCCGAACGCCTGCGCGCCCCGGCCGAGGCCTGGCGACACCTCGAGGAGGTCCTCCCGCTCTTCGACGCCGTACCCGACGCCGCCCGACGGTCCGGGACGACCCTCCTCGAACTCACCACGCGTGCCTCCGACCTCGCGATGGTCTCCGGGGATCCCGGACGGTCCGCCCTGCTCGCCCGCGCCGCGGTCGACCTCCTGCCCGACGACGCCGCGCCCGCGCTGGCCGCCGAGGTCCACCGGCAGTGCGCCACCGCGCTCTGGGGGTGCGGGCAGCAGGAACGGGCCATCACCCAGGCCCGCGAGGCGCAACGCCGGGGCGGCGACGATCCCGCTGCGGCGCAGGCGGTCTGCTGGGCCACCGCCGTGATCGCCCGGTGCTACCTGAACCTCGACCGGTTCACCGAGTGCCGGCGGGAAGCCGAACGCGCGCTCGCCCTGGTCGCCACGTCGGGCGACCTCGCGGGGGCCGAGGCCGACGTCCTCATCACCCTCGGCGGTCTCGACAACCTCGACGGCGCGCTCGCCGACGCCGACGCGCTCTTCGCCCGCGCCGCCCGCACGGCCGAGGAGGCCGGCCACCTCGGCACCGCCCTGCGGGCCCGGTACAACCTGGCCGTCGAACGCTACGACCGGGGAGACCTCGCGGGTGCGGCGGAGGTCCTCGACGACTCCTGCGCCTGGGCCGCCTCGGTCGGGCTGTCCTGGGCGCCCTACGGCCTGCAACTGCTCTGGCTGCAGGTCACGACGAGCTTCGTCACCGGGGAGTTCGACCGCGCGCTGCGTCAGGCCCGGGCGATCGGATCGCAGGCCCCCCACCTGGCCGCCGCGGCCGTCGGCGTCGTCCAGGCGCAGGTCCTCGCCGCGCGCGGGGCCTTCGACGAGGTCACCGCCCTGCTCGACCCCGCCTGGTCCGACGACCCCGAGGAAGGCCTCTCCGTCACCGTCGTGCAGGCCGAGGTGCTGAGCTGGCGCGGGGACCCGGCCGGTGCCGCCCGGCTGCTCACCGAGGCCCTCTTCAGCTTCGAGGGCATCGAGAACCCCGCCCACCTGCGCGGTCTGCGCCTGGGAGCCCAGGCCGTCGCGGCGCTCGCGGACGCCCGTTCCACCGACGACGCTCTCGTGCAGCGCATCCACGACCGCGTGCTGCACCTCGTCGAGGTGGGACAACCGCGCGCGGGGACGATGGGCCCGGAAGGTCGCGCCTGGCTCGCGACGGTTCACGCCGAGGTGGCCCGGTTCCGCGGGAGCGACCCGGCGGAGCAGGTGCGGGCCTGGCGCCTCGCGGTCGAGGAGTTCTCCTACGGCGACGTCTACGACCTGGCCCGGGCGCGGTGGCGCCTGGCCGAGGCGTGCAGCGCGGCCGGTCTGCGCGAGGAGGGGTTGCTCGCCCTCGACGAGGCGCGTCGGGCGGCGGCGGCGATGCGCGCCGTCCCGTTGTCGGCGGCGCTGGAGGACCTGGCCCGCCGGATGCGCGCCACGGCGGCTCCCGGGCGCGGCCCGCTGACCGCGCGGGAGTTGCAGGTCCTCGACCTGCTCGCCGCCGGGCGCACCAACCGGCAGGTGGGGGAGGAGTTGTTCATGGCCGAGAAGACCGCCAGCGTGCACGTCTCCCGCATCTTCGCCAAACTCGGGGCGTCCTCCCGTGCCGAAGCGGTGTCGATCGGGCTGCGCAGCGGCTTGCTCTCCCCGGCGGTCCGGGGCGAGGATCGCCAGGACACCTCGTAGCTCCACCCGATCCCGGGAGTTCGCGTGCACCGCAACGCCGAAGTCGTGTCGCAAGCCCTGCACGAGGCCGGAGCGGGTGGTGAGGTCGTGGAACTGACGACGTCGGCCCGCACGGCCGCCGACGCCGCCGGTGCCCTGGGGTGTTCGGTGGGGGCGATCGCCAACAGCCTGGTGTTCCTCGCCGACGGTGAGCCGGTCCTCGTCCTCACCAGCGGTGGGCACCGCGTGGACCCGGAGCACACCGCGGCCGCCCTCGGGGTGGAGAAGCTGACCCGCCCGAACGCGGCGACGGTCCGGGCCGCGACGGGGCAGCCCATCGGCGGGGTCGCACCGCTCGGGCACCCGGCCCACCTGCGGACGGTGATCGACGTCGACCTGCTGCGCTACGACGTCGTCTGGGCCGCTGCGGGAACCCCGCACACGGTCTTCCCGACGACGTACTCCGAGCTCCTGCGCATCTGCGACGCCGAACCGGTGACCGTCGCGCCGTGACGGCCTGACCCCCGGTGCCGGTCAGTCGGTGCCGGTCGGTCGGTGACGGTCGGTCGGTGACGGTCGGTCGGTGCCGGTCAGTCGGTGCCGGCCTCCATGGCCGCCCGGTCGAGGAGCTCGTCGCCGCTGCCCGTGCCGCGGGACGCGATCGCCTCCGCGCCACCGGCCTCCAGGGCCCCGATGAGGCTGACCTGGGAACTGCCGACCATGCCCATGCCCGCGTACTGCTCGAGCTTGGCGCGGGAGTCGGCGATGTCGAGGTTGCGCATGGTCAGCTGCCCGATGCGGTCGACGGGACCGAAGGCGGAGTCCTCGGTGCGTTCCATCGACAGCTTGTCCGGGTGGTAGCTGAAGGCCGGACCCTGGGTGTCGAGGATCGAGTAGTCCTCGCCGCGGCGCAGCCGCAGGCTGACGGAACCGGTGACGGCGTTGCCGACCCAGCGCTGCAGCGACTCCCTCAGCATGAGCGCCTGCGGGTCCAGCCAGCGGCCCTCGTACATGAGGCGACCGAGGCGACGACCCTCGTTGTGGTAGCTCGCGACGGTGTCCTCGTTGTGGACGGCGTTGACGAGGCGTTCGTAGGCCGCGTGCAGCAGGGCCATGCCCGGCGCCTCGTAGATCCCGCGGGACTTGGCCTCGATGATCCGGTTCTCGATCTGGTCGGACATGCCGAGCCCGTGCCGACCGCCGATGGCGTTCGCGGCCAGGACGAGGTCCACGGCGTTCTCGAACGTCTCACCGTTGATCGAGACGGGACGGCCCTGTTCGAAGCCGATCGTCACGTCCTCGGTCGCGATCTCGACGGCGGGGTCCCAGAACCGGACGCCCATGATGGGTTCGACCAGTTCGACGCCGACGTCGAGGTGCTCGAGGCGCTTGGCCTCGTGGGTGGCGCCCCAGATGTTCGCGTCGGTGGAGTACGCCTTCTCGGTGCTCGCGCGGTAGGGGAGGTCGCGGGCCTGCAGCCACTCCGACATCTCCTTGCGCCCACCGAGCTCGGTGACGAAGTCGGCGTCCAGCCACGGCTTGTAGATCCGCAGCGAGGGGTTGGCGAGCAGGCCGTAGCGGTAGAACCGCTCGATGTCGTTGCCCTTGTAGGTGGAGCCGTCGCCCCAGATCTGGACGTCGTCCGCGAGCATCGCGCGCACCAGCAGCGTGCCGGTGACGGCCCGGCCCAGCGGGGTGGTGTTGAAGTAGCTGCGGCCGCCGGAACGGATGTGGAAGGCACCGGTGGTCAGGGCGGCGAGGCCCTCCTCGACCAGCGCGGCCCGGCAGTCGACGAGGCGCGCGAGCTCGGCGCCGTAGGCCGAGGCCCGTCCCGGCACGGAGTCGATGTCGGGTTCGTCGTACTGCCCGATGTCGGCGGTGTAGGTGCAGGGCACCGCGCCCTTCTCGCGCATCCACGCGACGGCCACCGACGTGTCGAGACCGCCCGAGAAGGCGATGCCGACGCGTTCGCCGGCGGGCAGGGACGTGAGCACCTTGGACATGCGGAACATTATGCACCGGAGTGCATGTTCATGCAAACATCACCCGGCCGGAGGGCGGGGCGTCTCACTGGGTGGTGATGTTCCCGGAGCGGGACGGGACCGCGTCGAGCGCGGCCAGGGTCGCGGCGTCCAGCGTGATCCCGCCGACGGCGAGGTTCGCCTCGAGGTGGGCGAGGTCCGCCGTGCCCGGGATGAGGTGGGTGGTGGCGGCGTGGGCCAGCAGCCATGCGAGACCGACCTGCGCGGGGGTGACCCCGAGGGCCTGCGCCGCAGCCCGAACCGCGGGTTCGTCGGTCACCTTCGGCAGGCCCGGGAACGCCCCGCCGAGCGGGAAGTACGGCACCCAGGCGATGTCCTCCGTCGTGCAGAGGTCGAGGAGGTCCTCGCTGTCGCGGCTCACCAGGCTGTAGGAGTTCTGCACGCAGGCGATCCCGACGGGCAGTGCCCGTCGCAGGTCGGACAGGGTGACGTTGCTCAGGCCGATCGCCCCGACCTTCCCGGCGTCCCGCAGTTCCGTCAGGACGGCGAGCTGGTCGTCGAGGTCGACGACCTGGTCACCTTCCGCGATCAGACCCGGTCCGACCTCGGCCCGGCGCAGGTTCACCAGGGGCAGCCGGTCGAGGCGGAGGCTCGTCAGGTTCGCCTCGACGCTCGCCCGGAGCTGCTCGGGACGCTGGGCCAGTCGCAACGGGACCGGGCCGGTGGGGTTCGGTTCGCCGCCGACCTTGGTCGCGACCAGGACGTCGTCGTCGCGGCGCAGTGCGTCGCGCAGCACGCCGTTGACGAAACCGTCGCCGTAGAACTGCGCCGTGTCGACGTGGTCGACGCCGCGGTCGAAGGCGTGGCGCAGCAGGGTGATCGCGGCTTCGCGGTCGGTGTGGAGCCGTTCCAGCTGCATGGCGCCGTAGCCGATGCGGTGGACGGTGCGGCCCGCGAGCGTGGCGGTGCTGGTCATCGTGGGATCCCTCTCGACGTGGGATGATGGGTTGAAGCGGAGGAGCCTCCGTATCGACGACGTTAGCACTGAAACGGAGGAACCTCCGCTTTGTCTGTCGCTCCCCGTCGTCCACGCGCCGACGTAGCCCGCAACCGCGAGCTGCTGCTGAGCGCCGCCCGGGCGGCCTTCGCCGGTGGCGAGGCCGTCGCGCTCGAGACCATCGCCCGTGACGCCGGGGTCGGGATCGGGACGCTCTACCGGCACTTCCCGACCCGGGACGCGCTGGTGGAAGCCGTCTACGGCGCAGAGCTCGACGGCGTCGTCGAGGCCGCGTCCGGGGTGCTGGCCGAGCTTCCGCCGGACCTCGCCCTGCGGGCCTGGCTGGCCCGCTACGCCGAGTTCGTCGCCACCAAGCGCGCGATGATGGACACGTTGCGGGCCGGCTGGGCCTCGGGTCGGATCACCACTCCGGCGACGCGGGAACGCATCACCGCGGTCCTGGCGACGTTCCTCGCGGAGGGGGCGAGGACCGGGACGTTGCGCGCCGACGTCGAACCCGACGACGTGGCCGCGATGCTGCTCGGGGTGTTCCTCTCCACCGCCGGCGGGCCGCCAGGACAACCCGTCCGCCTGCTCGACCTGCTCGTCGACGCCCTCCGCGCTGCCCCGCGGTGATCAGACGGCCTTGCCGGGGTTGAGGATCCCCAGCGGGTCGAACACCGCCTTGATGCTGCGCTGCAACGAGAGCGAGTCGTCGCCGAGTTCCCGCCGCAACCAGGTGCGTTTCAGCAACCCGACGCCGTGCTCACCCGTGAGGGTCCCGCCGAGGGCCAGGGCGAGGTCGAACACCGCGCAGGCCGCGTCCCAGGGCGGGCCCTCCGTGACCGTCCCGCCGCGTTCCACGACGATGATCGGGTGCAGGTTCCCGTCGCCGGCGTGGGCGATCGTCGCGATCCGCACCCCGGTGCGGGCGGAGATCTCCTGGATGCCCGCGACGGCCGCGGCCAGCTGCGACCGCGGCACGGCGACGTCCTCGATGAACACGTCGCCCGTGCGTTCCAGGGCCGGCAGTCCCGCCCGGCGGGCGGCCAGCAGTTCCTCGGCCTCGACGGGGTCGCTCGTCGAACGCCACGACGACGCGAACGGCGCCACGACCGCGGCGACGGCGTCGATCTCGGCCTGAGCGCTGAGGCCGTCGCACTGCACGACGAGGACGGCGGCACCCAGGGCGCGCAACGAGGAACCCCGGGCCGCGTCGACGGCCTCGAGGGTGACGCTGTCCACGAGTTCCAGGACGGAGGGTTGCAGGCGGGCCGTCGTGATCGCCGAGGCGGCGGCCGCCGCGGCCACGAGGTCGTCGAAGTGCGCCGCCAGCGTGGCGATCGCGGCCGGTCGCGGCCGCAACCGCAGGGTCGCGCCCACGACGACGGCGAGGGTCCCCTCCGAACCCACGACGAGGCTGGTGAGGTCGTAGCCGGCGACGCCCTTGACGGTCTGGCGCCCCGTCGAGACCTTCCGGCCGTCGGCGAGCACCAGGTCCAGACCGAGGACGGCGTCGCGGGTCACGCCGTACTTCGCGCAGCGCAGACCGCCCGCGTTGGTGGCGATGTTCCCGCCGATCGAGGAGATCGCGGAACTGGCCGGGTCAGGCGCGTAGAACAGCCCGTGCTCGCCGGCCGCGGCGTCCAGGTCGGCGGTGAGGACGCCGGGTTCGACGACGGCGACCTGGTCGTCGGGGCGGATCCCGACGATGCGGTCCATCCCCGACAGGTCCAGGACGATCTCGCCCGCCTGGGCGCTCGACCCGGCGGCGAGGCCCGTCCCGGCGCCCCGGGTGACGACCGGGGTGCGGTGCTCGGTGGCCCAGCGGAGGGTCTCGACGACGTCGTCGACGGTGGCCGCGCGCACGACCCCGTCGGGCAACGTCGCCGGCAGGTGGCCGGAGCGGTCGGTCGCGACGGCGCGCCGGGACCCCTCGTCGGTGAACAGCTTCACGCGACCCCCTCCGTCCGGGATGCCGGTGCGGCGCAGTGGGTCACGAGGTCCGCTAGAGGCAGGTCCAGGGCGTTCGCGAGGGCCACGACGGTGAAGAACGCGGGGGTCGGGATGCGGCCGGACTCGATCTTGCGCAGCGTCTCGGCCGGGACGCCGGAGGCGGCGGAGATCTGCGGGACGGTGCGCTCGCCGCGCGCGGAGCGGAGCAGTTCGCCCAGGAGACGACCTCGGGCGCGGACTTCCTCGGGCAGCGGCGGACGGACCATGGAGTGATACTAATACCGGGATAGGAATACCAAGTCCGTGACGAGCAGGAGGTCGACGTGGTCGAGCTGAAGACACCCCGCGAGATCGAGGGGATGCGGGCCGCCGGTCGGGTCGTCGGCGCGGCCCTGGCCGCGGTGAGGGAGCACGCGGCCGTCGGGATGCGCCTCGACGAACTCGACGCCGTCGCCCGTGAGGTGATCTTCGGGGCCGGGGCGACCTCCCCGTTCCTCGGCTACCAGCCCGGATTCGCCGACTCGCCCTTCCCCGGGGTCATCTGCGCCTCGGTGAACGACGCCGTGCTGCACGGGATCCCCGGCCGCTACGTCCTGCGCGACGGTGACCTGCTGAGCGTCGACTGCGGTGCGGTCCTCGGCGGCTGGGCCGGTGACTCCGCCACGACCTTCAGCGTCGGCACTCCCCGCCCCGGTGACGCGGAACTCGTCGCGGCGACCAGGGAGGCGCTCGCGGCCGGGATCGCCGCCGCCGTCGTCGGGAACCGGATCGGTGACGTCTCCGCCGCGATCGGTGCCGTCGGCCGGGCGCACGGGTGCGGGGTCAACACCACCTTCGGTGGTCACGGCGTCGGGCACACGATGCACGAGGACCCCTCGGTCCCCAACGACGGCCGCGCCGGTCGCGGGCTCGTCCTCAAGCCCGGGCTGGTCGTCGCCATCGAACCCTGGTTCATGGCCGGTGGGAGCCCCGAGTTCACGACCGACGACGACGGGTGGACGATGCGCAGCGTCGACGGGAGTTCCGGGGCGCACGAGGAGCACACCGTGGCGATCACCTCCGACGGACCGGTCGTCCTCACCCTGCCCTGAGCGGGTCCCGGTCGACGGGGAGTTGCGCGGAGGGGGTTTCGTTGACACCCCTCCGCGCGCTGCCTAGGGTCGGTCGCACACGCTGCGAGGAGGCAGGCACCCGTGCCCACGAGCATCACCGACGTCTCGGTCCGGGTCTTCGAGACCGAGACCCGGCTGCACGTCGACAGCGACGGTCACGCCCACCCGGGCCCCGGGCACACCACGACGGCCGCGCTGCTGACGGTCCGGGACAGCGACGGGGTCGAAGGCCGTTGTCTCGCAGCTCCTTCCTTTGCCGTCGAACGTTCCCTGGTCGAGCAGCACGTCCGGCCCGTCCTGCTCGGGGCCGATCCGTACCAGCGGGACCGGCTCTGGTACGAGCTGGCGAAACGTCGACGCGGCACCCACGGCGCACTGCTGGACCGGACGCTCAGCACCGTCGACCAGGCGTTGTGGGACCTGCTCGGACGGCGGACCGGGATGCCGGTGTGGCGGTTGCTCGGCGGGGTCCGCGACCGGGTTCCCGCCTACGGCAGCACGATGTGCGGCGACGACGTCCCCGGCGGGCTGAGTTCCCCGCAGGAGTACGGGGAGTTCGCGGTGCAGCTCCTGGACCAGGGGTACCCGGCGATCAAACTCCACACCTGGATGCCGCCCGTCCCCGGGGCCCCCGACGTCCGGCGGGACATCGCCGCCTGCACGGCCGTCCGCGAGGCGGTCGGGCCGGACGTCCCCCTGATGCTCGACGCGAACCACTGGTACTCCCGGGTGGAGGCGCTCACCCTGGGCCGGGCGATCCAGGAGCTGGGTTTCGCCTGGTACGAGGAACCCATGGAGGAGTCCTCGATGCAGTCCTACCGCTGGCTCGCCGACCAGTTGGAGATCCCGGTCGTCGGGCCCGAGACGGCGTTCGGGACGTTCCACGTCCGTGCGGAGTGGGCGGTCGCCGGAGCGTGCGACATCCTCCGGGTGGGGGCCTCCAACGGGGCCGGCATCGGTGCGGCGATGAAGGCCGTGCACGTCGCCGAGGCGTTCGGGATGGACTGCGAGATCCACGGGCCGGGATCGGCGAACCTGGCCCTGCTCGGCGCGATGGGAAACGGTCGCTGGTACGAGCGCGGGTTGCTGCACCCGCACCTGGACTACGACTGGGTCCCACCGCACCTGAACTCGATCGTGGACCCGATGGACGCCGACGGGTCCGTGGCCATGCCCGAAACCCCTGGCCTCGGCGACGACCTGGACCTGGAGCACGTGGAACGGCACGCCGTTGCGACCTGGTGAGGAACGGGGGACCGGCCGGGCACCGAGCCCCGCGGACCCGTCCCCGCACCGGCCGTACCCGGAGTCGCTGCTCGTGGGTGACGAGGGGTTGCGACTCAGCACGTCCGAGGACGCCGAACTCATCACCGGGTGGTTGGCCGACCCCCGTGTCCACCGCTGGTGGGGCGGCGAACCGGTGCCGCTCGCGGAGGTCCAGCGCAAGTACACCGGAGCGCGCGCCCCCGACGTCGTCGTCCACCTCGTGCTCCGGGACGGCGAGCCGGTCGGGTTGCTGCAGGCCTGGCGCGACCCCGACGGCAGCACCGGCCTCGACATGTTCCTGGCCGCGCACGCGCAGGGTCGGAGGACGGGCCCCCGGGTCGCCCGGGCCCTGGCCGAGGAGCTGACCCGTTCCGGCTGGGGAACCCTCACCGTCGACCCCGGGGTGGACAACGCCCGGGCGATCGCCGCCTGGCAGCGGGCGGGTTTCGTGCCCACGGGGGAGCGCGGTGAGGACGAGGGACGCGAGACCCTCCTGATGGTCTTCCGCCCCTGAGGACGGGAGACGTTCCTCCACCCGTCACGGTCGGGCCGGCCCCTCGAGCACGCGTTCGACGGCCGCGGCGACCGCCTCCGTCGCGGTGTCGACGACCAGCCGGTCCCCGTCCCACGGCTCGAACTCCACGGCTTGCACGTCCTCCCAGGTGGGCAGCGGCAACCCCTCGACGTCACCGACGCGCTCGCGCACCCGCCGCTCGTGCAGCGCGACGTCGGAACACACGACCTCGACCTCGCGGAACCCCACGTCGGCCTCCCGCGCGACCCGTCGCCACATCTCCCGCGTGACCGTCAGCGGGTTCACGCTGTCGGCGACCACGGTGTGTCCCTGGCGCAGCAGGTCGCCCGCCAACGCGCGCAGGACGTAGTACCCGGCGGGGCTCACGGGGTGGGTCTCGCGGCCGGAGTCGACCAGGGCCTGCTCCACGGTGTCCATCCGCAGGTGCACCACACCCGCGCGGGCGGTCAGTGCCCGGGCCACGGTCGTCTTCCCGCTGCCGGGCAGTCCGGACAGGACGATCAGCATCGTTTCCTCCTCAGGGTCCCGGGACCCAGTCCACCTCTCCCCGGGACGGAGCAACAGGTTCCCGGTGCTCACGGGCATGTTCCGGCGTCTACGGTGCAGGGGTGCTCGGCGATCTGCTCGGCGGGAGGGCCCGCACGCACGTCTCGCTCTCCTACCTGGCGGAACCGTGGGGGATGCGGTTCGTCGGCGACGCGGGACTGACCGTCCACGTGCTCGTCCGCGGTGCGGCCGGGTGCGCCGGGGAGGTCGTCGAACCGGGTGACGTGCTGCTCGTCCGCGGCCCGCACGAACTCCGGGACGCCCGGGGAACCCCGCCCGGGGTCGTCGTCGAGGGTCCGGGGCGGAGTCGGGAACCCGCTGAACCCACGGTCGCGGCGGGCGACCGGTGGCGCCTGCACCAGGCCCGCAGCTACGGGAGCGCGCTGGGGGCGGAGACCCTCGTCGTCCACGCCACCCACCCGGCGGGTGACGTCCTCGATCGGCGTGTCCTCGCCGCCCTCCCCGCGGTCGTGCGGGCTCCCGCACCACCGGCGTTGCGGGAACTCCTGACCACGGAGTCGGTGCGGGAAGGGGCGTGGCAGCACGCCGTCCTCGACCGTCTCGTGGACCTCCTCGTCATCACGGTGCTCCGGTCGCGCGACGACACCGGGTGGCTGGCGGCGGTGGCCGATCCCGTGGTGGGTCCGGTGCTGGAACTCCTGCACGGCGATCCCGCCCGGCCGTGGACGGTCGGGGAGCTCGCGGGCCGGGTGGGCGTCTCCCGGGCGTCCCTCGCGCGGCGTTTCCACGGCCTCACCGGAGAGCCGGTGATCGCCTACCTCCGGGCCCACCGCCTCGACCTCGCCGCGGAACTGCTGCGGACCAGCGACCGGACGATCGCCGCCATCGCCCGCGAGGTCGGCTACGCCGACGCGTTCAGCCTCAGCGCCGCCTACCGGCGACGGACCGGTCGCCCGCCCTCGACCGACCGCGGTCCTTCGACGGCGCGGTAGGTCCGTTGCAGCGCAGCGGTGGCGGAACTCCCGCGTCGCTGCACGACCGCCACGTACAGGCAGTCGAGGACGAGCAGGGAACTCGCGCGGCTCGCCATCGCCCCCGCGCGGTAGGCCGTCTCCCGCCCGGTCGCGACCAGCGTGTGGTCCGCGCACCCGGCCAACGGCGAACCCGCCGAACTCGTCACCGCGACGACGGTGGCTCCCCGGTCCCGGGCCTGCCGGGCGGCGGTCACGACGTCGACCGTCCGCCCCGAGTGGCTGACGACGAGGGCCGTGTCGCCGGGTTCCAGCAGGGCGGAACTGACGAGGGCGCCGTGCCCCTCGGTGCGCAGCCGGGTGAGCAGACCGACCCGGGCGGCCTTGTGGTCGAAGTCCGCGGCCAGCAGGCCCGAGGCGCCGATGCCGTAGCAGTCGACGACCCGCGCGGTGTGGACCGCGTCGGCGGCCGCGGCGAGGGCGACGACGTCCAGCGTGCGGGCGGTCGCCGTGATCGCCTCGGTCTCGACGGCGGCCAGCGTCGCGACGACGGTGGCGAGGTCAGCGGAGTCCTCGATCGAACCGGTCAGCAGTGCGGCGGGTTCGTGGGCGGCGCCGGACGCGGCGAGGGCGAGGCGCAGCTGCGGGTAGCCGGCGAAACCCAGGGACCGCGCGGTACGCACCACGGTCGCCTCGCTCGTGGTGGCCCGCCGGGCGAGTTCGGTGACGGTCAGCTGGGCGGCGCCCGCGGGGTCGTCGAGCACTTCCCGCAGGACGCGCGCCGCGGACGCCGTCGCCGAGGGCAGCGCGGAGAGCAGACGAGCGTGCAGCGTCGCCGGGTCGTGCGCGGGGTCGTGCGCGGGGTCGGTCACGAAGCTCCGTCCAGAGGGGTCTGGCGATGACTTTCACCAACGGCTACGGTTGTGTCAACTTCCTTCATCGTCAGCACCACGGAACTGGAGCAGCGCGTGAGCACCCCCCGGGGACACCTCGTCCGATCCGAGATCGCCGAACAGCCGGCCGTCGCCGACCGGATCCTCTCCAGCGCGACGGGGGAGGTCGCGCGCATCGCGGGCCTCATCCGCGAGGCGGCTCCCCGCGCCGTGCTGCTGACCGCGCGCGGCACCAGCGACCACGCCGCCCTCTACGCGAAGTACCTCGTCGAGGTCGGGCTCGGGCTGCCCTGCGGGCTGACCTCCACCTCGACGCTCACCGTCTACGGCGCGACCCCCGACCTGCGCGGGGTGCTGTGGATCAGCGTCAGCCAGTCCGGCGGGTCACCGGACCTCGTCGAGTCGACCGCCGCGGCCCGCCGGGCCGGGGCGATCACCCTCGCCGTCACCAACAACCCGTCCTCCCCGCTGGCCGCGGCCGCCGAGCACCACCTCGACGTCCACGCCGGACCGGAACTCGCCGTCGCCGCCACCAAGAGCTACACCGCCCAGCTCCTCACGCTGTGGCTGCTGATCACGACCTGGCGCGGGGGCGACCTCACGCCCGCGAAGGCGCTGCCGCAGTTCCTGGAACGGGCCGTCTCCAGCCCGGACGTGCCCGAGGTCGCCGCGCGCTACCGCTTCGTCGACCGGCTCGTGGTCACCGCCCGCGGGTACTCCTACCCGACGGCGCGCGAGGCCGCGCTGAAGCTCATGGAGACCAGCTACCTCTCCGCCCAGGCGTTCTCCGCCGCCGACCTCATGCACGGCCCGCTGGCGATGGTCGACGCGGACCGGCCCGTCATCGCGATCGTGGCCGAAGGTCCCGGCGGGGACGCCATGGCGCCGGTCCTCGACGCCCTGAAGGACCGGGGCGCCGACGTCTGCGCGGTCGCCCCTGCCGGCCGTGCCCCGGACGCGACCGTCCGGCTCGACCTGCCGACCGGGATGCCCGAGGACCTCGCTCCCGTGGTGCAGATCGTTCCGCTGCAACGCCTCGCGCTCGAGATGGCGGTCGCGCGCGGTCTCGACCCGGACGCGCCGCGCGGGCTGCGCAAGGTGACGGAGACCCGGTGAGCACCGTCCTCGCGCGGGGGACGGTCCACACCGGGGGACGGGTCGTCCCCGACGGGTGGGTGCTGCTGCGGGCGGGGGAGGTCGTGGCGGTCGGGACGGGTCCCGCGCCCGCGGCGGACGAGGTCGTCACCGGCGCGCACGTCGTCCCCGGTTTCGTCGACGTCCACTGCCACGGCGGGGGCGGGGCGAGCTTCGGGGGTTCGCTCGAGGACGCCCGCACCGTCGCCGCCGTGCACCGCGCGCACGGCACCACGACGCTGGTCGCCAGCCTCGTGACCCGCCCGGTCGACGACCTGGCCGCCACCCTCGACGCCTACGCGGACCTCGTCACCGACGGGGTGCTGGCCGGGGTCCACCTCGAGGGGCCGTGGCTCAGCCCGCTGCACCAGGGGGCGCACGACCCGTCGCTGCTGCGGGAGCCCGATCCGGTCGACCTGGACCGCCTGCTCGGCACGGGGCTGGTCCGCGTCGTCACCCTCGCCCCCGAACTGCCGGGTGGACTGGCTGCCGTGGAACGGATCGTCGCGGCCGGAGCGGTCGCGGCCATCGGCCACACCGACGCCGACGCCGCCACGGCGCGACGGGCCGTCGACGCCGGGGTCAGCCTCGCCACGCACCTCTTCAACGCGATGCCGCCCCTGCACCACCGGGCCCCCGGAGCGGTCGGGGCGCTGCTGGACGACGACCGCGTCACCGTCGAACTCATCGCCGACGGGGTGCACCTCGACCCGCTCGTGGTGTCGCTCGCCGCGCACCGGGCCGGCCGGGGTCGTGTCGCCCTGGTCACCGACGCCATGGCCGCGACGGGTTCCGCGGACGGTCGCTACCTGCTGGGGGACCTGGAGGTCGACGTCGTCGACGGGGTCGCCCGCCTCGTCGAGGGCGGCTCGATCGCCGGCAGCACCCTGACCCTCGACCGCGCGCTCCGCTTCGCCGTGCTCACCGCGGGGATCGACCTGGACGACGCCCTCGCCGCCCTCACCTCCACCCCCGCCCTGGTGCTGGGCCGCACCGACGTCGGGCACCTGGAGCCCGGCGCGCGGGGTGGCGCCGTCGTCCTCGACGCCGACCTGACCCTCCAGCGCGTCCTCTGACTCAGAGGCCGCCGATGGGGGGCTCGCCGGTCTCCGGCACCAGGATCGGGGTGTCCGCGTCGAGGGTCTCGCCGCGGAAGAACGCCCGCAGGCGGGTCGCGCAGAGCAGCATCAGCGGGACGCCCAGCACGAGCATCCCGACGCCGATGACGAACACCCCGCCGAGGGGACCGAACGTGGTGTAGCCGTAGTCCGGGGCGAGCATGTCCACGCAGCTCTGGACGAAGGCCCAGAGCATCGCGATCCCGCCGAGCGCGGGCAGCAGACCCCGCAGCAGGAAGTCCCGGGCGGACCGGTTCAGGGTGCGGCGGAAGTACCAGACGCACGCGAACGCCGTGATGCCGTAGTAGAACGCGACGGCCAGCCCCAGCGAGGCGATCGAGTCCTGCAGGGCGTTCTGGCTCACCAGGCTGAGGACGAGGTAGAACGCGACGGCCGCGGCGCCCATCACCACCGTCCCGAAGGACGGCGTCCTGAACTTCGGGTGCACCTTCGCGAACCGTTGCGGCAGAGCGCCGTAGACCGCCATCGACAGGGTGCCCCGCGCCGTCGGCAGGATGGTCGTCTGGGTCGAGGAGGCCGCCGAGATCGCGACCGTGAACAACAGCAACCCCGACATCACCGCCCCGCCGACCGGATCGCCGAGCAGGGTGAGGACGTCGTCGGCGTTCTCCTCGTTGGCCAGCCCGATGCCGCTCGTCCCGAAACCGGCGTAGGCCTGCACCGCCACGGCCACCAGGACGTAGGTCACGACGAGGATGACCGTCGCGAGCAGCGCCGCCCGCCCGGGGGTCCGGTCGGCGTCCTTCGTCTCCTCGCTCACCGCGAGGCAGGCGTCCCAGCCCCAGTAGATGAAGATGCAGAGGATCACGGCTTCGGCCAGCGCCGAACCGCTCACGCCGAAGGGGCTGAACCAGTCCCACGACGGGTGCACCGCCTGGGCGCCGGCCCCGCCGGAGTAGACCAGGTACAGGGCGCCGATCGAGATGATCCCCAGCACCGCGAACTGCACCAGGATCAGCACGTTCTGGATCCGCTCGGAGATGGTGATCCCGCGGTAGCTGACCCAGGTCATCCCGACGATGAACACCAGGCCGAGGCCGACCCGGACGAGGAGGTTCTCCGCTGCGGCGTCCAGGCCGAGCAGTCGCAGCGTGTAGACCGCCGAGATCTCCGCGACGTTGGCGAGCACGATGATCGCGGACACCGCGACCCCCCAGCCGCCCATCCACCCGACCCACGGCCCGAACGCCTTGGTGCCCCAGGTGAAGGTCGTCCCGCAGTCCGGAGCGGCGCGGTTCAGTTCGCGGTAGGCGATCGCGACCAGCAGCATCGGGACGAACGCGACCAGGAACATCGCCGGGGCCTTGTCGTGCACCGCGAGCACCACGTACCCCAGCGTCGCCGCCAGGCTGTAGGCCGGTGCCGTCGCGCCGAGGCCGATGACGGTGTTGCCCCACAACCCCAGGGCGCCGGACTGCAGGCCCTTCCCGGAGGGTGCGGCGGTGGGGTGGTCGGTTGCTGCCACGGGGGCTCCTTGCGGGCTTTCAGGGTCGAGAACCCGGAGACACTAGCAGTCCCAGAGGGTCTCACCACGGAATCCGTGGTGAACCGGGAGGCACGCGACGGAGAACGCCGGTCGAGCTTGTAGGGGGTGCGGGATGCGGTCACACTGTGGCTCCGACGCCCCGCCCAGGAGGACCCCGACGTGCCTGCGCACCCGCTCACCCCCCTCCGCGAGGAGGAGTTCCGCCGCAACCTCGACGTGCTCCGCGCCGAGAACCGCCTGACCCCCTCGATGCGCTTCGCCGGGGTCGTGCTGGCGGAACCGCCGAAGGAACGGGTGCTGGCCTGGGAGCCCGGTGACCCCGTCGAGCGGCGGGCGCGCTCCACGGTCTGGGACCGCGCCGACAACCGCACCTACGACGTGCTGGTCGAGCTCGAGGGCGGGGTGGTCGAGCGGTTCGAGCACCTGCCCGGGATCACGCCGAACTTCACCCTCGACGAGTTCCACGAGGTCGCGGAGGCGCTCATCGCGGAACCCCGCGTGGTCGCGGCGCTCGCGGCGCGGGGCATCACCGACCTGTCCCTGGTCCTGCTCGACACCTGGACCTACGGTGCGGCCGTCATGCCCCCGCAGTGGCGCGACCGCCGCCTCGGGTGGGTCGACGTCTGGGTGCGCGAGACCCCGAACGGGAACCCCTACGCCCACCCCGTGAGCGGGCTCAAGTTCGTCGTCGACGTGAACACGTTCGAACTGCTGTCCGTCGACGAGGACGTCGCCGCCGCCCCCGCCCCCGTGATGGGGGAGTACGTGCCCGAACTCGTCCCCGGGCTCGTCCCGCGGGAACCGTTGCAGCCCCTGGAGATCACTCAGCCGGACGGCCCGTCGTTCACGATCTCCGACGACGGGGAGCTCCGCTGGGCGCAGTGGTCGTTGCGGCTCGGCTTCACCCACCGCGAGGGTCTCGTCCTGCACCAGCTCGCCTGGGACGACGGCAGCGGGCGACGCGAGATCGGCTACCGCCTGTCCTTCGCCGAGATGGTCGTGCCCTACCGCGACGCGAGCTTCGACCACCGCCGCCGCACGGCCTACGACATCGGCGAGTGGGGCCTCGGGTACATGACGACCTCGCTCGAACTGGGCTGCGACTGCCTCGGGGAGATCCGCTACCTCGACGCGGTCCTCTCCGACTCCCGGGGCGAGCCGTACTCCGTGCCGCAGGCGATCTGCCTGCACGAGGAGGACGACGGCGTCCTGTGGAAGCACGTCGACGAGAACGCCGGCGCGGAGGTCCGCCGGTCGCGACGGATGGTCGTCTCCTTCCACGCGACGGTCGCGAACTACGAGTACCTCGTCTACTGGCGGCTCTACCTCGACGGCACGATCGAGTGCGAGGTGCGCGCGACCGGGATCATGGTGACGACGCCGTTGCCGGAGGGGGCCGCCACCCCGTCGACGGGAACCCTCGTCGACCAGCGGACCTACGCCCCGATCCACCAGCACTTCCTCGTCGCCCGCCTCGACCTCGACGTCGACGGCCAGCGGAACACGGTGCACGAGGTCGACACCCACGTCGTGGCGACCGGTCCGGACAACCCGCACGGGCTCGCGCTCGCGACGACCGCGACGCCGGTCCGTTCCGAGCGCGAGGCGGGCCGCGACGTCGACTGGCAGCGCCAGCGGGTCTGGAAGGTCGTGAGCTCCGACCGGCGGAACTCCCTGGGGACCCCGACGGCCTACGCCCTGCACACCCCGAACGCGTTGCCGCACCTGTTCGCACCCGATGCGCCGCAGTTCCTGCGGGCCCCCGTCATCGGGCACGACGTGTGGGTCACCCGCCACCACGACGACGAGCTGTGGCCGGCCGGTGACCACCCGACGCAGAGTTCCGAGGACCTCGGGATGACCCGCTGGACCGCCGACGACGAACCGCTGGTGGACACCGACGTCGTGCTCTGGCACGTCTTCGGCATCCACCACGTCCCCCGTCCCGAGGACTGGCCGGTCATGCCCGTCGACGTCGTCTCGTTCTCGCTGACCCCGTCGGGGTTCTTCGACCGCAACCCCGCCCTCGACCTGCCGCGGAGCCCGTCCGGCCACTGCCACCCGCCCGCCACCGGCAAACCCTGAGCCGTCGGGGTTCAGGAGTCGAAGCCGAGACCGAACCGGTCGAGGGCCCGCAACCACACGTTGCGGTGGCCCTCGTGCCGGTCGGCGTGGGCCAACGACAGGGTCGTCGCCTCCACCCCGGCCCAGGCGAGGGGTTCCGGCGGGAACGGGACGGGGGTGCGCCGGACGAGTTCGAGCTCGGTGAGCTCGGTGGGGCCCTGCTCGTCGGCGGCGAGCAGGTCGAGCAGGACGTCCGCGGCGAACCGCGTCATGCCGACCCCGAGGCCCGTGTAGCCGGCGACGTGCGCGACGCGGCCGTCGTGGGCCGTGCCGAAGAACGGGAAGAACCGCGTGCAGGTGTCGATCGCCCCACCCCAGGCGTGGGTGAACCCCAGCCCCTCGAGCTGCGGGAACGTCTGCTGGAAGTGCGAGGCCAGCGTCCGGAACGACTCCGGGTTCTGGTCGTGCTCCGAGGACAGCGACCTTCCGTAGTGGTAGACGGCGTCGAAACCGCCGAACAGGATGCGGTCGTCGGCGGTCAACCGGTAGTAGTGGAACCGGTTGCCGAGGTCGTCGATGCCCTGCCGGTTCTGCCAGCCGATCTCCGCGAGCTGGGCGGTGGAGAGGGGTTCGGTGACCAGGGCGTAGTCGTAGACCGGGATGGTGTGCAGCCGGTAGCGCCGGAGCAGGGCCGGGAAGACGTTGGTGGCCAACGCCACCCGGCGAGCCCGCACGGTTCCCGACGTCGTCTGCACCGACACCCCCGACCGGTTCGAGCGGATCGCCCGCACCGGGGTGTTCTCGGCGATCCGGACCCCGAGGTCGAGGCAGGTCCGCTTCATCTCCCAGACCAGGCGGGCTGGGTTCACCAGGGCGGTGTCCTCGGGGGTCCAGACCCCGGCCAGGTAGGTGGGGGAGTTCACCTGGTCCCGGACGGCCGCGGTGTCCAGGAAACCGTCCTGCCCCCGCAGCTCGTCGACCTGGTACGGCTCGGTCGCCACCGACAGGCCGCCCGTGCGTTCGTAGTCGCAGACCCAGCCGTACTGCGCGACGGACTTGCCGAGGGCGTCGAGGTTCGCGATCCCGAGTTCGTCGAGCCGGTCCACCTCGTCGGGCAGGTGGAGTTCCCCGTTGCTGCGCCCGTGGGTGAGGCTCGCCGAGACGAACCCGCCGTTGCGACCCGACGCCGCCCAGCCCGTCCACGCCCCCTCCAGGAGCAGCACGTTGCGGTCGGGGTCGCGTTCCTTGGCGCGCAACGCCGTCCACAGCCCGGTGAAGCCGCCGCCGACGACGACGAGTTCGGCCGTCGAGTTCCCGCGCAGGGCGGGTTCCGGGTCGGGGCGACCGGGGTCGTCCAGCCAGAAGGGGGTGCTCGCGGCATGGCGCAGAGCGTCGTCGACGGCCGGGGAACTCATCGAGAGGAACGGCACCCCGGGAGTTCTACCGTTCTCCGGCCGGTCGGACAAGGGGGAACCCCTGACCGCGCAGGGTGTGGCCCGTAGACTCACCCGGTGTCCAGCCGCCTTCCCGCCCCCGCTCTCGACGACGTCTCCAAGCGGATCATCGAGGTCCTGCAGGAGGACGGACGGATGTCCTACGCAGCGATCGGGAAGGCCGTGGGGTTGTCCGAGGCGGCGGTGCGCCAGCGGGTGCAGCGCCTCCTCGACGGTGGGGTCATGCAGATCGTCGCCGTCACCGACCCGGTCCAGGTCGGTTTCGCCCGGCAGGCGATGATCGGCATCCGCGCCGAGGGGGACACCCGCGTCGTCGCGGACCGCCTCGCCGAGCTGGCCCAGATCGACTACGTCGTGGTGACGGCCGGCTCCTTCGACATCCTCGTCGAGGTCGTCTGCGAGGACGACGACGGCCTGCTCGAGCTCATCAACGCCAGGATCCGGGCCATCCCCGGCGTGGTCGCGACGGAGACCTTCGTCTACCTCAAGCTGCGCAAACAGCTCTACAACTGGGGTACTCGCTGACGGGATCCGTCGTTCGTCTTCGATTCAACGACTGAATCCCTTGTCCGAGCCGGGCTGAGCGCCTAGTCTCCGGGCATGTCCAGCCTCCCCGCGACGACCCCGCGCGGCACGGAGCGCTCCGCCGCCGCCCGCGACCACCTGTGGATGCACTTCACCCGCCACGCCCCCTACGAGCGGGGCGAGGAGGTCCCGATGATCGTCCGCGGCGAGGGCGCGCGGATCTGGGACCAGCACGGCCGCGAGTACATCGACGGCCTCGCCGGGCTGTTCACCGTCCAGGTCGGGCACGGGCGCACCGAACTCGCCGAGGCCGCCGCCCGGCAGGCCTCGACGCTGGGCTTCTTCCCGCTGTGGTCCTACGCGCACCCCGCGGCCGTCGACCTCGCCGAGCGCCTGGCCCACGAGGCACCCGGCGACCTCGACCGGGTGTTCTTCACGACCTCCGGCAGCGAGGCCGTCGAGACGGCCTGGAAACTGGCCAAGGCCTACTTCAAACGCGTCGGCAAGCCCGGCAAGCACAAGGTCGTCAGCCGTTCGATCGCCTACCACGGCACCACGCACGGCGCGCTCTCCATCACGGGGATCCCGGGGGTGAAGGCGGAGTTCGAACCCCTGGTGCCCGGCACCTTCCGGGTGCCCAACACGAACTCCTACCGGGCTCCGGAGCACCTGCGCGACGACCCCAAGGCGTTCGGGCGCTGGGCCGCCGATCGGGTGGGGGAGGCCATCGAGTTCGAGGGCCCCGACACCGTCGCCGCGGTGTTCGTGGAACCCGTGCAGAACGCCGGTGGGTGCTTCCCGCCGCCGCCCGGGTACTTCGAGCGGCTGCGTGAGATCTGCGACGAGCACGACGTCCTGCTGGTCAGCGACGAGACGATCTGCGCGTTCGGCCGCATCGGTGAGTTGTTCGCCTGCAAGGACTTCGACTACGTCCCCGACATGATCACCTGCGCCAAGGGACTCACCAGCGGGTACTCCCCGCTGGGGGCGGTCATCGCCTCGGACCGCATCTTCGAACCCTTCCGCCGCGACGAGGACAGCTTCGCCCACGGCTACACCTTCGGTGGGCACCCGGTGTCGGCGGCCGTCGCGATGGCCAACCTCGACATCTTCGAACGCGAGGGACTCGTCCAGCACGTCCACGAGAACGCACCGCTCTTCCGCTCCACCCTGGAGAAGCTGCTGGACCTGCCGATCGTGGGGGACGTGCGCGGAGCGGGGTTCTTCTACGGGATCGAACTGGTGAAGGACCGCCAGACCCGGGAGACGTTCGACGACGCCGAGGCCGAACGGTTGCTGCGGGGGTTCATCTCCCCCGCGTTGTGGGAGGCCGGCCTCTACTGCCGGGCCGACGACCGCGGCGACCCCGTCATCCAGCTGGCGCCCCCGCTGATCATCGGCCCGAGCGACTTCGACGAGATCGAGCGGCGCCTGCGCTCGGTCCTCGACGAGGCGGGGAAGCGCCTGTGAGGGTCCGCTCGCTCTGGGCCGACACCGCTCCGGAGGCCCCGGAACGGGCCCCGCTGGACGGGGACACCGAGGTCGACGTGTGCGTCGTGGGCGCGGGGTACACCGGCCTGTGGACCGCCTACTACCTGCTGCGGCGCGACCCGACCCTGCAGGTCCTCGTCGTGGAGGCCGAGACGGTGGCGTTCGGCGCCAGCGGTCGCAACGGTGGCTGGTGTTCCGCCCTGTTGCCGCAGGGCGTCGACCGGATGACCCGTGACCACGGACCGGTTGCGGCGCAGGCGATGCGCACCGCGATGCGCGGAACCCTCGACGAGGTCGAGCGGGTCGTGCGGGAGGAGGGCATCGACTGCCACTGGCGGCGCGGAGGGACCGTCGTCGTCGCCCGCAGCGCTCCGCAGCTCGCCCGCGCGGCGGCCGAGGTTTCCGACGACGAGGCCGGCGGGTCGCCCGAGGGCCTGCGCCTGCTCGACGCCGAGGAGACCCGCAAGACCGTCGGCATGACCCGCGCCCTCGGAGCGACCCACACCCCCGACTGCGCCCGCATCCACCCGTTGCGACTGGCCCGCGGCCTGGCCGCGGCCGTCGAACGCCGCGGCGGGCGCATCGTCGAGCGCACCCGCGCCCTCGATCTCTCGCCCGGTGCGGTCCGCACCGACCGCGGGGTCGTCCGGGCGCGGCACGTGCTGCGCGCGACGGAGGGGTGGACCCCGCGACTGCCCGGGGCGGCCCGCGAGGTCGTCCCGGTGTACTCGCTCGTGGTGGCGACGGAACCGTTGCCCGCACCGTTCTGGGACGAGGTCGGGCTGTCCGGCGGGGAGACGTTCTCCGACTTCCGCCACGTGATCGTCTACGGCCAGCGCACCGCCGACGACCGGCTGGTGTTCGGCGGACGGGGTGCGCCGTACCACTTCGGCTCCTCCGTGCGCCCGGAGTTCGACGGGGACGAGACCGTGTTCCGGAGGCTGCGGAGCACGCTCGCCGACATGTTCCCCGCTGTGGCCGGGGCACGCTTCACCCACGCCTGGGGCGGCCCGCTCGGGATCTCCCGGGACTGGCACGCCGTGGTCCGCCACGACCCGGCCTCCGGGCTCGGGAGTGCCGGCGGCTACGTCGGCGACGGGGTCGCGACGACGAACCTCGCCGGGCGGACGCTCGCCGACGCCGTGACCGGGACCGGTTCCGACCTCGTGCGGTTGCCCTGGTTCAACCACACCTCACCACGGTGGGAACCCGAACCCCTGCGCTGGCTCGGCGTGAACGCCGGCCTGCTCGTCGCGCGCGCCGCCGACGCCGCGGAGAACGTCCTGAACCGTCCCACGCCGCTCTCCGGCGCCCTGGCCCGCCTCACCGCGCACTGACGCCTCCGCGCAACCTTCGTGCGAGGTCCGCCACGGGGGGGTTCGTCGACGACGAGGTGGAACTCCTCCCCGGTGTCGGCGAATCCCCGATCGTGGGACGAGGGGAGCGGAATCCGTGGTGGCAACACGATCGAAACATCGAATCCGTTGTCACAGCGATGAGTTGCTTGTACGTTCCGGTTCATGAGGGACAGCGCAGAACTCGTCCTGCACTCGGGCCGGGTCTTCACCGGGGCCGGGCTCCACGAGACGGCCACCGCGGTGGCCGTCTCGGGGGGACGGGTCGTCGCCGTCGGCAGCGACGCCGACGTGCGGGCGGCGGTCGGAGCGGAGGCGGAAACCCTCGACCTCGCGGGGCGGCTCGTCCTGCCCGGTTTCACCGACGCCCACGTCCACCCCGTCATGGGCGGGCTGGAACGGCTGGGGTGCGACCTGACGGCGACGTCGGGACCGGGCGGCGCGTTGCGGCGGGTCGCCGAGTTCGCCGCGCAGAACCCGGGGGAGTGGATCTCCGGCGGGGGCTGGGCGATGGCCGACTTCCCCGGCGGGACCCCGCGGCGCGAGGACCTCGACCGGGTGGTGCCCGACCGGCCCGTGTTCCTGCTGAACCGCGACCACCACGGGGCCTGGGTGAACTCGCGGGCCCTCGAACTGGCCGGTGTCGACGCCGGCACTCCCGACCCGACCGACGGCCGGATCGAACGCGACCCGGACGGTACCCCGACGGGAACCCTGCACGAGGGCGCGATGGACCTCGTCTCCCGGCACCTGCCCCCGGTGACCCGCGACCAGCTCGCCGCCGG
This sequence comes from Kineococcus sp. AC630, assembly GCF_979255925.1. Classification (NCBI taxonomy): domain Bacteria; kingdom Bacillati; phylum Actinomycetota; class Actinomycetes; order Kineosporiales; family Kineosporiaceae; genus Kineococcus; species Kineococcus sp. AC630. The sequence continues at coordinate 71,059 of NZ_CEEDMJ010000008.1, forward strand.
CCTCGCCGAGGGCCAGCGCTACCTCCACTCCGTCGGCGTGACCGGGTGGCAGGACGCGATCGTCGGTGCCTACGCCGGCCACGAGGACACGACTCCCGTCTACCTCGACGCCGTGGCCGCGGGAACCCTGACGGCCCGTGTCGTGGGGGCGCTCTGGTGGCCCCGCGGGCACACCGTCACCGACGTCGACGCCCTGGTCGAGGGGTTCGCCGCCCACCGCGAGGCCGTCTCCGTGCGGACGGCGGAACTCGGGTCGGACCGGTTCGTCACCACGAGCATCAAGATCATGCTGGACGGCGTCGCCGAGAACCGCACGGCCTCGATGCTGGCGCCCTACCTCGACGGGTGCGGCTGCAGCACCGGTGAAGAGGGGTTGTCCTACCTCGACCGTGACCTCCTGCTGGCGGCCGTCCCGGCGCTGGACGCCGCGGGTTTCGACGTCCACGTGCACGTCATCGGCGACCGGGCCGTGCGCGACGCCCTCGACGCGGTCGAAGCGGCCCGCCGGGCCTCGGGCACCGGTCGCCACCACCTGGCGCACCTGCAGGTCGTCCACCCCGACGACGTCGCGCGGTTCGCCGCGCTCGACGTCGCCGCCAACGCGCAGGCCCTCTGGGCCTGCGACGACGCGCAGATGTCCGAACTCACCGTCCCCTTCCTGGGTCCCGAACGCAGTTCCTGGCAGTACCCCTTCGCGGGGTTCCTGCGGGCCGGGGCGCGGTTGGTCATGGGCTCGGACTGGCCCGTGTCCACCCCCGATCCCTGGCAGGCGATCCACGTCGCCGTGAACCGCACCCCACCGGGGGAACCGGGAGAACCGTTCCTGCCCGAGCAGGCCCTCACCCTCACGCAGGCCCTCACCGCCTACACCGCCGGATCGGCGTGGATCAACCGCCACGCCGGCGCCGGGTCGATCGCACCGGGTGCGGTGGCGGACCTCGCGGTCTGCAGCGCCGACCCCTTCACCCTCGACGCCGCCGACCTCTGGGAGGTCGCCGTCGACCACACCTTCGTCGGGGGCCGTCCCGTGCACGAGAAGAACCTGACCAGCGGAGGAGTCCTGTGAGCGTCCTGGCCCCGGACACGGCGTCCCTCACGGGGGTCGGCGGAGGGTCCGTCACCCTCACCGGCATCGTCAAGCGCTTCGGCACCGCGACCGCGGTCGCCGGGGTCGACCTGGCCGTGGAGTCGGGGGAGTTCCTCTCGCTGCTGGGGCCCTCCGGGTGCGGGAAGACGACCCTGCTGCGGATGCTCGCCGGTTTCGAGGACCCCGACGAGGGGGACATCGCCATCGCCGGGTCGTCCGTGCTGGGGCTCCCCGCGCACCGGCGTCCCGTCAACACCGTGTTCCAGGCCTACGCGCTGTTCCCGCACATGAGCGTCGCCGAGAACGTCGCCTACGGGCTGCGTCAGCGCCGGGCGGGGGGCCGGGCCGGCCGAGCCAGTAAGGACGAGATCCGCCGCCGCGTCGGCGAGGCGCTGGAGATGGTTCGCATGAGCGCCTTCGCCACCCGGGCCCCGGCCGCGCTCTCCGGCGGGCAGCAGCAGCGGGTCGCCCTCGCCCGGGCCCTGGTCAACCGGCCGCAGGTGCTGCTGCTGGACGAACCCCTCTCGGCGCTGGACCGCAAGCTGCGGGAGGAGATGCAGGTCGAGCTGAAGCTCCTGCAGAGCTCGCTGGGGACGACGTTCGTGTTCGTCACCCACGACCAGGAGGAGGCGCTGTCGATGAGCGACCGCATCGCGGTCATGCTCGACGGGCGCATCCAGCAGTTCGGGGCACCCGAGGACATCTACGCCGAACCGGTGAGCGCCTTCGTCGCCGGGTTCATCGGCAAGCAGAACTTCCTGCCCGCGACGGTCGTCCAGCCCGGCGTCCTGCACTGCGCCGACGCGACGCTGTCGAGCTCCCGCGCGGGCGACCTCGCTGCCGGGACGGCGGTGCTGGCCGCCGTGCGGCCGGAGTCGCTGCACGTCAGCACCACCGAGCCGGTCGCGACCCCGAACCGGGTCCGTGGGCGCCTGGCCGGGGTCGCCCACCTCGGCGACGTGGTCCAGCGCGTCGTCGTGACCGCTTCGGGGATCGAGCTCCTCGCCCGTGCCCCTCGGGGGGCCGCCGGACCCGCCACCGCCGAGGTCGGGGTCGAGGTGTGGTGCGGTTTCGCGCCTGAGAACGTCCACGTCTTCCCCGCCTGAGACCGATCCCAGAACCTGGAGCCCCCGTGTCCCGCACCGATCGACCTGCCGCGTCCGTCCTCGTCCCGACCGCGACCGCGGAACGCGTCGGGCGGACCCTCGCCCGCCGCCGCAGCGTCCTGACCGCGCTGGCCTCGACCGCCGCTCTGGCCGCCTGCGGTGGGAACAGTTCCGGCAGTGCCGGCACCTCGGTCGACGGGAAGGTCGAGGACAGCCTGAACGTCTACAGCTGGGCGGACTACGACGACCCGGACGTCCTGAAGGCCTTCGGGGACACCGGCCCGCGGTTGCAGGTCGACAGCTACGGGTCCAACGAGGAGATGCTGGCGAAGCTGGTCGCCGCCAACGGGGCCAGCGGGTACGACATCGTCGTGCCGACGGGGGTCTACATCCCGCAGATGTCCGGCAACGGCCTGCTGGCCGAACTCGACCACGGCAAGCTGAAGAACTTCGGCAACCTCGACCCGGCCTACCTCGGGCAGAGCTGGGACCCGGACAACAAGTACTCGGTGCCGAAGGACTGGGGCACCACGGGCTTCGTCTACGACACCACCGTGATCAGCCGGGACCTCCTCTCCTGGGCCGACTTCCTCGACGCCGCGCAGAAGGAGGGCAAGGGAAACACCTCGATCCTCGAGGACCCCTGGGAGGTCACCTCGATGTACTTCGCGGCGAACGGGATCGACCCGAACACCACCGACGACGCGGAGATCGCGGCCTGCAAGGAGTGGATGGTCGCGAACCTGGCCCCGAACCTCAAGGGTTTCGAGTCCAACCCCGGCGGCAGTGCGATCGCCCAGTCGACGTACGCCCTCATGCAGTGCTGGAACGGTGACGCCCGCCTGGGGATGGACGGGTCCGAGGAACCGGACAAGTGGAAGTTCGTGTACGCGACGCCGACGGCGAACCTCTGGATGGACAACTGGTGCATCACGGCCGGGGCGGAGCACCCCGACGCGGCCTACGCCTTCATCGACTTCATGCTCGACGTCGACAACTCCGTCAAGGACGTCCTCTACATCGGCTACAACACCGCGCTCACCGACATCGAGGCCAAGGCCACCGCGGCCGGGCTCGACCGTCCGGAACTCGTCTTCCCCAGCCAGGACGTCGTGGACCGGTTGACGGCGAGTCAGATCACCGAGAAGCACGACAGCATCGTCGCCATCCTCGACGCGATCCGCGCGGCGGCCGGGTCCTGATGCTGCGCCGGCTCCGGGCCCCCCACGGGGCGCTGGCCCTGCCCGCCTGGGTGTTCCTGCTCGGGTTCTTCGTCGCGCCCGTCGCCCTGGTCGTCTGGTACAGCTTCGGCTACAAACCCGGGCTGTTCGGGACCCACGCCAACGACGTCCTGTCCCTCGACCGCTACGGGGAGGCGCTGGGCGGGTCGTTCCTGCGCACGTTCTGGAACACCCTGCGCATCGGTGTCGTCGGCACGCTGATCTGCCTCGTCGTCGCGCTGCCGTTCGCGTACTGGCTCGCGGTGAAGGTCCCCGCCCGCTGGCGCGGTCTGCTGCTGGCGCTCGTCCTGGTGCCGTTCTGGACGAACTTCCTCGTCCGGACGCTGGGGTGGCAGATCGCGCTCTCCCCGGAAGGACCGTTCTCGACCGCGCTGCAGGCGATCGGTGGCGGTCCGCTGGACGTCCTCTACACCCGCGGCGCCGTCCAGCTGGGGGTCGTCTACAACTACCTGCCGCTCATGCTGCTGCCCGTCTACGTCGCCCTGGAGCGGACGAGCCAGGCCCTGCGCGAGGCGAGCCGGGACCTCGGCGCCGGACGGTGGCGCACGTTCGCCGACGTGACCCTGCCCCTGGCGTTCCCCGGGATCGCGTCGGGTTGCCTGCTGGTGTTCGTCCCGCTGATGGGTGACTACGTCACCGCGACCGTCCTGGGCGGGGCGAAGGGGAACATGGTCGGGCAGCTGGTCGCGAGCCAGTTCCAGACCGCGCAGAACTGGGCCCTCGGGTCGGCGATGGCCGTGGTCCTCGTGCTGTTCACGGGGGGCACCGTCCTGCTGACGGCGACCGTGCTGCTCGTGGTGCGGCGCGTCGTGCGCGCCTCGCGCCGGGTCGACCTCGAGGGGGTGACGGCGTGATCGACGAGCGACCGGCGGAGGCCGGGGTTCCCCCCGCGCGGCGGCGCCACCGCCGGTCGGGGTCGACGACGGTGCTGGGGATCTGGGGCGTGCTCGTCCTGGCGTTCCTCTTCCTGCCGATCGTCGTCATCGTCGTCTACTCCTTCAACACCGGGCGGTTGCTGACCGCCTGGCAGGGGGCGGGGTTCGACGCCTACGCCGCAGGACTGGACCGCCCGGTGATCCGGGCCGCCGTCGTGACCTCGCTGGAGTCCGCGGCCGGGGCCGCGGTGCTGTCGGCGGTCATCGGATCGCTGGCCGGCCTCGCGCTGGCGCGCCGTGCGGGGCGCTGGACGGCGCTGCTCACCCTGTTGCTGGGCCTCACCCTCGTGACCCCCGAGATCATGGACGCGATCTCGTTGCTGGGGTGGTTCGTCTCGCTGAACACCGAGGCCGGGTTGCCGTTGTTCGGCGACGGGATCGCCCGGCTCGTCATCGCGCACTCGGTGCTCTCGACGGCCGTCGTCACCTTCATCGTGCGGGCCCGGGTCTCGGGGCTGGACTCCCGGCTGGAGGAGGCCGCCGCGGACCTCTACGCCACCCCGTGGCGCAGGTTCCGCGACGTCACGCTGCCGCTGGCCGCGCCCGGGGTCCTCGCGGGTGGGCTGATGGCCTTCACGTTGAGCCTCGACAACACGATCGTCGCCAGCTTCGTGTCGCTGCCCGGGGCGAGCCCGTGGCCGGTCTACGTGTTCTCGGCGCTGCGGGCCGGTCTCCGACCGGAGATCGCCGCCGTCTCCACCCTGTTGCTGCTGCTGACCCTGGTGGCCCTGGGCGTCGTGGCGTTCGTCCTGCGCCGATCGGGTGACTCCGCCTCCGACATCGCCCGCACGATGGCGGGTGGGTGAGTGGTCACACGTTGTGCGCACGGGCTCACCGGGGCACCATCGGGGGAGCCGCACTGACGTCGCGGTCCGACCGCGAGGAGGCGGCGCATGCGCACGACGGTGGGTTTCTCCGGGTCCGGCGCGTCCCGGCGGGCGGTGCGCTGGGCGGTCCACGACTGCGCGGCGACCGCGCACCCGCTGCACGTCGTGCTGGCCTCCGGAGCCGCGGCCGGACCGGGTGAACTGGACGCCCTCCTCGCCGAGGAGCTGAGCCGGGTCCCGGGCCGGGAACCGGAGGTGGACGTCACCGTCACGACCGGCGACCCGGCGAGCGCGCTCCTGCGGGCGGCGGCCGACAGCGCGGAACTGGTCCTCGGGTGCGGGCGGAAGGTGGCCCCGATCGGTCCCGGGACGGGGAAGGTCCTCAGCGTGGTCCTGCCGCGCAGCCCCGCCGCCGTCGTCCTCGTCGGCCCGCAGGCCGTCCTCACGGCCCCCCGGCGACTGCTGATCGTCTCCTCGACGGACGCCGCCGTGAGCGAGTGGGCGCTGGAGCGGGGCGGCGACCTCCCGCTGCGCCTGCTGACGACGTGGCAGGCGCGCTCCGTCGCGACCCGGCCCAGCGACGTCGAACGACGTCGCGCCCACCTCGTCGCCGCAGGTCGCCACCAGGCCGTCCGCTCGGTGCTGTCCGCTGCCACGGCCCGTCCCGTGCGGGCCGACATGACCGAGGGGTCGGTGGGGGAGGTCGTCCCGCAGCGCCTCACGGTGGGCGACCTCGTCGTGGTCGCGGCGGCGAGCGTGCGGGCGATGCCGATCAGGACGTTGCGCTCACCGGTGGTGCTCGTACCGCCGAGCGAGCGGCGCGTCGCACTGCCCGCGCCGGACGTCGTGGACCTGCGGGACGACGTCCGGCACGGCCTGCGGCGCAGCTGAGGGCGAGCCTCAGGTCGGCCACTCGGCGTCGGCGGCCACGTCGAACCAGACGGTCTTCCCGTCCTCGGGCTCGTCCGCCACGCCCCAGCCGGTGGCGAGCTGGTCGATCAGCGCGACGCCGCGCCCGCCGGTGGCCATCGCAGCGACGTGGCGCAGGACGGGGTGGTCGGGGCAGGTGTCGTGCACGGTGACGTGCACACCCCGGCCGAAGGCGTCGACCTCGACGGTGATGGGCCCGCTGCCGTGTTCCACGGCGTTGGCCACGGCTTCGGTCACGAGCAGCTGGAGGACCCCGAGCGCCCCGGTGGGCAGGCCCTGTGCGCTGCAGACCTCGGAGGCCCAGTGCCGTGCGAGAGGGACGGCCGAGGTCTCGGCGTCGAGGACCAGACGTCGGGGTTCAGGCACGGGGAGTCCGGGCATCGCGGACGAACAGCGGCACGGTGCCTCCTCCCGGGTCGGGCGGAGACTACCGAACCGCGAACCCGTGGAACCAGGAGCGTCCCGTGGAGGTGGACGGCGCGGGTGTTCGCCCCGGACACCTCGAGTTCCCGGGCGCCCCTGGAACGGCGGAAGGCTTCCCTGCGCTCGCCTGCCGCCCTAGGATGTGAACGCTCTCAACGGTGAAGGGGTCCCATGCGCACTGTCCGGATGTCCCGCCGTGTCTGAAACGATCCGCGGGAACGTCGACGGCGCCCGGCCCCCGGCGATGAGCGACGTGGCCAAGCTCGCGGGGGTCTCCCACCAGACGGTGTCGCGAGTCCTCAACGACCACCCCAACGTCAAGGACGAGACGCGAGCGCGGGTGCGCTCGGCGATCGCGGAGCTCGGCTACCGGCGCAACGAGGCCGCCCGGGCCCTCGTGACGCGCCGCACCGGGGCGATCGGTGTCATCACCGAGGACTCCCCGCTCTACGGGCCGACCATGACGCTGATCGCCATCGAGGGCGCGGCCCGCAGCCAGGGCACCTACGTCTCGGTCGCCACGGTCACCCGCTGGGAGGTGGCGACGGTCCAGGCGACCCTGGAGCACTTCCTGGACCAGGGCGTGGACGGCGTCGTCGTCATCGCCTCGCACGACGAGGCCGTGCGGGCGGTGAAGGACTACAGCCGACGGTTGCCCGTCGTCATGGTGGGGCCCACGCGCGTCAACGGGGACATCCACACCGTGGCCGTGAACCAGTACGCCGGAGCGGGTCTCGCGGTGGGCCACCTCCTGGACCTGGGGCACACCGAGATCCTGCACGTCAGCGGGCCGTCGATGTGGCTGGACGCGCGGGCGCGGGAACGCGGGTGGCTCGACGCGATGCTGCAGTCCGGAGCGGCGCCGCGCGATCCGGTTCCGGGGGACTGGACGGCGTCCTCGGGTTTCGCCATCGGGCGGTCCCTGCTCGGACAGCGCGACGACCGGGCCCTGCCCACGGCCGTCTTCACCGCCAACGACCAACTCGCCCTCGGCCTGCTGCACGCCTTCGCCGACGCCGGCGTCAGCGTCCCGCGGGAGGTGTCCGTGGTGGGTTTCGACGACGTCGAGGGGTCCGAGCACTTCTTCCCGCCGTTGACCACCGTGACGCCGGACTGGGCCGCGCTCGGGGCCCGCTGCCTGGAACGCATGACGGCGGCCATCGACCACCTGCCCGCCGAGGGGGCCCTCGTCGGTGCGCGGTTGACCGTGCGGGCCAGCAGCGGTCCACCGCGTCGCTGAGTTCCACGGTCGTGACTCGGCCGTGACCGAGAACCGCTTGACCCCCGTGGTTGTGAGCGCTCACAATCCAAGTCGGCCCGACACAGCAGTCGGCCACGCTCTAGGAGGAGCTCATGTCCACGTTCCCTTCCCCCTCTCGCCGCTCGTTCGTCGCCGCCGGTCTCGCCGCCGCCGTCTGGGGGCTCAGCGCCTGCGGTGGGGACGAGTCCACCGGGACCGCCGCGGCCGGCGACGCCGTCAGCGTCGGCTTCTCCCAGCTCGGGGCCGAGAGTGGTTGGCGCACGGCGAACACCGAGTCGGTCAAGGCCAGCCTCACGACGGCCAAGGGGTTCGACCTGAAGTTCGTCGACGCCCAGCAGAAGCAGGAGAACCAGATCAAGGCGCTGCGCGACTTCATCGCCCAGGACGTCGACGTCATCGCCTTCTCCCCGGTCATCGAGACCGGCTGGGACGAGGTCCTGCAGGAGATCAAGGACGCCGGGATCCCCGTCGTCCTCGTCGACCGCACGGTCGACACCTCGGTCGAGGACCCCTACACCACCTGGATCGGCGCGGACTTCGAGCAGGAGGGCAAGACCGCGGGGGAGTGGGTCGCCAAGAACGCCCCGGACGCCAAGGTCTTCGAACTCCAGGGAACCCTCGGCTCCGGTGCGCAGGTCGACCGCGAGAAGGGTTTCAACGCGGTCGCCGGGAACCAGGTGGTCGGCAAGGCCAGCGGGAACTTCACCCGGGCCGAGGGCAAGACGGCCGTCGAGGCCGCGTTGCAGACCTACCCCGAGACCACCCTCATCTTCACCCACAACGACGACATGGGACTGGGTGCGATCGAGGCCGTCGAGGCCGCGGGCAAGACCCCCGGCAAGGACGTGCAGATCGTCTCCGTCGACGGCGTCCGCGACGGCCTGCAGGCCCTGGTGGACGGGAAGTTCAACTACGTCGTGGAGTGCAACCCGGTGTTCGGGACCCAGCTCGCGGAACTGGTCAAGAAGGTGGCGGCCGGCGAGGACGTCCCCAAGGAGACCATCGTCAAGGACGAGGCGTTCGACCAGACCACCACCCAGGCCACCGTGGACGCCCGGGCCTACTGAGGCGGCCCCGGAACCCCGGGTCCTGGAACCCTGACGGCCCAGAGAGGGCGTTGATGTCGAACACGCGAACCACGGCGGGGGAAACCGTCGTCCGGATGACGGGGATCACGATCAGCTTCCCCGGGGTCAAGGCCCTCGACGGGGTCGACCTCACCCTGCGCCGGGGTGAGGTGCACGCTCTCATGGGCGAGAACGGCGCCGGGAAGTCCACGCTCATCAAGGCGTTGACGGGGGTGAACCGCATCGACCACGGCGGGATGACGGTCGAGGGTCGTGACGTGCGCTTCACCGGTCCCAGCCAGGCCCAGGCCGCCGGGATCGCCACCGTCTACCAGGAGGTGAACCTCTGCCCGAACCTCACGGTGGCCGAGAACGTCATGCTCGGCCACGAGATCCGGCGCGGTCCGTTCATCGACTGGGCGGCCACCCGCCGCGCCGCGCGTGGTTACCTGCAGCGGCTCAACCTCGACGTCGACGTCCGCTCCCAGCTCTCCGCGCACAGCATCGCCGTCCAGCAGCTGTGCGCCATCGCCCGGGCCCTGGTCGTGGACTCCAGGGTCCTCATCCTCGACGAGCCCACCTCCAGCCTGGACCGGGCGGAGGTAGCGGAACTGTTCCGCGTCATCCGTCAGCTGCGCGACGCGGGGGTCGCGATCCTCTTCGTCTCCCACTTCCTGGAGCAGGTGTACGACCTCTCCGACCGCATGACGGTGCTGCGCAACGGCCGTTTCGTCGGAGAGTTCCTCACCGCGGAACTGCCTCGGCGTGAACTGATCTCGCACATGATCGGCCGGTCGGGGGAGGCGCTGGCCGGCATCGAGGAACAGGCCCGCGCCGCCGTCACCACCCACTCCGCCCGCGAGACCCCGCTCATGACGGGCCTCGGGATCGGGCGGTCCGGCGTGGTGGAACCCCTCGACCTCGACCTCTACCCCGGGGAGATCGTGGGTTTCGCCGGTCTGCTGGGATCAGGCCGTTCCGAGGCGGCCCGGCTCCTGGTCGGAGCGGACCGTCCCGACCAGGGGACGCTCACGCTGGACGCCCGTCCCGTGAAGCTGCCCACCCCGCTGGCGGCCCTGCGCCGCCACATCGCCATGTCCAGCGAGGACCGCAAGAAGGAGGGGATCATCGGCGACCTCACGGTCCGGGAGAACATCGCGCTGGCCCTGCAGGCCGGTCGCGGCACCTGGCGGCGCATCCCCGCGCGTGAACTCGACGAGATCGTCCAGAAGTACATGGTCGTCCTCAACATCAACCCGCCCAACCCGAACGCGCTCATCCGGAACCTCTCCGGGGGCAACCAGCAGAAGGTCCTGCTGGCGCGTTGGCTGGCCACCGCCCCCCGGCTGATGGTCCTGGACGAACCCACCCGGGGCATCGACATCGGGGCCAAGACCGAGATCCAGCGCCTCGTCGCCGACCTCGCCGCCGATGGGATGTCCATCGTCTTCATCTCCTCCGAACTGGAGGAGGTGCTGCGCCTGAGCCAGCGCATCGTCGTGATGCGCGACCGACAGAAGATCGCTGAGATCACCAACGACGCCTCGGTCACCACCGACACCATCCTCGAAACCATCGCCGACACGGAGGTGAGGGCGTCGTGAGCGGCACCCCGAAGAACGCGAACCCGTCCGCGTTGCTGCAACGGGTCTCCCAGCACGGTCTGCTCTGGCCGGTCCTGGCCCTCGTCGTCCTGCTCCTGGCCTGCGGTCTGAAGAGCCCGGGGTTCCTCGACGTCGCCACCCGCGACGGCAACCTCTACGGTCAGCTCATCGACCTGCTGCGCAACAGCGCGACGCCCCTGCTGCTGGCGCTGGGCATGTGCCTGGTCATCGCCACCGGCGGCATCGACCTCTCCGTCGGAGCGGTCATGGCGATCTCGCTGGCCGTCTCCCTCACCTACCTCGCCGGAGCCTCCGACCCCGGTTCCCCCGGGACGGTCACGATCGCGGTCGTGCTCGGTCTCGCGTTGGGCCTGGTGGTCGGCGCCTTCAACGGGTTCATGGTGACCTCGCTGGGGATCCAGCCCTTCATCGCGACGATGATCCTCATGGTCGCCGGGCGCGGCATCGCCATGCTCATCACCAAGGGGCAGATCACCACCGTCACTAGCGCGCCGTTCAAGTTCCTGGGTTCCGGCTTCGTCCTGGGCATCCCCGTTCCCGTTCTCATCGCCGCCGTGGTCTTCGTCCTCGTCGCCCTCACCGTGCGCCGCACCGCGCTCGGCATGTTCCTGGAGTCGATCGGCATCAACCGCGAGGCCAGTCGGCTCGCCGGGGTGAAGGCGCGCTCGACGACCTGGACGGTCTACGTCCTGGCCGGGGTGCTCGCCGCTCTGGCCGGGATCGTCTACGGCGCACCGACGATGGCCGCCGACGCCAACAACATCGGGCTCCTCAAGGAACTCGACGCGATCATGGTGGTCGTCCTCGGTGGTACCCGGCTGGACGGTGGGCGCTTCCACCTCGGTGGTCTCGTCGTCGGCGCTCTGCTGCTCTCGACCCTGGAGCGCGCGGTCATCGTCTTCGAGCTCCCCAGCCAGACGACACCCCTGTTCAAGGCCCTCGTGCTCATCGCGGTCTGCGTCGCGGCGTCGCCGTACCTGCGTTCGCGTCTGCACCGGCCCGCACCCCGGCCCCAGCGATCGATCCCCACGGAGGTGGCGGCATGAGCACCGAACTGTCCCCTGCGCCCCCGAGCGCCACCCGCCGCCCGCGCGAGCACCGCGTCCGCCGGGTCCTGGACCGCCTCGACCGCCGGTTCCTCCCCGTCGTCGGCACGGTCCTGACCCTGGTCGTCATGCTCGGGGTCGGTCAGCAGCGGTACAGCACCGCACGCGCCGACTTCCTCAGCATGCGGCTGCTCTCCAACCTGCTCCTGGACAACTCCTACCTCCTCGTCCTGGCCGTGGGCATGACCTTCGTCATCCTGGCCGGCGGGATCGACCTGTCCGTGGGGGCGGTGGTCGCCCTCGTCGGACTCATCACCGCCAAGTTGTTCACCGCCGGGGCGCCGTTGCCGGTGGTGCTGGTGGTGGGAGTCCTCATCGGAACCTGTTGCGGGCTCCTGATCGGGGTCATGGTCCAGGTCTTCGACATCCAGCCGTTCATCGCGTCGCTGGCCGTCATGTTCCTGGCCCGCGGCCTGGCCAACGTGGTCAGCACCAACTCCCTCGTCATCGACGACCCCTCCTTCTCCGCCCTGGCGTCCTGGAGCATCAAGTTCGGGGAGGGCCGGGGGACGTGGCGGATCAACGCCAGCATGGTGATCGCCGTCGCGGTGCTGCTCCTCGCGGTCTACGTCCTGCACTACACCCGTTTTGGGCGCAGCGTGTACGGCCTCGGTGCCGGGGACCGCGGCGTCGCCGTCGAACTCATGGGCCTGCGTCCCGCCCGTACCCGCATCGGGGTCTACGTCATCTCCGGAACCTGCGCGGGCATCGCAGGGATCCTCTTTGCGCTGTACACGAAGTCCGGGTTCAACCTCACCGGGATCGGCATGGAGCTCGACGCCATCGCCGCCGTCGTCATCGGGGGGACCCTGCTCTCGGGGGGTGTCGGGTTCGTCCTCGGCACCGGGGCCGGGGTTCTCGTCTACGGCCTGATCCAGGTCCTCATCGCCCGCGAGGGGCTGGACTCCTGGTACACCCGGGTCTTCATCGGCGCCGTGCTGCTGGCCTTCGTCGTCCTGCAGAAGGTCGTCACCGCGCGCCGGACCTGAACGCGGCGGCCGCACCGTCGGCAGGCCGGCACGGCAGTGGTGGAGCGACAGACCGAGGCCGGTGCAGTTCGACGGCGAGCTCGTGAGGCGGCCGCTGCTGCGGCCGAGGCCACCGTCGTGGACGTCCTCCGAATCCGTGCTCCGAGGAGCCTCGACCTCGTGGTCGAAGAGTGTGGGGCGGTCACCGGTCGTCCGCGCCCGCCTGCGGGTCGGCGTTGTCGTCGTGATCTCAGCCGCGTGTAGCAGATCGATGCTACGGTTGTCCCGTGAGGACGATCAGTCAGCGGGAGCTCCGCAACGACAGCGGTAAGATCCTCCGCGAGCTGCGCGACGGGGAGGAGTTCGAGGTCACCATCAACGGGGAGAGCTTCGGCATCCTGCGGATGACCCCACCCCCTGCCAAGCCCCAACGGTTCGTCAGCGCCGACACCCTCCGAGCTCTGTACGCCGAGGCACCGTTGAGCACCGAACAGGCCGAGGCCTGGAAGCGGGACGTCCGCGACGTCGTCGACGACGAGCTGGACGACCCGTACACCCGCGCCACCGGTCGCGGAGAACGGTGAACGTCCCCGAAGCAGTTCTCATCGACACCAACGTGATCATCGACGGGATCGTCGTCGAAGGTGCCGCCATCTCCATCTTGACGATGTTCGAGTTGGCCGGTGGGATCAACAGCGTCGGTGACCCAGCACTGCGAGCGGCTCGGCAACGGCGCTACGACGCCGCCGCGACGGTCTTCGATCCGTTCCCCGTGTCTGGACGGGTTCTCGAGGCCTACCCCGACATCGACGCTGCCGTGGTGGCCATCGGTCGCAAGCCGAGACCTCGGCGGCTGGACCTGATGATCGCGGCGACCGCTCGAGCACACGAGCTTCCGTTGGTGACTTCCAACCTCGACGACTACCGAGGGCTGGAAGCGCTGCTGGATCTGCGAAGCCCCTGACGCGAGGCGGGTGAGTCGCCGAGAACCGCACGCGCAAACTATCGTCGACCTCGGCGTCAACGGTCCCGTTCACGGCCCCGGTGTCCGACGACGACTACGAGCACGGCGTTCCAGGAGCGGGCTGCCTGCCCCGGTCTCGGTGCACCACGGCACTGCCGGGCGCAGCGCGGATCGCCCAGCCCCGCCGGGAGGCTCCGGTGCGGAGCGCGTGGACAGCCCCTGCCTCACGGGCTCCGCAGGTTCCGGACCGGCGGTGGGAGCGGGTGGCTCGTGAACTCCGACGGTGCCACGACCGGGATCCGCTCACGGGTCTCACCGGCTCTGCTGGTGGGCCCGCTCACCGATCCCCGCGTGCCGCACCGACCACTGACCAACGTCGCTCTGATGCTCTCGTCCGCGCAGCTCGCGGTTCTCTGCCTCTAGATCCACGCTGACCGCGGTGCGGCGGCGGACGCGCCCTCGTCGTGGTGGGCGATCTTCAAGAGCGTCCGAGGCAGGATCCGGAGACGTCGACGCTGCGGGCGATGTCGGCTCGGGAGCGGCGGCAGACCCGGGGCGCTGTCCGCCGCTCAGGTGGACTCGAAACAGGTGCAGGTCGCCGGCGCGGGCGGAGCTGTTCGGCCGTGCCCCTCCGCCTCCTTCGTCGTGCCCGTCAGGTGGTCAGGCGGCTTGGACCTCGGCGGCGTAGATGAGGTCGGCGGTGTGGAGGAGGGGAGCGAGGTCGAGGTCGCAGGTGTTGCAGAGGTGGTGGATGTCGGTGAGCAGTTCGATGAGGGCCTGCTGCACGTCCTCGGCGTCGCTGGCACTGGCGCGGGTGTGGTGGTGGAGGGCCTGGGCGGCGTATCCGGCGCGTTGAGCGTTGTTGTGGCGGGTCCGGGCGGCGCGGGTGGCGGGGTCCTCACCCTCGTGGTTGAGGACGACGACGTCAGCATCACCATCAGCGCCTGCACGGGTGCTGGTGGGCTCGTGACTGGGGATCTGGGTCATGGCGGGTCCTTCGGTGTGGTCCTGGGATGGGAGGTGCCAGCGATCTGCGGACAGCCCTGCTGCTCAGGGCCCGTGCACGGCGTACGGCTGTCGGTGCGGCCCTCAGCGGAGCAGGTGCTCGAACTGAGTTGGGCCGGATCTCAGCTGCTGAGGTGCCGATCGGGGTGGGTGACGATGAGGGTGAGGTGGGGACTGCTCTCGTCGAGCCCGCCGGGAGCGGCGTCAGCCGGTGCGTCGTGGGTCGTGACGGCTCCGCGGCTGGACGCGTGCACCAGGTGGAGCCCGGGCCGGAGCTGGTCTGCGGGGGGTCGGGCCAGGGCGGCGAGGTGGCCACCGCCGATGGGTGAACCGGTCCCGGGGCCGGGGACGGGCTCGCTGACCACGGTGACCACCGGCGCAGACGGCTGGGCGGTGGCGGCGGCACTGCGTTGTGCGGCCTGCAGCTGCTCGATGTGCTGCTGGATCTCCCGCAGCCGCTCGTCGTGGGAGTGGGGGTCCGTCGAAGCGGTGTGGCCGGCGAGGTAGCCGAGGAGCACGGCAGCCGGGACGGCGGCGAGCAGCAGGAGCACCCGTTCGCTGGGCTTGGCCGGTGCCAGGAGGGGAAGGAGGGTGAGGGTGGCGAAGGAGGTCAGGGCGACGGTGCCGGCGCGGCGCATGGTGGTGCGGGGCACGTCATCACTCCTGCCTGCTGCAGATGTCGGTTCACCGGTGTGTTCCTCGACCCAGGTGGCGACGACACCTCCGGTGGAGGCGACGTCGTCGGTCTACAACGTCATCGGGTCGAGGAGTTGTTCCGTTTCACTGCGGGTCCGCCGTGTCTTCGTCCTGGTCTTCGTCCTGGAGTGAGCCTGCCACATCGACGCACCAACAGCCCAGGGGTGCAGGGCACGGCCAGGTTCCGGGCTCCGCCCGTCCCGGCCGGCCGCAGCGCCGTCGCGAGCGTCGGGGAGTCCAGGCTCACCGTCGTCGACGGTGGGCGCGCCGGACGCCCCGGGGCGTCAGTCCGCGACGTCGAGCGTGAAACCTCTGCGGCGCAGACGATCCACGAGCGGGATCCCGATGCCCGTGGCGGGGGTCAGGACCCCCGCGCGGGCGGGTAGGCGGTCGCCGTCGAACGCGAGCGCCAGGGCGCTCTCGCCGAGCATGACCGCGGTCGCGGCGTAGCCCGGGTCGCCCTGGGCGGCGACGGTCACAGTGGCGCGGCGGTCGGACTCCGTGCGCGCGTCGAGGCGCAGGTGGAAGCGGCCCGTGCGGCGGGTGTGCTCGCTGGGGCCGGTGCCGGGGGAGGGCAGCAGACGGTCGAGCAGCGGCCGCAGGGGCTGGACGGCCAGCAGGCCGGTGAGCCCGGCCAGGACCCCGGTGACGGCGGTCGCTCGCAGGGCCGCGGTGCGCCCGGAGAACGCCATGACCTCCGCGTAGCGCAGGCGTGGGCCGTAGGCGTGGTCGAGCAGGGCGTTGCTGCGTCGTACCACCCGGGTGTTGTAGGAGGACATGACGAAGGGGGCCACCCAGTCGCCCGTCCCCCCGCGTCGGTGGGGGCCGAACGCGTCGGGCTGGCGGCCCAGGTCGGATTCGCTCGCGCGCTCGGGGCTCAGGGCGTACGGGTCGGCCACCAGCCGCCGCGCCTGCGGGTCGCGGCGCGCGGTGTCCAGCTGCAGGCGCAGCGAGTCGACCGTGCCGCCGCTGAAGCCGCCGCGCGCCGAGACGACCTCGAGCGTCGCGCTGACGAGCGGTCCGGCGTCGTGGGTCCGTGCCCAGTCGTGGGCGAGCAGCACGGCCAGGTCGGAGGGGACGGAGTCGAAGCCGCAGGAGTGCACGATCCGGGCTCCGTTGGCGCGGGCCGTCTCGTGGGCGGTGTCGATGCTGCGGCGTGCGAACAGGACCTCGCCGGTCAGGTCGGCGTAGTGGGTGCCGGCGCGGGCGCACGCCTGCACGAGCGGCAGCCCGTGCCTCAGGTAGGGGCCGACGGTCGAGACCACGACGTGGGCCGACTCGGCGAGCGTGCGCAGGGACGCCTCGTCGGAGGCGTCGGCCACCACGAGCGGCCAGTTCGCGGCGGCGGGTCCCAGGTCGCGGGCCACGGCCGCCAGCCGTTCGCGCGAGCGGCCGGCCAGGGCGATCCGCGTTCCGGTGGGGGCGTGCGTGGCGAGGTGCGCCGCGGTGAGGCGCCCGACGAAGCCGGAGGCGCCGAAGAGCACGATGTCGATGTCGCGAGCCACGCCGTCACGCTAACCCGCCGACCCCGGTCCTGGTCCCCTGCCCTCACCGCCGGGCTGTCGGCCACGGCCATCGAGCAGGCCTCGGCAGGGCGGGACCGTCGGCTGCTGGATCCGGCCGGGGCGCCGTGGGAGTTTCCTCCACGAGGGGGAGTTTCCCAGCGCGATGCTCGTCGTCGGACCCGCGGACCTGGTGCTGCTCGATCGTGCTTGCACCATGGCGGAGATCAGCAGCAGGACCGGCGACCGTAGAACGCGTCGGGTCGACTCCTGCGTGGGCGGAGTTCCTCCGGCGGAGGATCGGCGTCAACTGCATTGCAGGGCAACAGCTCAGAAGGATTCAGTGTTCTCTTCCCTGAAACCACCAGGAGGTTTCCGTACCGGTCCACACCGGTCTGAACACCGACGTCGAACGTCGGGTCGCAGCGATCCGCCGGTGCCGGCGGACGAGGTCAGGACGGAACTTCTCCCGGCTGATCCGCCTGCTGGAGTTCTGCGGGTCGTGGAACGACTGCCGCAGCCCGTCCTGCCCGTTCGGCGAGGCGGGTGAAGGCGTCCCGCAACTCCTGGGGTTCGATGACCTCGACGTCCTCGTCCAGACGGGCCAGAGAGGCCGCCAGTCCCGTCCAGGACCAGGATCCCAGCACGAGACGACAGCGTCGCGGACCGATGCTCTCGAGGGTTCCGTCCCCGACGAACGGTGACAGCTCAGCGGCGGAGGCGTGCACGACGACCACCCCCGTGCACGGCCACACGTCGCCCGCGGGCGAACCCTTGAACCGGCCCGCGACGAAGGCGGCCGCGTCACCACCGGGGATCTCGCGCGGGGTGAAGCGGGCCCCGCCGGGTACCCGCAGTCGCATCCGGTCGACGCGGTAGGTCCGCCAGTCCTCCTTCCGGGGTTCCCAGGCGAGCAGGTACCACCGGCCGGCACGCAGGACCAGCCGGTGGGGGTGGACCTCCCGGGCCGCCGCCGGTCCGGTCGGCGGGACGGTGTCGTGCTCGTCCGCCTGGGGCACGCCGTAGTCGAAGCGCAGCCCTTCGCTGCGCTGCACGGCCTGGCCGATGGCGAGCAGGACGTCGACGTCGACCTGCTCGCCACCTCCTCCCGCGGTCCGCTCCACCACGATCGGGCGGAACCCCTCGACGCGTCGGGTGAGGTGGGAGGGGAGGACCTGCGAGACGGTGCCGAGCGCTCGGGCGGCGGCCTCCCCGATCCCGGCACCGGTGACGACGGCGAGTTGCAGAGCCACCGTCAGGGCGACGGCCTGCTCGTCGTCGAACAGCAACGGCGGCAGTCGGGCGCCGGCCTCCAACCGGTACCCGCCGTCGGGTCCCTTGACCGCGTTGATCGGGTAGCCGAGTTCCCGCAGACGGTCCACGTCACGGCGGACGGTCCGCTCGCTGATGTTCAGCCTCCGGGCCAGCACGGACCCGGGCCAGTCGCGTCGGGACTGCAGCAGGGACAGCAGCGACAGGAGGCGCGAGGACGTGGCGGAGGCGGGAAGAGCCATGGCGACAGCGTGCCCTCTCGGTGGTCAGCGGGTGTCCGCACGTCCGGACGACCTCGAGGCGCCACCCCACGACCGGGGCTCACTCGGCCGGGGACCAGGGGACGATGACGTCGATGATCCAGATGACCCCGAACTGGTCGGTGAGCTTGCCGTAGAGCGGGCTGAAGATCGACGGACCCAGTTCCACCTCGACGTCGACGGCGCTGGGGCGCAGGCCGTTCCAGTACCGGGTGATCTCCTCGGCGTCGGTGCTGCGCAGGGACAGGTAGTAGGGGTTCTGACCCTGGTCGTAGGGCTTGGACCCCTGCACGTCGTAGGCCATGACGTGGAACCCGTTGGGCGAGACCACCTGACCCCAGGCGATCTGCTCGGCCTGGTCCGGTTCCTGGCCGGCGGGGGCGCTGCCGTACGGGACGGCGACGACGTCGCCACCGAACACGGACCGGTAGAACTCCAGGGCCTGCTTGGCGTTGCCGCGCAGGTTGACGTGCAGGGTGCTGGTGACGCTCACGGTGGTCCTCCTCCGACCTGAGCGGACCGTCCGCTCGGGTGTGGAAGAACCATCTCGGGAGAAGAGGTCAGGGACTGTCCTGCACCAGCGCGCGGCTCTTCGTGGTTCCGCCGTTCGGGGAGCGGTGCGCGTGCGGACGACCGGGACCCCGCGCGCGGGGACTCGTACAGGTGTTCGAAGCTGTGCGATGCTCGCGGGGTGTCCGGGGGTCAGTCGCGCAGGAACGGGCAGCGTCCGCTCTACGAGCTGGTGCGCGAACACCAGGCCCGGCGCGAGGCCGGGGAGCGCACCGCCGTCCGGCACTGCTGGGTGCGACCGGCCGACGGTGGGGCGGAGCCGTGGCCGGGGATCGTCGTCGCCTGGGCGAGGGGGCCCCGGGGGTGGCGTGGCCGGGTGGTCTACGTCGTGCCGGGTCCGGAACCCGTCGTCGTCGAGGCGTGGGTCGAGGCGGTGAACCTGCGCGCGGCCGGACCCGGCGGTGACCCTAGCGCTGGATGATCGCGTCGGCCTCGACCTCGACCAGCAGGTCCGGTTCGATGAGCGCGCGGACCTCGACCATCGTCGTCGCCGGCCGCACGTGGCCGAAGAACTCGGCGTGGACACGTCCGACCTCCTCCCAGCGGGAGATGTCGGTGACGAACATCCGGGTGCGCACGACGTCCTCCAGGGTCGCGCCGGCCTCGATCAGCGCCGCGCGGATCCGCGTCAGGCAGGTGCGGGTCTGCTCGCCGACGTCGTCGCCCCCGACGGGACCGTCCGGGGTCGCGGCGGTGGTGCCCGAGACGCTCACGTGGTCGCCGACGCGCAGCGCCCGCGAGTAGCCCACGATCGGCTCCCAGGTCCCGCCGCTGGAGATCGACTGTCGAGTGCTCACGGGGAGACTGTGCCACCAGGGCCCGGCCGGTAGCGTCCGCACCATGGTGCCCGCCCCCTGGCTCGTCCTCATCGACCTGCAACGCATCTTCGGCGCCCCGGAGAGCCCGTGGGCCGCGCCCCGGTTCGACGCGGCCGCGCGCGTCTGCGCGGAACTCCTCCAGCGCTACGCGCCGCGGGTCGTGCTCACCCGGTTCGTCGCCCCGGCCGAACCGCGGGGGGCGTGGAAGCCCTACTACGAACAGTTCCCCTTCGCCCTCGTCCCCGACGAGGACCCGCTCTACGCCCTCGTCGACGGGTTCTCCGGACGCGGGGTGCCCGTCCTGACCCGCACCACGTTCGGCAAGTGGGGTCCGGAACTCGCGCAGATCGTCGGGGACGCCCCCGTCGTGGTCGGCGGGGTGTCCACCGACTGCTGCGTCCTGTCGACGGTCCTGGCCGCGGCCGACGACGGAGTTCCCGTGACGGTGGTCGCCGACGCCTGCGCCGGCGCGAGCGACGTCGACCACGAGCGGGCGCTCGACGCCCTGCGCCTCTACGCGCCCCTCGTCTCGGTCGTGACCTCGCGCGACCTCTGACCCGCCTGCGCGGCCGGTCGCCGCACCCTCGGCCGGTCCCGGGTGCGGGCGACGAGTTCACCCATCGCGGCACCCGCGGTGGTGTCGTCGCCGGCGGCGACGGCGCGGGCCAGCGTCGTGTGGAGTTCCACGTCGCGGGCGACCGGGTCGATCTCGGCGCGTTCCTCGAGGGCTTGCGAGACCACCGCACCCAACCGGACGAACATCGCGTTCCCGGAGGCCTCCAGCACGGCGGAGTGCAGTTCCTCGTCGGCGGCCAGGAAGCGGGTGGGATCGGCCAGGACGGCCGGGTCCTCCAGAGCCGTTGCGGCATCGAGCAGGCGCTGGGCCATTCCCGAGCGGGAGATCCGCCGGGCGGCGGCCACCGCGGCGGCGGGTTCCACGGCCGCCCGCAGTTCCCGCAGTTCCTCCAGCTGCGCGTCGCGGTCCGGGCCCTGCAGTCGCCACCGGATGACTTCGGGGTCCAGCAGGTTCCACGCCGGGCGCGGACGCACCACGAGCCCGACGCGCGGCGACGCCGTCAGCATCCCGAGGGCGGCCAGGACCCGGGTCGCCTCGCGGACGATGCTGCGCGAGGTCAGGGTCCGCGCGGTCAGCGTCTCCACCGACGTGGTGTGTCCCGGTGGGAACTCCCCGGCCACGACGGCCCGGCCGAGGTCGTCGAGCACGCGGCGGAACGCGGGACTGCGACTGCTCACGCCTGCGCGACGGGGGAGACGACCAGTTCGTCGATGCGCACGTGGGCGGGGGAGTCCAGCACGAACTGCACCGTCCGGGCGACGTCCTCCGGGGTCAGCATCCGGGCCCGGGCGGCGGCGTCGGGAACGTTCGGGCGCTGGTCGAGGAAGTCGGTCGCGACGTCACCGGGGCAGAGGTGCGTCGCGCGGACCCCGGACGCCGCCTCGTGGGCGTTCAACGTGCGGACCAGGGAACCCAGGGCGGTCTTGCTCGCCGAGTACGCCACCCCGGCACTGGGGTGGAACGACCAGCCCGCGTAGGACGAGATCACCACCACGACGCCACCGGTCTTCCGCAGGTCCGGCAGGGCCGCGTCGACCGTGGTCGCGACCGCACCCAGGTTCGTCGCCACGACGTCGTGGAACGTCGCGATCTCCTGGTCGTCCCAGCGACGCTTCGGGGTGTTCACGCCGGCGGCGAGGACGACGCCGTCGAGGTGGCCGTGCTCGGCCACGATCCGGGCCCGGGCCGCGGCGACCGCCGCGCCGTCCTGGACGTCGAGGGGCAGTGCGAACGCGGTCCCACCGGACCTCGAGATGGTGGAGGCGGTGTCCTGCAGCGGTTCCGCACGACGACCGCTGAGGGCGACCGTCCACCCCGCAGCGGCGGCGGACAGGGCGACGGCCCGTCCCATGCCCGATCCGGCACCGGTGATCCAGAGCACTCGTTGCACGTGGGGCCTCCTCGACCGTAGGTTCTCCGACGACAATAGTATGTCCAATGGGAGGAGAACCCCGTGCACCTCGACGTCGCAGGCCGGGTGGTCGTCGTCACCGGAGCAGGACGGGGGATCGGGCACACCCTCGCCCGTCGTTTCGTCGCGGAGGGCGCGCAGGTCGTCGGTCTCGACCGTGCCTTCGAACCCCAGGACGGGGTGACCGAGATCGTCTGCGACGTGACCGACCCCGCCTCCGTGACCGCCGCGGTCGAGGAGGTCGTGTGCCGTTCCGGGACGATCGACGTCCTCGTGAACAACGCCGGGATCAACGTCGACGGTCGGGTCGCGGACCTCACCTGGGACGGTTGGCGGCGCTGCTTCGACGTCAACGTCGGCGGGGTCTTCCTCGTCAGTCAGGCGGTCGCCGAGGTCATGAAACGCGCCGGGAAGGGACGGATCATCAACGCCGCCTCCTTCGCGGCCATCGTGCCGAGCGTCGGCAGTGCCGCCTACGCGGCGTCCAAGGCGGCCGTCGTGCAGTTCACCCGCGTCCTGGCCTCCGAACTCGGGCCGTGGAACATCACCGTGAACGCCTACGCACCGGGGATGATCCCGACCGCGATGAACGGTTTCGCCGAACTCCCGGCCGAGAAGGCCGACGAACTGCTCGACACGTTGTCCCTGCGCCGCTGGGAGAGCGCCGACGACGTCGCCGACCTGCTCGTCTTCCTCGCCAGCGACGCGGCCGGCTACATCACCGGCACCCTCGTCGACGTCTCCGGCGGGAAGCTCGCCACCCAGATCCCGCGACGGGCCTACGAGGGGCTCTGACGGCGAGCGGACGACCGGGCGCCGGGGGCCCGGGTGGAGACCGTCTCCACCCGGGTTCCACCCCGGATCGGTTCGGCGGTGGACGACGTGGGGCGCCCCGCCGGGCGAACCTCGAGGTGTTGCAGGGAACACCGACGAACACCCCACGGAAGGCCGGACCATGTCTCTCACCACCGCCCTCGTCATCGCCCTCGTCATGATCGTCTCGACGCTCCTCTTCGACCGCGGCGTCCGCCCGGTGGGCCGGGGGCGGGTGCTGCGCCCCCTGCTCGTGGGCGTCCCGATCGCCCTGTTCTTCACGGCGCACCTCGTCACCGGCGGCGCCGGACTCGCCGTCGAGGCCGCCGGGGCGGTCCTCGGCCTCCTCGTGGGGACCGGGACCGCGCTGCTCGCCCGGGTCGGCCGGGACGAGACGACCGGGCAGGCCGTCACCCGCGCCGGTACGGCCTACTTCGCCTTCTGGATCGCCGCCTGCGCCGTCCGCTTCGCCTTCAGCTACGGCGCGCAGCACTGGTTCGGGCAGGACATGGGCACCTGGCTCTACGGGCACGGCGTCGCGCTGGACGACATCACCGCCGTCATCACCAACGGGATCGTCTTCTCGGTGCTGGGGATGCTCCTCGGCCGTGCCGCCGGGATGCTGGTCCGCGCCGGCTTCGTCACCCGCGGGGTCACCCGCGAGGTCACGGTGGTCGGGGCCCGCACCCCCGCGCTCTGATCCGCGCGAGCCCTCCCG
Organism: Kineococcus sp. AC630; assembly: GCF_979255925.1. Taxonomy (NCBI): domain Bacteria; kingdom Bacillati; phylum Actinomycetota; class Actinomycetes; order Kineosporiales; family Kineosporiaceae; genus Kineococcus; species Kineococcus sp. AC630. The sequence continues at coordinate 94,241 of NZ_CEEDMJ010000008.1, forward strand.
GAGGGGCGGGCGGGGTGGTGGGCAGCTGTCTGGGATCGTTGCCGGATGCCGAACCGCGAGATCCCCTGGCGCTCGCTCGCGGCGGTCTACGCCCCGGCCGCGTTGTTCAGCACCAGTCAGGGTGCGGTCCTCCCCGTCCTGCCCCTCACCGCCCGCGACCTCGGCGCCTCCGTCGCGGTGTCGGCGTTCCTCGTCGCGCTCCTCGGGGTCGGACAGGTCGCGGGGGCGCTGCCGGCCGGGGCGCTGGTCGCCCGGTCCGGGGAACGGACCGCGATGCTGCTGGCCGCTCTCGTCTCCGCCGCCGCGCTCACCGGGGCGGTGTTCGCCCCCGGTGAGGCCGTGCTCGCGCTCTGCGTCCTCGCCCTCGGGGTGGCCGCCGCCGTCTGGAGCCTCGCCCGGCAGTCCTTCCTGACCGCGGCCGCGCCCGTCCACCTGCGGGCGCGGGCGTTGTCGACGCTCGGCGGGGTGGGCCGGATCGGGACCTTCGTCGGACCGTTCCTCGGCGCCGGCGGGAGTGCGCTGTTCGGGCTCCGGGGTTCCTACGTCGTCGCCGGCATCGCCGTCCTGCTGGCCGCCGGAGTCGTCCTGCTGCTGCCGGACCCGGAACTCGAGGAGTCCCGGCACGGACCGGCCCCGACGCTGCGCGAGGTCCTGCGTTCCCACGCGAGGGTCCTCGCCACCCTCGGCGTCGCGGCGCTCGCCGTCCAGGCCGTGCGCCAGTCGCGCCAGACGGTGCTGCCCCTGTGGTGCGACCACATCGGCCTCGACGCCACCACGACCAGCCTCGTCGCGGGAGTGTCCGGTGCCGTCGACATGCTGCTCTTCTACCCGGCGGGTTCGGTGATGGACCGCCTCGGCCGGGCGGCCGTGGGAGTTCCCTCGATGCTCGTCCTCGCGCTCGGGCACGTGCTGCTCCCGTTCACGCACACCGCCTGGACGGTGGCCCTGGTCGGGGTGGTCCTCGGCTTCGGCAACGGCATGGGCGCCGGGTTGGTGATGACGCTGGGCGCCGACGCGGCCCCTCCGGGGGGACGGGCGGTGTTCCTCGGGGCGTGGCGCCTGGTGACCGACGCGGGTGCCGCCTCCGGCCCGTTGCTGGTGGGGGTCCTGGCCGGTGCGGGGAGCCTCGTCGTGGCGACCGGAGGCGTTGCGGTGCTGGCGGTCGCGGCCGCCGCCGGGTTGTTCAGGTTCGTGCCGCGACACCGACCCGGGCCGTGAGTTCCGCGACCGTGGCGAGTCGCCGCCGACCCCGGTCCGGGTGGGTCGGCCACCACCCCGAGGGGTTGCGGCGTCAGCGGATCCCGACGGAGCGGAGGTGCCGGGCGAGCTCGCCGGCGTGCCGGGTGAGGATCTCCGCGACCCGCTCGACCTCCTCCTCCGTCGCGATCTCGGCGGGCAGGCTGCAACTGATCGCGTCGGTCGCGGGGATGCGGTACTCGACGCGGACCCCGACGCAGACCGTCCCGGGCAGGTTCTGCCCCCGTTCCACGGCCCAGCCGCGACGGCGGACGGCGGCGAGTTCCTCGTCGAGCGCGGCCCGGCTCGACACCGTGTCCGGGGTGAGCGGGGGCAGGACGTCGCCGGGGAGCAGGGCGTCGAGTTCCGCGGCGCTCCGTTCGGCGAGCAGCGCCTTGCCCAGCGACGTCGCGTAGGCGGGCAGGAGACGGCCCACCCGGGAGTGTCCGCGGTGGGCGTCGGCGGCCTCGCGGGTCGCGAGGTACACGACGCTGCCCCCCTCGAGGCGCGCGATGTGGGTCGTGCACCGGCTCTCGTCCCGGACGGCCTCGATGGCGGCGATGGCCGGTGGCAGCGCCGGGTCGCGGTCCAGGTAGGCGGTGCCGGTGAGCAGGGCCTGCGCGCCGATCCCGTACCCGCCCGTCCCCGTCGCGCCCCCCGTGGGTGGCTCGATCCAGTCGAGGTCGACGAGCGTCCGCAGCAGCGCGTGCAGGCTGGAGCGCGGGTAGCCCGTGCGTTCCTGCAGTTGTGCGACGGTCAGCACGTACGGCGGTTCGGCGAGGGCCTGCAGGATCCGGACCGTCCGCTCGGCGGACTTCACCGGCCCGCGCCCTGGGTCGGACTCCTGCTGTTCGGCCTCGGTGTCCTGCGTCGTCACCGGTCCCACCTCCAGACCGCGAGTCTAGAGGGGTGGCAGCCGGCGGTCCGGGAGGACCCGTGCTGCTCGGCGTTCACCAGCGTGGACGGGGACCAGGCACGGGGCGGACGGTGGGGCCGGGTTCGCGTGACCGGTGGACAGGTGTCACCCCGGGAGTTCCACCGCGTCGGACGTGACCGCCCCGCTCGCCCCTCCAGACGCCCGACCCCACCGCACGACGTGTCTACCCCACATCGTGATCACGGCGGACCTCAGCGCTCGGCGCGGAGCTTCCCCACCAGTTCGTCGAGGACGCGGACGGAGTCGGTGTGCGGGACCTGGCAGGTCCCCGCGGCCAGGTGACCGCCGCCCCCGTACTCCAGGCACACGGCGCCGACGTCGACGGGAGAGGTGCGGTCGACGATCGACTTGCCGATCGCGAAGACGGTGTTCATCTTCGCCTTGCCCCACAGCACGTGCATCGAGACCCGCGCCTGCGGGTACATCGCGTAGACGAAGAACCGGTTCCCGGCGTGGATCGTCTCCTCCTCGCGCAGGTCCAGGACGGCGACGTCGCCGTGCAGGGTCGTGACGCGTTCCAGCTGGGCCTCGAACAGCTCGGCCTGGGCGTGGAACAGCTCGACCCGCTCCGCGACGTCGGGCAGCGCGAGGATCTCCTCGACGTCCTGGTACTCGATGCAGATGTCGATGAGCTGCATCATCAACTGGTAGTTGGAGATCCGGAAGTCGCGGAAGCGGCCCAGACCGGTGCGCGAGTCCATGAGGAAGTTCAGCAGGGTCCAGCCGGTCGGCTGGAGGATCTCCTCGACGGAGTACTGCGCCGAGTCGGCCTGGTCGACGGCGCGCATCAACTCGTCCGAGATCTTCGGGAAGCGGTCCGCGCCGCCGTAGTGGTCGAAGACCACCCGGGCCGCCGACGGTGCGTCCGCGTCGATGACGTGGTTGGCGCGTTCGCCGTTGCGCAGCGTCTCGGAGTGGTGGTGGTCGAACACCAGGTGCGCGCGCGGGTCGTAGGGCAGGTTCGTGAGGATGTCCCGGCTCGAGATCTCGACGACCCCGTCCTGCACGTCCTTGGGGTGCACGAAGGTGATCTCGTCGACGAGGTCGAGCTGGCGCAGCAGGACGGCGCAGACCAGCCCGTCGAAGTCGCTGCGGGTCACGAGGCGGAAGGTGTCGCTCACGGTTCAGTGATCGGCTGCCCCGGGCCCGGGCTTGACCCCTCGTCGGGACGGATCGCGGACCGCCCGGCCACCCACCGACGGCTTGACGGTCCGGGAGGGCTCGCCCACACTGCCGGAGCCCCGCCGTGAATCGTGTCAACGAGTCCGGTCACCGTCGACCGCTCCTCCGGAGGAACCCGCGTGAGTGAACGAGCCTGCTTCCTGCTGCACCTGCGGCCGGAGACGTTGCCGGAGTACCTGGAGGTCCACCGCGAGGTGTGGCCGGAGGTGCTCGAGGCGTTGACCCGGACCGGGTGGCGCAACTACTCCCTCTTCCTCCGCGAGGCCGACGGCCTGGTCGTGGGGTACTGCGAGACCGACGACTTCGCGGCGACGACGGCGGCGATGGACCGCGAGGACGTGTCGGCCCGCTGGGAGCAGGCGATGGGGAGGTACTTCCAGCCCAGCGCCGCGGCCACCGGGGAGGACCGGCCCCGGGAGCGGCTCGTGGAGTACTTCCACCTGGACTGACCCGCGGACGAGGAGCGCGCCACGCCCGCGGTCCTGTGCCGAGCGCCGGCCGCGGAGGTGACATCCTGCCCGGATGGCGACGGTCAAGGAGGTCGCCCGGCGCGCCGGGGTGTCGCTGGGGACGGTGAGCAACGTCCTCAACCGACCCGAGGTCGTCTCCGAGGGACTCCGCACCCGGGTCCTCGACGCGATCGCCGAACTCGGCTTCGTCCGCAACGAGTCCGCCCGCCAGCTGCGGGCCGGGGTCAGCCGGACGATCGCGATGGTCGTGCTCGACGTCGCCAACCCCTTCTTCACCGACGTCATCGCCGGCGCCGAGGAGCTCGCCGAACGGCACGACTCGCTGGTCGTCATGTGCAACAGCGCGAACTCCGCCGACCGGGAGGCGCGCCACCTGCGCCGCCTCGACCAGCAGCGGGTGCTCGGGGTGCTGCTGACCCCCGTCCACGACGCACCGAGCGCAGCTCTCTCGGAGGTCCGTGACCACGGCACGCCCGTCGTGCTCGTCGACCGGGGGGCCGCCAGCCCGGGACAGTCCTCGGTGGCCGTCGACGACGTCCTCGGCGGGCGGCTCGCGGGGGAGCACCTCGTCGGTGCGGGGCACCGCCACATCGCCTACGTGGGGGTCGCGACACCGCTGCGCCAGGTCGAGGAACGACTGCGCGGGGTGCGGGAGGCCGTCGGTGCGGCGGGGACCGTCGAGGTCGTCAACGCCACGGGTCTCTCGGTCCGGGCCGGTTCGCAGGCCGCCGCGCAGATCCTCGCCTCCCCGCCCGGGGAACGGGCCACCGCCGTGTTCTGCACCAACGACCTGATGGCCCTCGGGGTCCTCAACGAGTGCGTGCGGCGGGGGGTCCGGGTTCCTGACGAACTCGCCCTCGTGGGCTACGACGACATCGGTTTCGCGGCGACCGCCAGCGTTCCGCTGACCTCGGTGCGCCAGCCCCGGGAACTCCTCGGACGCACGGCCGTGGAACTGCTGCTGGCCCAGGTGGAAGGTCGGCCGGCCCAGCAGATCGTCTTCGAGCCGGAACTCGTCGTGCGGCGCTCGACGGCTCGACGCGTCACTCCCTGAGTTCCTCCCCCTGATCTCCCCGGTTCCCACCGCGACCGTCCGTGCGGCAGGGTTGGGGCGTGCGCATCGCCCTGGCCCAGATCTCCAGCTCCGCCGATCCCGCCGCGAACCTCCGGCTGGTCCGCGAGGAGGTGGCGGCCGCCGCGGCGGCCGGCGCCCGGTTGCTCGTCCTCCCGGAGGCGACGATGTGCCGGTTCGGGGTTCCGCTGGCGCCGGTGGCCCAGCCCGCCGACGGACCGTGGGCGAGCGCGTTGACGGAGCTCGCCGACGCGGCCGGCCTCACCGTCGTCGCGGGTGGTTTCACCCCCGGTTCGCGGGGGCGGGTGCGCAACACCCTCTTCGCCCGGGGCGGCGGGATCCACGCCGACTACGACAAGGTCCACCTCTACGACGCCTTCGGCTTCGCCGAGTCCGACAGCGTCGAACCGGGGGCGGAACCCGTCCTGCTCGACGTCGACGGGGTCGGCGTCGGGCTGACCACCTGCTACGACCTGCGCTTCCCGGGGTTGTTCACCCACCTCGCCGGGTCCGGGGCCCGGATCGTCGTGGTCTCGGCCTCCTGGGGGGCCGGGCCCGGCAAGGTCGAGCAGTGGCGACTGCTCGCCCGCGCCCGGGCGCTGGACTCGACCTCCTTCGTGGTGGCCTGCGGGCAGGCGCTGGCCACCGAGGACCACGGCGGGGCGCCGACCGGCGTGGGGCACAGCCTCGTCGTCTCCCCGGACGGTGAGCTCCTCGCCGAGCTGGGGGAGGAACCGGGTCGCCTCGTCGTCGACCTCGATCCGGCGCTCGCCGACGACGTCCGCACGGTCCTCCCGGTCCTGCTCAACCGACGGTTCTGACCGCTCGGCCCGCACGGCGGGCCAGGACGGCGAGGCCGACGGCGATCACCGGCAGGGCGGCGACGGGTGCGGTGAACAGGTAGGAGAAGCGCGCACCGCCGTGGTCGACGAGTCGACCGCCGAGCCCGGAGCCGAGCGCCGTGCCGATGACGAGGGTGGCGCTGAAGAGGGCCAGGGTCTCGGTCAGCCGGTGCGCGGGGCTGGACGCCTCGAGCAGCCGGTTGGCGGCGACGCTCAGCGGGGCGAACGTGGTGCCGGCGACGAAGCTGATGACGATGATCCACGCGAGTCCCGGGGCCAGCGCCAGCGGACCGTAGCCGAGCAGGAAGAGCACCGCCGCGGCCGTCAACCCCCGCCGGGGGTCCTCGGGCGGGCGCTGCGCGCCGACGACGAGGCCACCGCAGACCGCGCCGAGCGCCCCGGCGCCCAGCACGGTGCCGGCCAGTTCCGGCGCGCCGGCCTCCCGGGCGAGAGCGACGGCACTGAGGTCGGCCAGGCCGAAGGTCACCCCGACGGCGGTGCCCGCGACCATCAGGGCCCGGGTCCCGATCGGCACCGAGGGCAGCTCCCAGCGGCGTCGCCGCGGCGCGCCCGGGGTTCCGCCCCGCGGGTCGCTGGAGCGCTGGGCCGCGAGCAGGACCGTCCCCGTGACGCCCGCCGCGCAGGTCGCCCACAACCCCCAGACCGGGGCGACGGCGGCGGCCAGGAACGACGCCGCGGCCGGCCCGCCGACCCAGACGAGCTGGTCCAGCACCGACTCCAGGGCGAACGCCGTGTTCAGGCGGGGGCGGTCGCCGCCCAGCAGACGCGACCAGCGGGCCCGGGTGAACGAGCCGATCGGGGGGACGCCCGCCCCGGCGACGGCGGCGGCGAGCAGCAGCCAGCCCCGGGCGACCCCGGGTGCCGCGAGCACGACCAGGGCGCTCACCCCCACGACGTTGACGACCGCGGCCCCGAGCAGGACCCGGGCCTGCCCGCGGCGGTCGCCGAGGCGGCCGAGGAGGGGGCCGGCGGCGGCGTTGGCGGCGGCGAGCACACCCGAGACGGTTCCCGCGAGGGCGAAGGAGCCGGTGCGTTGCTGGACGTGGAGCAGGGCGGCGAACCCCAGCACGGCCGCCGGCAACCGAGCCACGAGACCTGCGGCGACGATCCTGCGGTGCGTGGGCGGGGCCAGCACGCGCGTGTAGGCGAGCACCGCGTCGGTGGCGGGCAAACGGTTCTCCTCGACGTCCTCGTCGGGTCCGGGAGCGGGAGCCGTCCCGGTGTCAGGCTCCTGCCGTGCGGACGCGGCGTCAAGACCACGACGGCACCGCAGAGTGCGGTGCGGCACCCTTGTCCGCCGCCAGGGCGTCGGGGAGGCCGGCCGGGATCCGTGCCGCGATCGCCGTGGGCGGCTCCCGAACGGCTCCGGGGGGCGTTCACCGGGATCAGGCCACCCCACATCTGGGGGCGGAAAGGGTTCGGCGCCCCCAGGTGTTGTGGATGAGTGTGTGGACGTCATGGGGACGGGGGTGTGGACGCCTGTGGAGGACACGCCGACGCAGATCGACACGCCGGTCACGCTGCGTGCATCTCTACTGACGACGGGTGCCCGCCAGTCAGGTGACGAAGGGGTAGAACCGCAGGTCAGAGGCTTGAGAAGGTCGGTGACCGTCCGCTCCGTCCGGCGGGGCGAATAACATCCTTGTCACACACCATCTTGTGGTGGTTTGCCATCCGGCCCCCTAGGGGTAGTGTCTGAGAGACCCCAGCAGCACGGGACGCGTCGTCCAGCCGACACGGATTCCACGCTCCACCTGGTGCCGATCAGCTGGACCCGCACGACACCACCCGAGGGAAGGACCACCCCGATGACCACCACCGTCTACAGCACGCCGTCCTGCGTGCAGTGCAAGGCCACCTACCGTGCGCTCGACCGCAATGGCATCGCCTACGAGGTCGTCGACGTGACGCAGGACGCCGACGCGCTGGCGCTGGTGCGCTCCCTCGGGTACGTCCAGGCGCCCGTCGTCGTCGCCGGTGAGGACCACTGGTCGGGCTTCCGTCCCGACCGCATCGACGCTCTGGCTCGCACCACCGCCTCGGTCTGAGCGCGTCGGGAGGAACGACCGTGAAGCCCGGCGTCGTCTACTTCTCGAGCGTCTCAGGCAACACGCACCGCTTCGTCGACAAGCTCCGGCTGGAGCAGCCGGCCCTGCGGATCCCGCTGCACGCGCGTGACGAACCCCTCGTCGTCACCGACCCCTACGTCCTCATCCTCCCCACCTACGGTGGCGGCGGTGGGGTGGGAGCGGTCCCCAAGCAGGTCATCCGCTTCCTCAACGACCCCGCGAACCGTGGCCTCGTCCGAGGCGTGATCGGCGCGGGCAACACCAACTTCGGGGAGCACTACGCCGCTGCCGGTGACGTCGTCGCCGTCAAGTGCAAGGTGCCCCACCTGTACCGCTTCGAACTCTTCGGGACTCCCGACGACGTGCGCCGTGTGCGCGACGGATTGGACTCGCTGTGACCCTCACCTCCGACGCCCCCGAGCTGGAGACCGTTCCCGCTCCCACCTCCCCCGGGTACCACACGCTCAACGCGATGCTGAACCTCTGGGACGAGGACGGGAAGATCCAGTTCGAGGCCGACGTCGAGGCGGCGCGGCAGTACTTCCTGCAGCACGTCAACCCGCGCACCCGGAAGTTCCCGACCTTCGAGGCGCGTCTCGCGCACATGGTCGACAACGGCTACTACGAGCAGCACGTGCTCGACCAGTACTCCCCGGAGTTCGTGCGGTCGCTGACCGACCACGCGCACGCCGCGAAGTTCCGGTTCGCCACCTTCCTCGGGGCCTTCAAGTACTACACGAGCTACGCGCTCAAGAGCTTCGACGGCAAGGAGTACCTCGAGAACTTCGAGGACCGCGCCGTCATGACCGCCCTCACCCTCGCCGTCGGTGACGAGGCGCTGGCCACCGCGGTCGTCGACGAGGTCATCGCGGGCCGCTTCCAGCCCGCCACCCCGACGTTCCTCAACGCCGGCAAGTCCTCCCGCGGTGAGCTCGTCTCGTGCTTCCTGCTGCGCATCGAGGACGACATGGAGTCCATCGGGCGCGGCATCAACTCCGCCCTGCAGCTGTCCAAGCGCGGTGGCGGCGTCGCCCTGCTGCTGAGCAACATCCGCGAGTACGGCGCCCCCATCAAGCGCATCCAGAACCAGTCCTCGGGCGTCATCCCCGTGATGAAGCTCCTCGAGGACTCCTTCTCCTACGCCAACCAGCTCGGTGCGCGTCAGGGTGCGGGTGCGGTGTACCTCTCCGCGCACCACCCGGACATCCTGCGGTTCCTCGACACCAAGCGCGAGAACGCCGACGAGAAGATCCGCATCAAGACCCTGAGCCTCGGGGTCGTCGTCCCGGACATCACGTTCGAGCTCGCGAAGAACAACGAGCCGATGCACCTGTTCTCCCCGTACGACGTGGAGCGCGTGTACGGCAAGCCCTTCGGCGACGTCCCCGTCAGCGAGCACTACCGCGAGATGGTCGCCGACGACCGCATCCGCAAGACGCAGATCAACGCCCGCGAGTTCTTCCAGACCCTCGCGGAACTGCAGTTCGAGTCGGGCTACCCCTACATCGTGTTCGAGGATACGGTGAACAAGGCCAACCCGATCGCCGGCCGCATCAACATGTCGAACCTCTGCTCCGAGATCCTCCAGGTCAACACGCCCAGCACGCTGGCCGAGGACCTGACCTACGCCGAGATCGGCAAGGACATCTCCTGCAACCTGGGCTCGCTGAACATCGCCCTGGCCATGGACGGCGGGAACCTCGGCCGCTCGGTCGAGACGGCCGTGCGTGCGCTGACCGCGGTGTCGATCGCCAGCGACATCCAGTCGGTGCCCTCGATCGCGTACGGCAACTCGAAGTCGCACGCCATCGGCCTCGGCCAGATGAACCTGCACGGCTACCTCGCCCGCGAGCGCGTCCACTACGGCAGCGAGGAGGGTCTGGACTTCACCAACGTGTACTTCGCGGCGGTGCTGTTCCACGCCCTGCGCGCCAGCAACCTGATCGCCGTCGAACGCGGCGAGACCTTCGAGGGCTTCGAGAACTCGAAGTACGCCGACGGCACCTTCTTCGACAAGTACCTCGAGACCGACTTCCTGCCGGCCACCGAGCGCGTCGCGGAGCTGTTCTCCCGGGCGGGCATCGCGCTGCCGACCCGGGCGGAGTGGGCCGAGCTGAAGGCCTCCGTCGTCGAGCACGGCATCTTCAACCAGAACCTCCAGGCCGTGCCGCCGACGGGTTCGATCAGCTACATCAACAACTCGACCTCCTCGATCCACCCGATCGCCTCGAAGATCGAGATCCGCAAGGAGGGCAAGCTCGGCCGCGTGTACTACCCGGCGCCGTTCATGACGAACGACAACCTGGAGTACTACGCCGACGCCTACGAGATCGGCCCCGAGAAGATCATCGACACCTACGCCGCGGCGACGCAGCACGTCGACCAAGGTCTGTCCCTGACGCTGTTCTTCAAGGACACCGCCAGCACCCGTGACATCAACCGTGCTCAGATCTACGCGTGGCGCAAGGGCATCAAGACGATCTACTACATCCGGATCCGGCAGATGGCCCTCGAGGGCACCGAGGTCGAGGGCTGCGTCAGCTGCATGCTCTGAGCAGCTGCAGCCGCGAGAAGAGGGAACGATGGAAAAGCTGAAGCTCGTCGACCGCGTCAACGCGATCAACTGGAACCGCCTCCAGGACGACAAGGACCTGGAGATCTGGAACCGCCTCACGAGCAACTTCTGGTTGCCGGAGAAGGTCCCGTTGTCCAACGACGTGCAGTCGTGGCAGAACCTCAGCCCCGAGGAGCGCACGCTGACGCTGCGCGTCTTCACCGGTCTGACCCTGCTGGACACGATCCAGGGCACCGTCGGGGCGGTCTCGCTGATCCCCGACTCCCTCACCCCGCACGAGGAAGCCGTCTACACGAACATCTCGTTCATGGAGTCGGTCCACGCGCGCAGCTACTCCTCGATCTTCTCGACGCTGGCCACCACCCGCGAGATCGACGAGGCGTTCGGCTGGTCCGAGGACAACGAGGCGTTGCAGCGCAAGGCCTCCATCGTCATGGAGTACTACCGCGGTGAGGACCCGCTGAAGCGGAAGGTCGCCTCCACCCTGCTGGAGTCCTTCCTCTTCTACTCGGGCTTCTTCCTGCCGATGCACTTCTCGTCCCGCGCGCAGCTGACCAACACCGCCGACCTCATCCGGTTGATCATCCGGGACGAGGCCGTGCACGGGTACTACATCGGCTACAAGTTCCAGCGCGGTCTGGAACTCGTCGACCAGGCCAGGCGCGACGAGATCAAGGACTACACCTTCGAGCTGCTCTACGAGCTCTACGACAACGAGTGCAAGTACACCGCCGACCTCTACGACGGTGTCGGTCTCACCGAGGACGTCAAGACGTTCCTGCACTACAACGCCAACAAGGCGCTGATGAACCTCGGGTACGAGGGGATGTTCCCCTCCGACATGACGAAGGTCGACCCGTCGATCCTCTCGGCCCTGTCGCCCAACGCCGACGAGAACCACGACTTCTTCTCGGGTTCCGGTTCCAGCTACGTCATCGGCAAGGCCGTCGCCACCGAGGACGCCGACTGGGAGTTCTGACCTCCCGACACCCCTGACCCCGCGGTGGTCGAGCACTCGACGTGCTCGACCACCGCGGGGTTCGTCATTGGGCGGTGCGGGCGACGGTGGCCGCGTCCAGCTGCAGCGCAGCCGAACTGAGCAGTCGCGCCGGTGCCGGGTCGGCGGGGCGGCGCAGGTGGAAGTCCGAGACCGCCTGGTGCGCGGCGGCGACCTGCAGCAACCGGTCCTCCTCGTAGGGCTGGCCGCCGAGGATGACGCCGACGGGGGCGAGCGGGCCGCCCTCGTAGGCCGGCGCTTCGCCGATCGGGAACGCGATCTCGGGCAGGCCCAGGATGTCGAAGGGCACCGGCGATGTCTGCAGCACCACGTCGCACTGCGTGAACAACCCCGAGAACAGTTCCTGCAACAGCCACGTCTTGGCGCGCTGTCCGGTGATCCACTCGTCCCCGGAGAGCAGCAGGCCCTGCAGCCAGGACAGCGAGCTCACCCCGAACAGCGACAGGTCCTGGCGCAGCCAGTGCCGGAACGGCTCGGTGCGCTCGGAGAGCCGGATCGCGTTGAAGGCTCCCGTGAGCAGTTCCCAGTCGGTCGGGTAGGTGACGTCCACGAGGGTGACTCCCGGGACGGCCGCCACGCGGTCGAGGAAGCTCTGCCGGGCGGCGGCGACCTCCGGGGTGAGGTCGGCGAAGAAGTCGCCCGGAACCCCGATCCGGGTGGCCCGGCGCAGCTCGACCCCCTGGGCGCCGTAGACGGGCGTCGCCGCCGTCACCAGGTCGGGGACCTTCGGCAACCCCAGCGTCCGCGGGTCCAGCGGGTCCGGGCCGGCCAGCACCGACAGCACGATCGCCGCGTCCATGGCGTCCCGGGCCAGCGGACCGGAGTGGTCGCGGGTGAAGGACAACGGGATGATGCCGTGGATCGAGGTGCGGCCCATCGTCGGTTTGAGACCCGTGAGGTTCTGCTGGCGCGACGGTTCGGTGATGCTCCCGCCGGTCTGGGTCCCGATGGAACTCGTCGCCAGCCGGCCCGCCACCGAGGTCGCGGGCCCGGTCGAGGAACCGCCCGGGTCCACGGTGACGTCCTCGGGGGTCCAGGCGTTGACCGTCGTGACCACCCCGGCGGGGGTCGTCGCGCGGGTCGTGGCGAGCGGGCCCATCTGTCCCTTGCCGAGGACGATCCCGCCGGCCGCGGTGAGCCGCGAGACCGCCGTCGCGTCGGTGTCGGGGACGAAGTCGGCGAAGATCCGGGAGTTCGCGGTGGTCCGCACGCCCGCGGTCCAGTAGTTGTCCTTGACGCACAGCGGGATCCCGGACAACGCCCGCCGCACGTCACCCCGGGCGTCCACCTCGGCGGCCTTCGCCAGCGCGCTGTCGGCGGTCACGGTGTTGAACGCCTGGTAGGTGTTCTCGAACCGGTCGATCCGGTCGAGGTGGGTCTGCACGAGTTCGGTCGCGGACAGGGTGCCGGCCCGCAGCATCGTCAGGGCCTCGGCGATGGTCGCCTCGGTGGGGTCGTCCACGGCGGCCGCACGCAACGTCACGTCGGGCGCGGCCTGGGCGGTGGGGGACACCGCGGCAGCGGCCGCGAACGTGGCCCCACCGGAGGCGGCGAGGAACGTCCGGCGGTTCAGGGCGCGGCTCACGCGGCACCCCCTTCCGACCCGGGGGCCCAGGCGGTGGCGATCGAGGGGTACAGCAGCGGGGCGGCGGCCTGCTGCGCCGCCTCGGGAGAGGCGACGGGCGGTTCCCAGGCGTTGAGCTGCGGCACGGTCTGCACGAGGAACGCGCGCAGCGACTCCAGGGCCGCGGCGCGGGTCGGGACCCCGGTCGCCGGGTCGGCGACCTCGGGGAGTTGCGCCAGGTCGACCCCGGCCAGGGCGAGCCGGGTGGTGATGAGGGTGTCGAGAGCTTCGTCGCTCAGAGTTGCCAGGTCGATCACGAGGTTCCTCCGCATCAGGATGGGTCACCTGTGACTGTGGTGACTCCTGAGGCGGGTGGGAAGACCTTCCGTGTTACCTGCCGGTTACGTCTGTGCGTCGGAGGGGGTGGCGTTGTCCTCGTCGGAGTGCTCGACCCGGCTGCCGGCGGTGCGCATGTGCGTCCGCATCGCCGCTTCCGCGCGGTGCGCGTCGCGGGCCGCGACGGCCTCGTAGACGGCGCGGTGCTCCACGCAGGCGGTCTCGGCCTGTTCCCGGCGGCGCAGCCCGCGGTCCACCCACAGCCGCAGCAGGCTGCGCGTCGTCTGCAGGAGATCGCCCAGGACGTCGTTGCCGGAGGAGCGGGCGATGGTGACGTGGAACAGCGCGTCGGCCTCCACGAAGGCCGGCAGGTCGTCGAGGTTCGTCTCCATCTGTTCCAGCGAGCTGCGCAGGGTCTCGACGCCGTCGTCGTCGATGCGGTCCGCGGCGAGCGCCGCCGCGTGCACCTCGAGGGCGCTGCGCACCTCGGAGAGCTGCGAAGTGTGCTTGGCCGAGAGCATGAGTCCCCAGCTCAGCGTGGTCGGCAGGAGTTCGGACATGCTGTCGCGCAGGTAGGTCCCCGAGCCGGGTCGCACGGTGACGATGCCGAGGACGTCGAGGGCGGCCAGTGCCTCGCGGACGGCGGAGCGGCCGACGCCGAGTTCCTCGGCGAGCTGGCGCTCGGGGGGCAGGCGGGAACCGGGGGCGAACTGACCGGAGGACAGCAGCCCCGTCAGCTGGCGGACGACCTCCGACACGGCACTGCCGCGGGGGACGGCCTTGAGTTCCATCTGCACGAGCGCAGGGTCGTCTCTGCGGTAGGCCGGCACGCCGTCAAGGTACCCGACAGCGGGGAGGAACACCGGTCAACCGGTTGACACACAGACGTGTGCCGCGCACGATGCGGAGCCGGACCGGTCCGCGACGCAGCGGCCGGAGTCAGGGGAGACGCGTGAGCGAGCGACTGCAGGGCAAGACCATCCTCGTCACCGGGGCCGCCTCCGGTATCGGGCGGGCGGTGGCCGAGGGGTTCGTCGCCGAGGGTGCGCGGGTCGCCTTCACCGACCGCGACGGTGCCGGCGCCGCCGACGCGGCACGCGCGGCGGGTGGCGGGTCGTTCGGCCTCACCCTCGACATCACCGACGAGAGTTCCGTCGAGGCCGCGTTCGCCGCGGTGCTCGAACGCGGGTCCACCCTCGACGTCGTCGTGGCCAACGCCGGGGTGCAGTTGTTCGGCCAGGACGCCCCGATCGCCGACCTCGACCTGGCCGTCTGGGAACGCACGGTGGCCGTGAACCTCACGGGAACCTTCCTGACCGTGAAGCACGCCGTGCGCGCGATGCTGGCGACCGGTGGGTCCATCGTCCTCACCGGTTCCCCGACGGGCCTGAACGGCGAGGGCCGGGACTTCACCGCCTACTCCAGCACCAAGGCCGGGATCCACGGCATGGCCCGGACCGTGGCCGCCGCCTACGCCGACCGCGGGATCCGGGTGAACACCGTCGTCCCCGGGTACACCGAGACACCCCTGGTGACCTCGATCTCCGGCGACGCCGAGTCCCGCGCCGCCATCGTCGCCCGGACCCCGTTGGGTCGCCCCGGCCGCCCCGCCGACGTCGTCGGCATCATGGTCTACCTGGCCAGCGACGAGTCCTCCTTCGCCACCGGCGGCCTGTTCCGGGTCGACGGGGGGATGACGACGTTGTGAACCGCCTCGACCTCGGCGGGATCTGGCGCGACGAGGAACCCGGACCCCGCCGGGTCGACCTGGGGCCGTGGTCGCTGGAACTGCGCCGGGGCGGGTCGTTGTCGAACCTGGCCTTCTCCGGGGTCCCGGTGCTGCGGGCCGTCCGCGGTGTCCTGCGCGACCGCGACTGGCGGACCGCGCCGGCCACCGTCCTCGACGTCACCACGCGCGACGGGGAACTCCGGGTCCACGGCACGTTCCACGACGAGGGGGGTGAGGACGTCGTCGACGCGACGTGGGAGATCGGCGCCCGCGCGGACGCCGGGCGACTGGTCGTCGGGTTCACCGCGACCACGCGTCGTGCGTTCCAGCGCAACCGGTTCGGACTCGTCGTGCTGCACCGCCCGGACGACGCGGGGACGCCCCTGCAGGTCGGGCACCCGGACGGCGCGTGGACGGCGACGGAGTTCCCGGTCACCATCGCCCCGCACCAGCCGGCCCGCGACGTCGCGGAACTGCGGTGGAGCCGCCCCGGGGTCGACGTCGCGGTCGAGTTCCGTGGCGACGTCTTCGAGATGGAGGACCAGCGCAACTGGAGCGACGCGTCGTTCAAGACGTACAGCACCCCGTTGTCCGAACCGTTCCCCGTGCGGCTGGAACCGGGGACGGTCGTGCACCAGCAGGTCGTGGTCCGCTGCGCACCCAACGCCCTCCCGGTACCCGTCCCCGCCCGGCCCACCCGCATCGACCTGGTGGTCACCGACGAACCCTCGCCGCAGTGGGGGAGCACGTCCCCCGTCGAGGGTTTCGCCGGTCCGCTGCTCGTCGAACTGGTCACCGCGGACCCGGAGTGGCTCGGGGTGCTGGAACGCGCCCGGCGCTGCGGACGCCCCCTCGACGTCCGCGTCGTCACCGATGACCCGGCCGAGGTCCCAGTGGTCGTGAAGGCGGCGTTGGGCGCCGACGTGGTCCGCTGGGCCGTCCACTCGCGCACGACGCACGTCAGCACCCCGGAACTCTGGGCCGCCCTGTGCGCGGCCTGCGCGGGGCTCCCCGGGGACCTCGTCGCCGGGGCGCGGTCGCACTTCACCGAGCTGAACCGGACGGTGGAGTTCCTCCCCGCGGACGCCGACGGCGTGGTCTTCGCCAGCACCCCGCAGATGCACGACACCGGTCGGGACCAGGTCCTCGAGGCCCTCGCCGTCCAGGAGCTCACCGCCCGTCAGGCGGTGGCGATCGGCGGCGGACGGCCCGTCCACGTCGGGCCGGTGACGCTCCGGCCCCGGTTCAACGCTGTCGCGACCACCCCGTGGCGGGTCGACCGGGACCGGGTGCCTCGCGATCCTCGTCGAGACGCGAGGGGTTTCGCGGCCTGGGTGGTCGCGAGCGCCGCCGCCTTCGCCGTTCCCGGGGTCGCGAGCGTCACCTTCGGTGACGTCGACGGCTCCGCGGCCGCCGGCCTGCGGCTGCTGGCCGGGCTCGACGGGTCGCGGCGGTTGCGGCTCGCGCCGGGATGCGTTCTGGCGCAGGGGGTCCACCTGATCGGCGGTCGCAGTGCGGGCGATGACGCGGTCCTGGTCGCCAACCTCGCCGACGACGTCCGGGTCGTCGACCTCGCCGGAACGGACCTCACCCTCGAACCCGGTGAGGTCCGCCGCCACGCGGGGTGACCGGCCGCGGTGCGAGAACCGGAGATGAGGGTAGGCTAGCCTTGACGGGTGCACCGTCGATCCCTCCTCGCCGCGCTGGCTGCTTCCGGCGCCCTCACCACCCTCGCTGCCTGCGGAGGCGGTGACGACTCCACGACCCCGGGGTCGGTGTCGTCGCAGACCACCTCCGCCGCCGGTGACGGCGTCTTCCCCGTCACCATCCAGCACAAGCTGGGTTCCACGACGATCGAAGCGGCCCCCACCAAGGTCGTCACCGTCGGTTACAACGAGGAGGACTTCGTCCTCGCCCTCGGCGTCACCCCCGTCGGAGCCCGCACCCCGCTGGGCAGCTACGACGCCTCGAAGCGCCCGTGGGCCGTGGACCTGCTCCCGGCCGGCGGGATCACCTCGGTCGGGCAGGCCGAGCTGAACTTCGAGACGGTCGCCTCGCTCGAACCCGACCTCATCATCGGGGCCTACGCCTACCTCGAGCAGGCCGACTACGACAAGCTGTCCCAGATCGCGCCGACCATCGGCGACCTCGTCCCCGCGGGGCAGGCCGCGAACTCGACGGCGGCCGCGAGCTGGCAGGAGGAGCTCGCCGCCATCGGGAAGGCGCTGGGCAAGGCCGACGAGGCGAGTTCACTGACCGACGAGGTCGAGGGCCACTTCCAGACCGCCGCCGACGCGCACCCCGAGTTCACGGGCAAGACCGTCAGCGTCGTGCTCTTCAACGAGGGCTACTACCCCCTCGACTCCTCCGACCCCCGCGGGAACTTCTTCCTGCAGTTCGGTTTCGACGAGAACACCGCCGTGGACCCGAAGGGCCTCAGCGAGGAACAGGTCGCGTTGCTGGACACCGACGTGCTCGTGGTCCTCGGGCGCAGCGCGGCGGAGTTCGCGAGCAACCCGGCCGCCGCCGCCCTGGCCGTCGTGACGCAGGGCCGCACCGTCTACGTGCCGACCTTCGACAGCGACTTCGCCGGCGCCCTGGGCAGCTCCAGTCCGCTCTCGCTGCCGTACGCGATCGAGCAGGCCGTCCCGGCGCTCGCCGCCGCGGCCGACGGCGACCCCGGCACCGTTCCCGGCACGCTCTGAGCGCCGGCGGGGTCAGAGCGAACCCTGCACCCCGCCGAGCACCACCATCGAGAGGACGAACGCCCAGCCGCCCCGCAGCCGTCGGGAACTCGTGCGTTCCGTGGGGCGGCCCGCTGAGCAGCAGGAACGCAGTCACGCCGAAGGGCGGGGCGGCGTTGACCAGGACCCCCAGCCCACCGAACCCCTGCACCAGGGTGAGGACGCCGACCCAGGCGGGAACCCCGAGACCCAGGACGGTCCACGTGGGGCCGAAGTGCTCGGGCGCGGTCTCGACGGGAACGTTCCGGCCCCAGGACGCCACGAGGACCCTGACGTCCTGCCCGGTGCCCGTCCCGTCGAGGGCGTCGGGCGGGAGGCCGCCGGTGACCTGCACGTCGCTCGCCTGGCCCGAGGTCACGACGCGGAGCTACCGTTCCGCGTTCGCCCGCAGACCCCGATCGAGGAACTCGACGAGCCAGTCGAAGCTCTCGTCGACGTCGGTGGCCATCTGGAAGCCGTCGGAGGCCTCCAGGGTGGCGAACCCGTGCAGCACGCTGCGCAGCATCCGCAGGGCGTGGACCTCGTCGGCGGGGTCGAGGCGGTAGCCGTGCAGCACGGCCGCCAGCGACGCGAGGGTCCGCTGCGCGGCCGCGACGAACGGGTCGTCCGGTCCGGTCGCGCGGACGCCGACGGTCGCGGCGTAGCGGCCGGGGTGGGCCTTCACGTAGCGCCGCAGCGCCTGCGCCGCACCGGCCAGCGCCTCGCCCCCGGCACGGCCCTGGGTGGCGTCGCGCAGTGCGTCGCCGACCTCGGTGGCGGCCAGGACCGCGATGCGGTGGGTGAGGTCGGCGAGGCCGTCGACGTGCTTGTAGAGCGAGGGGGTCTTCACGCCGAGCCGTTCGGCGACGACGCCCATGCTGAGCCGGGCGATGCCGATCTCGTCCGCGAGCGCGGCGCCGGCCTCGGTGACGGTGGCGGGGTCCAGTCCGGCTCTAGGCACGGGTGGCGTCCTGGGGGAGGGTCCGGGCGAGGAAGGGCAGGACGAGGGCGAGCAGTGCGTCGGGGGTCTGGGTGTGCGGGTAGTGCCCGGCACCGTCGATGACGGCGAGTTCGCCGAGACCGGCGGGCAGGTCGGCGACGATGCGTTCCCCTTCGGCGCGGGGGTCGGCCCAGTCGGGATCGAGACCGCCCTCGACGACGAGGACGGGGCAGCGGACGTTGGCCAGCTGGGCGCCGGCGTCGACGGGGGAGGTCTTCGTCATGCCGCGCAGGGCGGCCATCCGCTCGGGCCGGGCCAGGGTGTCCTGGATGCGGGCGCGTTCGGCGTCCCAGTCCGCGGGCCGGGTGGGGAAGGCCAGGTCCAGGTAGGCCAGCCAGCCCTTGAGGCTGCCGGTGGTCATGACCTTCCCGAGCTGGAGCGTCCCGCTGCGGTGGTTCTTGTTGCGCAGCAGGCCGACGAGGTCGACGGACTGCTTGCGGGTGAAGGGGGCGAGCTCGACGACGGCGGAGATCACGTCGGGTGCGGTGGCGGCGGCGATGGTCGCGGCGCCACCGCTGATCGACTGGCCGACGACGACGGCGGGGCCGCCGAGGTGGCGGACGAGGGCGACGAGGTCGCCGGCGATGTCGGTGCGGCTGTAGCTCGTCCAGGTCGCGCTGGAGTCTCCGCAGCCGCGGAGGTCGACGTTGGCGACGCGGTAGCCGGCGGCGACCAGGGCGGGGGCGACGAAGCGGTAGGAGTGCCGGCTGTCGCCCATCCCGTGGGCGAGGACGACGAGCGGTCCCGCGCCGGTCAGGTCGTAGGCGATGGTGCCCTCGTCGGTGGTGAGGTGCTGGAGCATGTCGTCCTCCGGGCTAGTGGCTAATTACGTTAGCTAAAAGCTAAGGCCATTAGCCGCAGCTGTCAACTAGCCTGGCGACGTGACCTCAGCGGACGAGTTCGGCTACCTCTTCGTCCACCACGTCGAGGACCCCGATGGGCACGGCGAGCAGGTGTTCTTCTCCCTCAGCGACGGCGACGACCCGAGGTTCTGGCGCCGGCTCAACGGGGGAGCGCCCGTCCTGCGGCCGACGCTGGGCACCGGCGGCATCCGCGACCCCTTCCTCGTGCGGGGGGACGGGGAGTTCTTCGTCCTCGCCACCGATCTGCGGATCTACGGCGGTGACGACCGCGGCTGGGACGCCTGGACGCGCCACGGTGCGCGCAGCATCGTGGTGTGGCGCTCCGTCGACCTGCTCACCTGGTCGGACCCGTGGCTGCTCGAGGTCGCCCCGCCCGAGGCCGGGATGGCCTGGGCCCCGGAGGCGAGCTTCGACCCCGGCAGCGGGGAGTTCACGCTCGTCTGGTCCTCGGCCCTCTACGACCCCACCGACGTCGAGCACGCGGGCGACAGCTACAGCCGCGTCCTCACCGCCCGGACGCGGGACTTCCGCAGCGTCGAGGGGGTGGAGGTCCTCATCGACCGCGGGGTCGCGGTCATCGACACCACCGTCCACCGACTCCCCGGCGCCGTGCTCCGGGTGTCCAAGGACGACTCCCGGCTGCCGGGTTCGCGCAAGCTCTTCGCCGAGGTCGACACCGGTGACGGTTTCCGCGTCGTGGCCGAGCGGATCGCCGACGACCTCTACGCCGACGTCGAGGCCCCCGTGCTGGTGCACGACGCGCGGCGCGACCGGTGGTTCCTCTTCGTCGACCAGTTCTCGGTGCGCCCGCAGGGCTACCTGGTCCTCACCAGCGACGACCCGCTCCGGGGCGGGTGGTACCCGTTGCCGCCCGGGGAGTTCCACGTCCCCGCGAACACCAAGCACGGCGGGATCCTCCCGTTGCGGGCGGGGGAGTTCGAGCAGGTCGAGGCCCGGTTCGGCGCTCAGCGGTCCTGAACCGCTGCACCCGCGACGTGGTCGCCCAGGACGTCGCGGACGCTGGTCCACGCGTGCGGGCCGTAGCGGTCGTTGTCGACGTGGCGCAGCTGCGCGTGACCGCTGAACATGCTGGCGAAGTACTGCATGCCCTGCCAGGCCGGGAAGGTCTCGTCGAGGTCGCGGGACAGTGATCTGGCGACCTTGCTCATGGCCGAGAGGGTTCCCGCCGTACCGGCCCACTGCAGCCGGAAGGGGGTTCCCGTCAGTTCCGTCATCGTCCGGGCGACGTCCCGGGCGCAGACCCGCGAACCCGCGACCTCGAGGACGCGCGGGGTGTCCGGGTCCAGGACGGCGAGCGCGGTGAAGCGGGCGACGTCGTCCTTCGTCGTGAAGTCGAGCACCTGGTCGGGCGAGGACCAGAACAGGACCCGACGGCGGCCGAAGAGGATCATCGGCGCCTCACCCGTGAGCAGGTCGGTGAACATCCCGTTGAGGATCGACGTCGCACGGACCGGTGCGGCGTCGACGTCGGCGGCGAACTCCCGGCGGAGTTCGAAGTTGCGGTTGCTGCCCGGGGCGATGCTGCGGTAGTCGGCGGAGTAGTCCGAGGGGACGAACCGCGCGACGCCGGCCGCGACCGTGGCCGCGAGGAGGGCGCGTTGAGCGTCCACGATCACGGGACGGGTGCCGCTGACCGCGGAGACGACCACGTCGACCCCCGCGGCGGCCGTGGTCAGGGCGGCGTGGTCGGAGTAGTCGGCGGTGACCACCTCGACGCGGGGTTCGGCACCGAACAGCGTGGTGGCCGTCGTGCTGCCGGGGCGGGTCAGGACCCGCAGCCGGAGGTCGTGCCGCAGGAGTTCGCGGGCGATGCGGTGGCCGAGGTCGCCGGTGGCGCCGGCGACGAGGACGGTGGTGGTCACGGGGTTCGTCTCACTTCTTCTCGGGAGCAGTGGTCGGTCGACGTGATCGACCGGGGACGGCCAGGGGGACGTCGGGAACGGCCGGCGTGCCGGGCGCGACGTCGACGGCCGTGAGGGCGACCCGGGCCAGGAGGTGTCGCAGCCGGGTCCGTTCGGCCTCGCTCAGGTGCCGCATCAGGTCCGCCTCCGCCGCGCGCAGGGCGGTGCGGGCCGCGGCCAGCGCCGTCCGGCCCGCCGGTGTCGGGTGCACCTGGCGGACGCGCCGGTCGGCGGGGTCCGGGCGTCGTTCGACGAGCGCTGCCGCTTCGAGCGCGTCGACGACGTAGGTCATCTGCGTCTTGTCGATGCCGAGACGGTGGGCCAGCGCGAGCTGCGAGGAGGGTTCCTCGGTGGTGATCGCCACGAGCACCTGGTAGCCCCGGGGCCCGGCCGGCAGGTCGGCGACCGCGGTCGTCCCGGCGCGGGAGAAACCCTGCTGCACCGCGGCCAGCCCCCAGCCCAGTTCGGTCTCGATCCCGCCGGCGTCCCAGTCGATCTCGGGCAGGGGATCCACCGTCCGCGCAGAACTCGTCACCCCAGGACTGTACGCCGACCAGAACGTCGTGTGCAAAGATCGTCTTTCAGAAAGATGATCCGACCCACCTCGGGTCCACGAACGCACGGGAGACCCGCCATGACCACGACCGAGACCGAGACCCAGACCGACGCCGTCCTCCCCTTCACCCTCGACGTCGCCCAGGCCGACCTCGACGACCTCCAGCGTCGCCTCGTGAACACCCGGTGGCCCGAGCGGGAGACGGTCGGCGACACCTCCCAGGGGCCCCGGCTGGAGAAGGTCCAGGCGCTCGTCCGGCACTGGAGCACCGACTACGACTGGCGCCGGACCGAGGCGCTGCTCAACGGCTGGGGGCAGTTCACGACCAACGTCGACGGCCTCGACGTCCACTTCCTGCACGTCCGCTCCGCCGTTCCCGGGGCACGCCCGTTGCTCCTCACCCACGGCTGGCCGGGCTCCGTCCTGGAGTTCCGGCACGCCATCGGCCCCCTGACCGACCCCGAGGCGCACGGGGGGCGGTCCGAGGACGCCTTCCACCTCGTGATCCCCAGCCTGCCCGGGTTCGGCTTCTCCGGGAAACCCACCACGACCGGCTGGACCCTCGCGCGGACCGCGAAGGCCTGGGCCGTCCTGATGGAGCGTCTCGGGTACCCGAGGTGGTTCGCCCAGGGAGGCGACCTCGGCGCCTCCGTCACCGCCGAACTCGCCGCCCTCGAGGCCACCGCCACCATCGGCCTCGCCGGCGTCCACCTCACCATGGCCCTGTTCACGCCCACCGACGAGGAGGTCCGTGCGGCGACCCCCGAGGAACGGACGATGCTGGCGGAGTCCGGCTACTACTGGCAGGTGCTGTCGGCGTACTCGCAGGAGATGTCGACCCGACCCCAGACCATCGGGTACTCCCTGACCGACTCCCCGGTCGGACTGGCGTCGTGGATCTACGCGATGTTCCAGGACGTCGGAGGTTCCCACGACGAGCACGGGAACGCCGAGGCGATCTTCACCCTCGACGAGATGATCGACGACATCATGCTCTACTGGCTCCCCAACGCCGCCGCCTCCGCCGCCCGCACGTACTGGGAGGCCGCCAGGACCGGCTGGGCCACCCCCGGCACCCTGGAGGACCCCCTGACCGTCCCGGTCGGGCTCAGCGTCATGCCGGGCGAGTACGTCCGGCGGTCCCGGCGGTGGGCCGAACGTCGCTACCCCGACCTCGTCCACTTCGGTGAGGTCGCCCGCGGTGGCCACTTCGCGCTGCTGGAACAGCCGGAACTCCTCGTCGAGGAGATCCGGACGACGTTCCGTCACCTCTGACGGTCCGACCCGTTCCTCGGCGTGAGGTGGATCCCGCCCAACGTGCAGCGGACGGAACCCCCGGCGAGTTCCAGGGTGGGGACGGGGACCGGCAGCAACCGCACGTGGTTCTCCACGACCGCGCGGACGCCGTCCGGGAGAGCCTGCACGGCGCGTTCGGAGAGGGCGAGCAGGCGTTGCGAACCCTGGAGTTCCAGGCAGTTCCCGGCGAAGTTCCGGATCGCCTCCCGGGGCAGGTCGACGACTTCGCGGCCGGAACCCTCGAGGGCGGCGACCAGCCGGCGGCGCTGGCCCGCGTCGGTGAGGAGACCGGTACCGACGAGCGCGACGTCGGTCCCCACCGACATCAGCACGTTCGTGTGGTAGACGGGAACCCCGTCGTCCTCGGCGTCGACGACCACGGGCTCGAACTCCAGTTCCCGGCAGAAGCGCTGCAGGAGAGCCGGGTCGGTGCGGCGGGAACGGCACACGAACGCGGTGCGCGAACGGTGGTCCAGGACCATCGCGCCCGTCCCCTCCAGGGCCGTCCCGGGGGTGACCCCCGCACCCAGGTCGAGGGTCCGGGTGACGACGTAGTCGCGGGCGAGGAGTTCCAGGACGTCGGATCGACGTTCTCCCCGTCGGTTCTCCGCGTGCATCGGGTAGACCACGACCGTGCCGTCGGGGTGGGTGGAGAACCAGTTGTTGCAGAAGACGCTGTCCGGGGTGGTGTGCCCGGTGTCCTCGACGAGGTGCACCCGGACCCCGTGCGCCTCCAGGGTGGCCGCCAGGGCGGTGACCTCGGCGTGGGCCGGGCCCGCGGTGTCCCCTCCCCGCGCGGGCCGCTGGAAGCTGTTGTCCGCGACCGTCTGCGGGTTCGGACGGAAGTGGTGCGGCCGCACCAGCACCACCGCGGCCGGGGCCTGGGGGATCCCGGTGGACGTGGGCGTGTCGAGGGTGGCGGTCACCCCACGACGGTAGGCAGCGGCGGTGCGCGCAGACCAGCGGCGAGCTGCACCGTTCGTGGCCCCACGGTGCGCGGAGCGCGCAGTTGCGACCGACGATGTGCGGGGTCAGGCCAGCGGACCGCTCGCCGAGACCAGGGCGAGCGCCTCCTGCACCTGACGGCGCGCCGCCTCGGGCAGCGGCAGCAGGGGCCGGGGCGGGGTGGCGGCGGGGACGTACCCGAGCACCTCGACCACCGCCGAGACGATCCGCAGTCCGCCGTACCCGGCGAAGAGGTCCCACAGCGGCAGCAACTGGTCGGAGAGTTCCCGTGCGCGGTGACCGTCGCCGGCGGCGAAGGCGTCCACGACCGCGCGGCAGCGACCGGGGAGGGCCCCCGCCAGCACCGAGTACCAGAGGTCGCAGCCGGCCCCCAGACCGGTCACGGCGTGCACGTCGCCGGAGACGCCCACGGTGACCCCGGCCGGGAGGACGGCCCGCAGCCGGGTGACCCGCTCGGCGGCCTGGGTGGGATCGCCCGGGACGCCGGGGATCTTCACCGACACCACGTGCGGCAACGCGGCGACCCGGCCCAGCAGTTCGTCGGTGAAGCGCACCCGCGTCGTCGTCGGGTTGTCGTAGACGCACAACGGGACCGACAGTTCCCGGGTCACGTCCTCGTACAACGCGAGGACCTCGTCGTCGGTCAGCGGCTGGTAGCTCAGCGGCGCCAGCAGGACGCCCGCCACGCCCGCGGCCTGCGCGTCCTCGACGTGCTGGAGGACCTCGCGCGTCGACAGCGCCCCGACACCCACGAGCACCGGGACCGTGCCCGCTGCCTCGACGCTGAGTTCCGCGACCCGCCGTCGGTCGGCCCGGCTCAGGTAGGGGTAACCGCCGGTGGAACCGAGGGCGCCGATGGAGTCGGCACCACCCCGAGCTGCCCTGCTCACCAGGGTGTGGACGCCCCGCGCGTCGACGCGGCCGTCGTCCAGCGGCGTGACGGGGAACGCGCTCAGCGGCCCGAACACGTCAGGAGACCCGTCCGTCGGAGGTGACCGTGTGCTGGATCCGCGTCATCCGCTGCGCCTGCCCCGTCGTGCGTGGTGGTCGTGACGGCCCTCGTCGCGGGACCCCCGTGAGCCTAGCCTCGTGATCACCGCCCGGACCCGGTGTCGCACAGGACGCGTGGTCGTGAAGAATGGACGGGCACGCGCAGCCCGGGGCGTGCCGACGAGGTGTGGCGGGACGACCAGCCGGCAGAACGCCCGGCTTCGTGGAGGGTTGGCGTGGACGTACGCGCCGATGCGGTCGCCGCGGCGGTCAACGACATCGCCCAGGTGCTCGCCGACCACGGCGAGGCCCTGGACCTGGCCCACCGCCTCGTGCACCACTGCGCCCGGCTGCTGTCGGCCAGCTCGGTCGGTCTGATGGTCGAGGACACCGCCGGCCGCCTCCAGCTGCTGGCTGCCACCTCCGACGACGCCCACGACGTGGAACTCGTCCAGCTGCAGACGGGGCAGGGCCCCTGCCTGGACGCCTACCGCACGGGGCGGGTCGTCTCCGTCCCCACCTCGGCCGAGTTGGGCGCACGCTGGCCCGAGTTCGCCCGCAGCGCCCGCGCGGCCGGGGTGACGGCCATCCACAGCGTTCCCGTGGAGAGCGGGGGACGGACGATGGGGGCCCTGAACCTGTTCCGCGACCACGAGGGTCCCTACTCGCCGGTGGAGTTCGACGTCGCCCACGCGATGGCGTCGTTCGGGGCGATCGGCATCCTCCAGCTCGAACACGTCGCCGAAGGCGCGCGGGTGCGGGCCCAGCTGCAGGAGGCCCTCGACAGCCGGATCGTGCTGGAACAGGCCAAGGGTGCGCTCGCGGAGCGCTACCGCTGCCACCCCGACGAGGCGTTCCAGCGGCTGCGGGCCCGGGCCCGGGCCGAGCGACGGCGACTGCGCGACGTCGCCCAGGAGATCGTCGACGACCTGGACCCGGTGGACGGTGCCCTCCGACGCGCCGGGCAGGCCTGACGGGGTTACGTTCCTGCAGGTCGCAGAGCCTCCGCGGCCGGAGATCCGGAGGTTGCCGCACGTGCCCATCCAGCAGGCCCTCGCCGTGGCGAGCAGTTCCTCGGCGACCGTGCCGCTCCCCGGATCCGGCGACACGTTGCGCCGCTGGCGGTTCCTCGCCGCGTCGGCCGCGGAGGACCTGACGACGGCCCGGATCCTCGAGGCCCACCTCGACGCGGTCGCCATCCTGGCCGAAGCTGGGGAAGCCCTCCCCCCGGGAAGCACCTGGGGAGTCTTCGCCGCCGAGTCGGGCACCGTCCGCCTCGACGCCCGCACGGCGTCGGGACGCTGGGTCCTCGAGGGCACCAAACCCTGGTGCTCGCTCGCCGGCGACCTCTCCCACGCCCTCGTCACCGCTCACACGCCGTCCGGTCGCCGGCTGTTCGCCGTCGACCTCGCGGCGGGCCGGGAGAGCGGGGCCGTCGAGGTCGAGGCCGGCGCCTGGCACAGCCGGGGGCTCGTCGAGGTCCCCAGCGGACCCGTGCACCTGCACCGCGCCCCCGCCGAGCCCGTCGGTGAGGCCGGCTGGTACCTGCGGCGACCGGGTTTCGCCCACGGCGGCATCGGGGTCGCGGCCTGCTGGTTCGGTGGTGCCGTGGGCGTCGCCCGCGCCCTGCGGTACGGAACCCGGGACGACCAGCTCGCCCGGTACCACCGCGGGACCGTCGACCTGCGGCTGCGGAGCGCCCGGCTGGCGCTGGAGGCGGCCGCCGTGGCCGTCGACGCCGGAGCGGCCACCGGACGGGCCGGTGAGGTGCTGGCCGCGCAGACCCGCGCGATCGTCGCGGAAGCGGCCGAGGACGTCCTGCAGATCGTGGGTCACGCCCTCGGCCCCGCGCCGCTGACCTTCGACGCCGCGCACGCGGCCCGGGTCGCCGACCTCACCGTGTACCTGCGCCAGGACCACGCCGAACGCGACGTCGCCGCCCTCGGCGAGATGCTCGAGGAACCCGACGAGACAGCCGACCAGGAGACCGAGGAGGGCACGGCATGGCCGTCGTGAACGAGGAACCCGTCGAGTTCACCCACGACGGCGACGGGACACCCGAAGCGGACTGGCTGGCCTGGCCCGGCCTGCGCGACGTCCCCCGGTTGTCCTGGGACGGTGTCGCGCACGTGCTCGTCGTCGCCGCCCACCCCGACGACGAGACCCTCGGCGCCGGCGGGCTCCTCGCCACCGCCGCCGCCCGCGGCCTGCCGCTGGACGTCCTGGTCCTCACCGACGGCGAGGCGTCGCACCCCGCGTCGTCCACCACGACCCCCGACCGCCTCGCCGAGGTCCGTGCCGTGGAGGTCGCCCGCGCCGTCGCCCTGACCGCGCCGGACGCCCGGGTGCACCGGGCGCAGATCCCCGACGGGACCCTGACGGCAGCCTCCGCTCGCGTGCGCGAGGCGGTGCAGCACCTGCTCCGGCCCGGAACCTTGCTGGTCAGCCCGTGGTCCGGGGACGCCCACCCCGACCACGACACGGCCGGCCTGGTCTGCGCGGAACTGGCCGTCACCGCCGGCGTCCGCTGCCTGCAGTACCCGGTGTGGGCGTGGCACTGGGCGCATCCCGGTGACCACCGGATCCCCTGGACGGCAGGGGTCCGTCTCGACCTCGACCCCGTCGCCCGCGGGAAGAAGAACGCCGCCCTCGCCGAGCACGTCTCGCAGACGCGACCGCTGTCGGAGCTCCCGGGGGACGAGGTCCTGCTGCCGCCCGCCGTCCAGCAGCACTTCGACCGGGACGTCGAGGTCTTCCTGGTCCACGACGGGCAGGAACTCACCGGGAGCCTCGGCGTGGAGTTCTTCGACGGCTTCTACACCGAGAACGGCGACGACCCCTGGGGTTTCGAGGACCGCTGGTACGAGCAGCGCAAACGTGCCCTCACCGCTGCGGTGCTGCCCCGGCCGAGGTTCGCGTCCGCCCTCGAGATCGGCTGCAGCGCAGGGGTCTTCACCGTCGACCTCGCCGCCCGGTGCGACCGGCTCCTCGCCCTCGACATCGCTGCGTCCGCCGTCCGGCAGGCCCGGGACCGCGTCACCGCCGCGGGTTTCGGTGACACCGTCGAGACCAGGGTGGCCCGGGTCCCGCAGGAGTTCCCCGCCGGGGAGTTCGACCTCGTCGTCCTGTCCGAGGTCGCCTACTACTGCGGACCGGCCGACCTCGCCGACCTCCTCGCCCGCGCCACGGCCGCGTTGAGCGCGGACGGGGTGCTCGTCGCCTGCCACTGGCGACACCTCGTCCAGGGTTACCCGCTGACCGGCGACGAGGTCCACCGCGTGCTGCGCGCCACCCCGGAACTCACCGTCCTCGCCCACCACGAGGAGGAGGACTTCCTGCTCGACGTCCTCGTCCGACCCCCCGCGACCTCCGTCGCCCGGGCCGGTGGACTGACCCCGTGACCGCCCTCGAGCGGATGGTCGTCGTCGTGCCGGCCCGCGACGAGGAGACGACGATCGCCGCCGCCGTCACCTCGGTCCTCGTCGCGGCCGGCCGTCTCGGGATCCCCGTCGACCTCGTCGTCGTGGCGGACCTCTGCCGCGACGCGACGGCCGAGAACGCGGCCGCCGCAGGCGCTCACGTGATCCGCTCCCGGGCCGGCAACGTCGGTGCGGCCCGGGCCGCGGGAGTCGACGAGGCGCTCGCGGGCCGCTCGACCCGAGAACTCCGTTCGACCTGGATCGCCTGCACCGACGCGGACTCCGTCGTGCCCGGGCAGTGGTTGCCGCACCACCGGCGTGCGGCCGACGCGGGGATCGACCTGCTGCTCGGAACCGTCCGACTCGCAGGGCCCGCCACGCTCCACACCGAGTGGCGGAGACGGTACGCCGCAGGCACCTGCGCCGCGGGCCACCGCCACGTGCACGGCGCGAACCTCGGCGTGCGCGCCTCGACGTACCGGGCCGCCGGTGGGTTCCCGTCCCGGCCGGCGCACGAGGACCGGGAGTTCGTCGACCGGGTCCGCGCGGTGCCGGGCGCGAGCGTCCTGAGTTCCACCGCGTACCCCGTCCTCACCAGTGACCGGCTCCTGGGACGGACCCCCGCCGGGGTCGCCCACGACCTCAGCGCCTGACGCCGCTCACGAGGTGGGGACCAGGGCCCCGCCACTCCTCGGCGACCGCGAGGGACGACACCGCGCCCGCCACGATCCCGGCGAGGGTCGCGGCGAGCGCGGTCCGCAGCGCGAGACCGAGGCGCGGGTGGTGCAGCAGGCGTCAGGGTTCGAGGACGACCTTGATGCACCCGTCGCGCTTGGTCTGGAACATCTCGTACGCGTCCGGGGCGTCCTCGAGCGGGACCCGGTGGGTCGTGAGGTCGTCGATGCCGAGCGGGTCGGTCGGGTCCTCGACGATGGGCAGCAGGTCCTCGATCCAGTCCTTCACGTTGCACTGGCCCATGCGGAACTGCAGCTGCTTGTCGAACATCGTCATCATCGGCATGGGGTCCGCCTCACCGCCGTAGACGCCCGACAACGACACGGTGCCCCCACGACGGACGGCGTCGACGGCCGTCCGCACGGCCCACAACCGGTCGATCCCCCCGGTCTCCATGACCTTCTGGGCGAGCTTGTCCGGCAGCAGTCCGACGGCGGTCTGAGCCGCCTTGGCCACGGCGCCCTCCGTGCCCCCGTGGGCCTCCATGCCGACGGCGTCGAGGACGGCGTCCGGGCCGCGCCCGTCGGTGCGTTCGCGCAGCTTCGTGGCGACGTCGGAACCGCTGCCGTCGGTGAGGTCGATGGCCGTCACCCCGTTGCGGTGCGCCATCTGGCGTCGTTCCTCGACCGGGTCCACGCCGATGACGTCGTATCCGAGGTACCGGCCGATGCGGGCCGCGAACTGGCCGACCGGCCCCAGACCCAGCACCGCGAGGGTGCCACCCTCGGGGACGTCGGCGTAGTGCACGCCCTGCCAGGCGGTGGGGAGGATGTCGGAGAGGAACAGGTACCGCTCGTCCGCGAGCCCGTTGTCGCCCTCCCGGCCGACCTTGATCGGGCCGAAGTCGGCGTGCGGAACGCGCAGGTACTGCGCCTGGCCGCCGGGGACGGAGCCGTAGAGGGAGCTGAACCCGAAGAGGGCCGCCCCGGAGCCCTTCTCCCGCACCTGGGTGGTCTCGCACTGCGACATCAACCCGCGGTCGCACATGAAGCAGTGCCCGCAGGAGATGTTGAACGGGATCACGACCCGGTCGCCCGGGCTCAGGTTCGTGACGGCGGACCCCACCGCTTCGACGATGCCCATCGGTTCGTGCCCCAGGACGTCACCCTTGGTCATGTAGGGGGCCAGGACCTCGTAGAGGTGCAGGTCGGAGCCGCAGATCGCCGTCGAGGTGATCCGCACGACCGCGTCCGTCGGGTCGACGACCTGCGGGTCCGGGACGTCCTCGACGCTGACCGAACGCTTTCCCTGCCACGTCAGTGCTCGCACGCTGTTCTCCTGTCGTCTCGGTGGTGTTCTCGAACTCAGAGGGGCGGTCCGACGACGCGCGCCAGGACGCGCCCCGCCTCCACGCGGGTCTCGACGACCGGCTGCGGAGTGCTGGCCGGGCCGTCGAGCACCTCACCGTCCGCGAAGCGGAACTCGCTCGCGTGCCAGGGGCAGGTGATGGTCGTCGCGGAACCCGTCCCCTTGACCTCGCCGTCGTGCAGCGGGGCGCCGAGGTGGGTGCAGGTGTCGGTGAGGGCCATGACGGAACCGCCCCGGCGCAGGACGCACAACGGCGCGTCGCCGATCCAGCGCTGCTCCGGGCGACCCTCCGCCAGGTCGTCGAGCGTCCCGATGTCGGAGAACTCCTGCCCGTCGCCGGCCAGGTGGACCAGGTGCTCGGCGTGGTTCATCCCCGCCGCCCAGCGGTAGGCCAGGTGGCCGCCCAGGGCTCCGGCCGCCCCGGCGGCCAGGGTTCCGGCGGTCCGTAGCAGCCGGGCCCGCCGCCCGGCGAACAACGACGCCGTCCACAGCGTGGCCGCGACCGCGTTGCCCGCCGCGTGCACGATCGCGGTGCGCTGCTGGTCGGGGTGCAGGTCGACGTAGTCGGCCCACCCGGCGATGGCGGTCGGGGCGACGGTGGCGACGCTCGCGGCGGCGAGCAGTCGCGCGGGGGCGCCCAGAGCCTGCCCTCCCGGGAGCAGCACCGCGGCGGCGTCGAGGACGAACGCCGAGACGGAGGTGCCCACGGGGACCATCGCCATCGCCGGGTGGACGGCGTGGCCCGCCGGGCGGCCGTGCAGCAGACCCCGCAGCGAACCACCGGGCAGCAGACGGTCGGCGGTGTCCTTGGCCCGGGCCGCCACCGGGTCGAGGACCGTCCACCGCGAGGGAGCGTCGAAGAGGGAACTCAAGAGGGGCATGCGACGGTCCTACGCCCTCCACCGCGGTTGCGCGAGGTGGAACGAACGACGTTTCGGGAGTCCGCGAGGGGGTAGCGAAAGCTCATGAGCACCTCCTCCGCCCTTCGTCGTCGACGTTCCGGGCGCGACGACGTCCGGTTGCCGGACGAGAACACGATGGGAGCGTGGTGACATGCGCATCGCCATCACCGGAGCCACCGGCAACGTCGGAACCGCCCTGCTGCGTCGCCTCGCCGCGGAGAACGTCGAGGTCGTCGGGATCTGCCGGCGGCTGCCTGAACCCGTCGGGGTCTACGCCGGGGTCCGGTGGGAGAGCCTCGACATCGCCGGACCCGCTGCGCCGGAACGGTTGACCGAGATCTTCGCAGGCGTCGACGCGGTGATCCACACCGCGTGGCTCATCCAGCCGGCCCGGGACCCGCAGGAGATGACCAGAGTCAACGTCACGGGGAGCCGGCAGGTCGTGCACGCCGCGCTGCGGGCGGGGGTCCCGCACCTCGTCCACCTCTCCTCCATCGGCGCCTACGCGACCCACCCCAGCGACGACGGTCCCGTCCAGGAGTCCTGGCCCGCCACCGGGATCCCGTCCTCGCAGTACTCCCGCGAGAAGGCCTTCGTGGAGACCCAGCTGGACGACGTGGAGCGCGAGCACCCGGAACTCGTCGTGACGCGCATCCGTCCGGCCCTCGTGTTCCAGCGGGACGCGGGCAGCGAGATCGCCCGCTACTTCGCCGGTGGGTTCGCGCCGACCCGGGCCATCCGGCGCATCCCGCTGCCGACCCTGCCGCTCCCGACGGGTCTGCGCTTCCAGGTGGTCCACGCCGACGACCTCGCCGACGCCATCACCCGTGTGGTGCAGCGGGTTCCCGGGGGTGCGTTCAACGTCGCCGACGACCCGGTGCTCACGGCGGACGACCTGGCCGAGGCGTTCAAGGCACCCCGCCACGTCGCGGTGAACCGCAAGCTCGCGCGAGCGGCGGTCGACCTCAGCTACCGCGCCCACGTGCACCCGGTCCAGCCGGGGTGGCTGGACCTCGGCCTGGGAGTACCGGTGATGGACACCACCCGTGCGCGCGAGGTGCTGGACTGGAAGCCCGTTCACGCCGCCCGGGCTGTGCTGACCGAACTCCTCGACGGCATGCGCGACCACGCAGGGGCGGCCACGGGGCCGCTCCGGCCCCGCTCGGCGGTGAGCTCGCGGACGGGGACCTGACCGTCGAGGAGGGCGCGCATCCGCCGGAACAGCGCGTTCAGGAGCCGCGAGACCTGCATCTGGCTGACCCCGAGCTCGGCCGCGATCTCCGACTGGGTGGCGTCCTGGTAGAAGCGCAGGTGCAGGATGCGGCGGTCCCGGTCGTCGAGGTCCTCCGCGACGCGGCGCAGGGAGAGGAGGTCGTCGACGGTCCCGACGTCGTCGGAACCGTCGGCGAGGAGTTCCGCCAGCGGTGCGTCGTCGGAGTCCCAGGAAGCGTCGAGGGACACGGCGGAGTAAGCGTTCGAAGCCTCCCGTGCCGCCCTGACGTCGGCCACGCTGGCTCCCAGGCGGGCGGCGAGGACCTCGTCCGGGCCGGCCTCCTCGGCCTGCAGGCGCAACCGCAGTTCCTGCAGGCTGCGCGGGGGGCGGACGAACCACCCGTGGTCGCGGAAGTGGCGGCGGATCTCACCGATGATCGTGGGGGTGGCGTAGGAGGCGAACCGGTAGCCGGTGGTGGGGTCGTAGCGCTGGGCCGCCTTGACCAGCGCGAGGCTCGCGACCTGCACCAGGTCGTCGTAGGGCTCGCCGCGGTTGCGGTAGTGCGCGGCGAGCGACCTCGCCAGACCCAGGTGCGTCAGCACCAGGTGGTCGACGGCGGGTTCGTCGACCACCGTCGCGGTGGATCCTTCCATCAGCAGCCTCCGAAGCCGTTTCCACGGTCGTCAGGGCGGACTGCTACACCCGGGGGGCTCACTCCAGCACCCACCGCCGACGTCGGCAAGCGGGGGCCTCAGGCGGTCGTAGGACCGGAGCCTTGAACGAGCGACCCGCGCGACCCGGGCCTACGGTCGATCCGCACGACCAGCAGTCGAAAGCGTCGCGCAGGCGGCGGAGCGGTCACCAGGAAGGCCCCACATGACCACCGAGTCCGATCAGCCCATCCGTCGACGCGCGGACCAGTCGGCGCCCCGGTCGGTGAGTCCGACCGGAGTGACCTACCAGGGCCCTCGCGCAGGCCGAGATCCTCGGGCGCAGGGAGGGGAGCGGCTCACCAGCCCCCAGGGCGTTCGGATCTCGGACACCGACCACTCCCTCAAGGCCGGACCGCGGGGACCCGTCCTGCTGGAGGACTTCCACCTCCGCGAGAAGATCATGCACTTCGACCACGAACGCATCCCCGAGCGCGTGGTCCACGCGCGGGGTGCCGGGGCGCACGGGGTGTTCACGGCCTACGGCAACGCCGCGTCGGTCACCCGGGCGCAGGTGCTGGCCCAGGAGGGTCTGCAGACGCCAGTCTTCGTGCGCTTCTCCACCGTCCTCGGGTCGCGGGGATCGGCCGACACGTCGCGCGACACCCGTGGGTTCGCCGTGAAGTTCTACAGCGGCGAAGGGGTCTGGGACCTCGTCGGCAACAACATGCCGGTCTTCTTCATCCAGGACGCGATCAAGTTCCCGGACATCATCCACGCCGGGAAGCCCAGCCCGGACACCGAGATCCCCCAGGCGCAGTCCGCGCACGACTCGTTCTGGGACTTCGTCTCCCTGCACACCGAGGCGACCCACCACACGATCTGGAACATGAGCGACCGGGGGATCCCGCGCTCCTACCGGACCATGGAGGGTTTCGGGGTCCACACCTTCCGGTTGGTGAACGCCGACGGCGGGACCAGCCTGGTGAAGTTCCACTGGAAGCCCGTCCTCGGGGTCCACTCCCTGACCTGGGAGGAGGCGCAGATCGCGATGGGCGTCGACCCGGACTTCCACCGGCGCGACCTCTCCGAGGCCATCGCCGCGGGCGCCTTCCCGGAGTGGGAACTCGGGCTGCAGGTCATGCCCGACACCGACGAGGAGACGTTCGAGGGGATCGACCTGCTCGACCCGACGAAGCTCGTCCCCGAGGAACTCTGCCCGGTGCAGAAGGTCGGCCGGTTGACGCTGAACGCCAACCCCACCAACTACTTCGCCGAGACCGAGCAGGTCGCCTTCCACACCGGTCACGTCGTCCCGGGCATCGAGTTCACCAACGACCCCCTGCTGCAGGGCCGGAACTTCTCCTACCTCGACACCCAGCTCACCCGCCTCGGTGGGCCGAACTTCGCGCAGATCCCCATCAACCGCCCGCACGCGCCGGTCAACGACAACGTGCGCGACGGGTTCCACCAGCACGCCGTCCACGAGGGCGTCGCCCCGTACACGCCGAACACCCTCGACGGTGGTGCGCCGTTCCCCTCCAGCGCGGAGGAGGGCGGTTACGTCAACGTCCCGCGACGGGTCGAGGGGGAGGTCGTCCGTGGCGCACCCGCGTCCTTCGACGACCACTTCACCCAGCCGGCGATGTTCTACGCCAGCCTGTCGCCGGTGGAGCAGACGCACGTCAAGGAGGCCTACACCTTCGAACTCGGCAAGGTCCGTGAGCAGAGCATCAAGGAGCGGACGCTCGCCGTCCTCGCCAAGATCGACACCGACCTCGCCGCGACCGTCGCCACCGGCCTCGGGCTGCCCGCCCCGGCGCAGGACGCGGTGGACCACCTCCCGCCCTCGCCGGCCCTCACCCAGATCACGGGGGAGACGTACCCGGTCGACGGCCGGATCGTGGGGATCGTCGCCGGTCCCGACGCCGACCTCGCCGGCGTCGCCGCCCTCCGCGCGGCCCTGCTCGCCGAAGGCGTGCAGCTCAAGGTGATCGCCCCCGTCGGGGGTGTGCTCGGCGGTGGGAGCGACGCGGAGCAGGTCGTGGAGCGCACCTACGTGACGGCGCGGTCCGTCGAGTTCGATGCCGTCGTCGTCGCGGACGGCGCACCGACCGGAGCCGACGTCAAGGCCGTCGTGCTCCTGCAGGAGGCCTTCCGCCAGTTGAAGGCGTTCGGCACGTGGGGCAGCGGTGATGCGGTCCTCGCCGGCGCCGGCATCGGCACCGGGGGCCCCGGGGTCCTGGTGGCCGCCGACGCCGCGCAGCTCGCCCCGTCGCTGCTCGCGGCTCTCGGCGCGCACCGCGTCTGGGACCGAGCCGACCTCGTGACCGCCTCCGCCGTCCCGCCCGCCCAGTGAGCCCCACCGAAGAGAGGATCGACGTGTCCACACAACCCGAGGAAGCATCCGGCACCGACGAGGCCGCGGAGTCGCCCACACTGGACGGCTACGGCAACGACACGGGCTTCGCGCAGGAGGCCAAGGAGGCCGACGAGCGCACCGACGAGGATCCCGAACAGACCTGACCTCCGTGACCGGGGTCGTGCGTCGTCGTGTAGGTTCTTCCGCGGGTTGAACCTCCAGCCACACGCACGACTGCTCGGCCCTGGTCACGTCCACGGGTGACGGTGGCCGTCGAGCAGGCACTCCTGCCGCTCCGACCGCTCTCCGCCTCCCGACGTCCGGCGTCGGGCCGGGAGGAAAGACCATGCCGCTGCCGATCGACGTGGCGTTCCTCGAGCTGGGTCGGACCTTGCTCGACCAGCCGTTGCCGTCCGTCATGAAGCGGGTCGCGACGCTGGTCGTCGAGACGGTCCCCAGCGCCGACGACGTCTCGGTGACCTTGATGCGGGGCTCGTCCGCACACACCATCGCGTTCCACGGTGACCTCGCCGTCGACCTCGACGAACGGCAGTACTCACTGGGGTTCGGACCCTGCCTGGCTGCGGCGCAGGCGGGCACCACCATCCGGATCGAGGACACCAGCACCGACGAGGCCTTCCCGGACTTCTCCTCGCTGGCCGCCCGACGAGGGGTTCGCAGCGTCGTGAGCGTGGGGCTACCCGTCCCGGACCGGTCGCTGGGCTCCATCAACGTCTACCGCTTCAGCATTTCCGCCGACGACGGCCCCGGTGACGATACGGAGCAGTCCCTGCGGCTGTTCGCGCAGTACGCCGCCGTGGCCCTGGGCAACGCCGCGGCGCTGGCCGAGTCGAACGACCGGGCGGACAACCTGGTGGTGGCCATGCAGTCCCGGGCCGTCATCGAACAGGCCAAGGGCGTGCTCATCGCCCGCCACGGCGTCACACCCGAGGCGGCGTTCGAGCTCCTCGCGCGGCGGTCGCAGCACGAGAACCGGAAACTCCGCTCGATCGCCGAGGAGGTCGTCGCGACGGCTGCCGGGCGCACGGACCGTCGAAGCTCGTCGTCCTGACGCACCGTCGCCTGCGCAGGTGCCCCACCCCACGACCCGGGGTACGCGAACGGCCCGGCACCTCGAGGGGGCCGGGCCGTTCGGGGTGCGTCAGGTCGCGGGGGTGACGTCTCCACGCCAGGCGCCCGTCTCGCCGCCACGGGACTCGATGAACGCCTTGAAGCGCTTGAGGTCCGCCTTGATCTGACGGTCGTCGGCGCCGATGGCGGCGCCGGCCTTCTCGATGAGACCCTCGGTCTCCCAGTCGAGCTGAACGGTGACGCGCGTCTCGTTGTCGCCGAGACGGTGGAAGGTCACGACACCGGCGTGCTCCTTGCCGTCGACGCTCTTCCACGCCACCCGCTCATCGGGGTGCTGCTCGGTGATCTCCGCGTCGAACTCGCGCTCGACCCCGGCGATCTTCGTCACCCAGTGGGTGTGCGTGGAGTCCGTCTGCGTGATGCGCTCCACGCCGCCCATGAACTCGGGGAAGGACTCGAACTGGGTCCACTGGTTGTACGCCGTGTGGACGGGGACCGACACGTCGACGGTCTCGATGACACTGCTCATCTTCGCTGCTCCTCCTGCGGCGTCACAGGACGCCGGCTGGATCGACATGTTCTCCGGGCGCACCCGTGAAGTCCGGGTGCCTGCGCCCACAGTGCCCACGACTGCGTCGGAACGCATCCTGAACCCGGCGTGTTCGCCGGACCTTCACTTCAACGGGTCGTTGCCCCAGTTCATGAGGGAGTAGCGCCACTTCGTGTCCGTGACGTCACCTCCCGGCCGCTGCTTCGAGTGCCGGGCCACGTAGCCCGCCACCTTGCGCATGTGCTCGTAGTCGGCGTCGGTGCGCTCGCTCTTCTTCCCCCGTAGGATCTCGACGATGCGCCGACCGGAGTGGTGCCCGACCGATTCGCCCTCGCCGACCCCCACGGACTTCGACTCGTCGGTGGCGAGCCAGTCCTCGAGTTCCTCGGGGGTCATGTTCACGGCGTCGTCGAAGCGCTGCGCGACGTCTTTCTCCTCCTCGTCGTCCATGCCGCCAGCGTGGGGTTCCGCCGCTGCCTCCGCACGCCGACCGGCGCGGGTGCTCCGACGCGCGTCGTCCTCCGGTCCTGCCTACCGTGGAACCCATGACCGACCAGTACACCTTCAGCGATCCCGTGACCCGCTACCACCAGGGAGGTTTCGAGCCGCAACCGCAGGACGGCCCGGGCCTGGCCGGTGAGCAGTCCCCGAAGCCGGACCACGGCGAGTCGACGTACCGTGGAACCGGACGGCTGTCGGGTCGCAAGGCGTTGGTGACCGGGGCCGACTCCGGCATCGGTCGTGCCGCGGCGATCGCCTTCGCCCGGGAAGGTGCCGATGTCGTCCTCAACTACCTGCCGGAGGAGCAGTCCGACGCCGAGGAGGTGGCGGCACTGGTGACGGAGGCGGGGCGCAAGGCCGTGCTCGCACCCGGAGACCTCGTCGATGAGGAGTTCGCTCGCAGTCTCGTCGCCACGACGGTGCGCGAGCTGGGGGGCATCGACCTCGTCGCGAACGTCGCCGGGAAGCAGCAGCACGTCGAGGAGATCGGTGACCTCACGTCGCAGCAGTTCGAGGAGACGATGCGCACGAACCTGAACTCGCTCTTCTGGGTCGTGCAGGAGGCCGTCCCGCACCTGCCCGCCGGATCGACGATCATCAACACGTCCTCGGTGCAGGGTTACCAGCCCTCCCCGAACCTGGTCGACTACGCGACGACCAAGTCGGGGATCATCGCCATGTCGCAGGCCCTGGCTCAGCAACTCGCCCCGAAGGGCATCCGCGTCAACGTGGTCGCACCGGGCCCGGTCTGGACGCCGTTGCAGATCGCAGGGGGTCAGCCCGACGACGCGATGCCGGAGTTCGGGCAGTCCACGCCGCTCGGCCGTGCTGGTCAGCCTGCCGAACTCGCCCCCGCCTACGTGTTCCTGGCCTCGGCCGAGTCCAGCTACGTCGTCGGTGCGGTGATCAACGTCAACGGCGGCATGCCCACGCCGTGACGAGCTCCGCGTGACCGAGGCGGCGGGTCACTCCTCCGAGGCGTCGCGCGCGGACCGGGGTGCGCTGGGGGCTCGCCACCCGCCCAGCACGCCACCGACGCGTAGACCGGCGCAGACGACACCTCCGGCGAAGGCGGCCACCCCCGACTCCAGACCGAGCAGGGGACCCACGACGGCCACCGAGGAACCCACCAGCGCCGGGACCGCGTAGAGCCCACCGGTGAGGATGGTCGGGACCTTGAGGACCAGGACGTCGCGCAGGGTGCCGCCACCCACGCCGGTCAGCCCTCCCAAGAGGATGGCCTGGCCCGCACCGAGTCCCGAGTGCACGGCGAGCTGTGCGCCGGTCACGGCGAACAGGGACAGGCCGATCGTGTCGAAGATCAGGATGGGGCGGGACATGCGGGCCAGGAGGTGGTGTCCCCAGAAGGCGACGAGAGCGCCGACCGTCGCGGTCGTCAAGTAGTACCAGGTGCGGAACGTGGCCGGCGGGAGCTCTCCGAGCAGCAGGTCCCGCAGGATCCCGCCCCCCAGCGCCGTGACGATGCCCAGGGTCACGACCCCGAACAGGTCGAGGTGGGCGGCCCGCATGGCGGACAACGCACCGTCGAGGGCGAAGGCGAAGACCCCGACCAGTTCGAGCAGCAGCAGGAATCCTTGAGCGGTCACCGGCTGATCCTCCCCTCTCGACGGTGCGGAACCCGCCCGCTGCCCCGACGATGGAGGTATGAGCACGGTGTCCTCCCGTGAGGTGCTGAGCCAGGCGGCTCAGGTGATGGCCAGCGCCCGACGGACCGACGAGCGGCTGCGGCGGGCCAACCGGCAGTTGGCCGGACGCCTGGTGGGTGGCCGCCCCTCGCACGGCGAGCGCAGACCGCGAGCGCCGGGGCTCCCGGAGACCTCGCCCGAGCTCGCGCTGTGCCTCGAGACCGCCCGCGTCGTGCCCTTCGACCGTGCCGCCGTCAGCCTGGCCTCGGCCGGCGTGCCGGTGGCTCCGCTGGCGGGCTCCGACCCGGGGCTCGTCCTGTTCGTCGACCAGCAGCACTCCGTCCGGGAAGGTCCGGAGGTCGAGGCGCTCGAGACCGGACGGCCGGTGCTCGTGCCCGACCTGGGGTCGCAGCGCGGCCGCTGGCCCTACCTCGCGGGTCTCGGCCGGTGGGCCTCCTTCCGCTCCCTCGCCGCGTTTCCCGTCTCCTCCCCCGGAACGGGCACGCTGGGGGTCCTGACCGTCGCCCGCGACCTGCCGCGGGCCTTCGACCGCCAGGACGAGTTCGTCCTCACCCGCCTGGCCGACCTCCTGCTGGCGTTGCTGCTGACCCGCACGGCCCCGCCCACCGCGAGCAGGCCGTCGGCGGCCGGGGAGACGGTCCCGTTCCTGCGTCCCGACACCGTGTCGACGGCTCTCGGGGTCCTCCGGCAACGGCACGGGGTTCAGGTCGACGAACTCGTGAGCCGGTTGCGGGCCGTCGCCTTCGTCACCGGCCGAACGGTTCACGAACTCGCCGAGGCCGTCGTGCAGGGCCGGTGGGACCCCCTCCTCGACGACGCCGGCGGGGTGTGACCCGTCGTCACGGCTAGGCTCGCGCGGTGAGCACCCGGGACGTCGTGCTCGTCGGTGCCAGTGCCGGCGGGGTTGAGTCGTTGCGCGAGTTCGTCGCCGGTCTACCGGCCGACTTCCCCGCGACGGTGCTCGTCGTGCTGCACGTGCCGGCGAGCGGGACCGGGGCGCTCGCGGCGATCCTGGACCGGTGCACGCCGTTGCCCGTCCGGGCCGCGGTGCCGGGAGAGGTCCTCCCGCGGTCCACGGTGCTCGTCGCCACCCCCGACCGGCACCTGATGCTCACCGACGACCACGTCACGCTCTCCGCGGGGCCGCACGAGAACGGTCACCGTCCCTCGATCGACACCCTCTTCCGTTCTGCCGCACGGGCCGTGGGACCGCGTGCGATCGGGGTCGTCCTCTCGGGAACGCTGGACGACGGATCCGCCGGCCTCGTCGCCCTCCGGGCCCGCGGCGGGGTCGGGGTCGTGCAGGAACCCTCGGACGCCATCTACGCAGCGATGCCGCTGAACGCGATCGCCGCCGCGGACCCCGAGCACGTCCTGCCGTTGGCGGAGATCCCGGCTCTGCTCGGGAAGCTGGTGCGCGAGACCGCGCCGGAGGCGCCGGCGGGGACCGGCACCGAACTGGACGCAGAGATCGCCGAAGCGGGTTTCGACCTCGGGGTCATGGCCGGTGACGACCACCCCGGAACGCCGTCCGGTTTCTCCTGCCCCGACTGCGCCGGGGTGCTCTGGCGCATCGAGGACCACGGCTTCCTGCGGTTCCGGTGCCGGGTGGGGCACGCCTGGTCGGCCGAGAGCCTGTTGCACGAGCAGTCGGCCGCCCTCGACCGGGCGTTGTGGATGGCGCTGCGCAGTCTCGAGGAGCGTTCCGCGCTGAACCGCGAACTCGGCCGGCGCGCCGAGGAGTCGGGTCGCCGCATCAGCGCGACGCGCTTCGACGAACGTGCCGCGGAGACCGCCGAGGCCGCGCACCTCATCCGCCACCTGCTGGTGGGGCGGGAACGGGACGACACCGCGACCCCGCCACCGGGCGATCCGGACGAGCGGAGCGGGGTGGCCGGATGAGCACGGGGGAGGGAGCGGCGGGGGTCCAGGAGGGCGCGGAGTTCGAGGACTTCCTGCAGCACCTGCGCTCCGCCCGCGGGCTGGACCTGACGGGGTACAAACGGGCGAGCCTGCTGCGCCGGGTGCGCCGCCGGATGAGCGACGTCGGGGTCGCCTCCTTCGCCGAGTACCGCGACGTCCTCGAGGTGGAGGCCGAGGAGTTCGGCGCCCTGTTCGACACCATCCTCATCAACGTCACGTCGTTCTTCCGCGACCCCGAGGCGTGGGCGGTGCTGCGCGACGTCCTCCTCCCCGAGGTCCTCAGCCGCCGACCCGAGGGGGCGTTGCGGGTCTGGAGCGCCGGGTGCGCGTCGGGTCAGGAGGCGTACACCGTCGCGATGGTCCTCGCGGAACTGCTCGGGCCGGACGAGTTCCGCAGCCGGGTGAAGATCTACGCCACCGACGCCGACGAGGCGGCGCTGGCGCAGGCCCGG
Organism: Kineococcus sp. AC630; assembly: GCF_979255925.1. Classification (NCBI taxonomy): domain Bacteria; kingdom Bacillati; phylum Actinomycetota; class Actinomycetes; order Kineosporiales; family Kineosporiaceae; genus Kineococcus; species Kineococcus sp. AC630. The sequence goes on from NZ_CEEDMJ010000008.1 coordinate 136,382, forward strand.
ACGGCGACCTACTCCGAACGCGAGGTCGAGGGGATTCCCGAGGAGCTCCTCGCCCGGTACTTCGAGCGCCGCGGCGGTCAGTTCACGTTCCGGCAGGACCTGCGGCGCTCGGTCATCTTCGGCCGGGCCGACCTCGTCCAGGACGCGCCGATCTCGCACCTGGACCTCCTGCTGTGCCGCAACACCCTGATGTACCTGACCGCGGAGACGCAGGCGCACATCGCGGGACGCCTGCACTACGCCCTGCGACCCCACGGGATCCTCTTCCTCGGCAAGGCGGAGATGCTCCTGGGCCACTCGGCCCTGTTCAAGCCCGCGGACCTCAAGAACCGGCTGTTCCGCCGCGTCGAGGGTCTGCGCGAGGCCGGGAGCCGGACGTCGCTGCGCGAGCGTGAGGACCTGCCCCCCGACCACGACAGGCTGCGGTGGGCGGCGCTCGCCGCGAGCCCGGTGGCCCAGCTGGTGCTGGACGCCGACGGTCGCGTCGTGACCTCCAACCAGCGTGCCGACCTCTCGTTCGGGTTGTCCGCCGCGGACGTGGGTCGCCCGTTCCAGGACCTGGAGGTCTCCTACCGCCCGCTGGAGCTGCGGTCGGCGGTGGAGGAGGCGCACGCGAACCGGCGGACGGTCTGGATCCGGGACGTGGAGTGGTCACGCGCCCGGCAGGACGTCCAGTGGGTCGACGTCCAGGTCGTCCCGCTGGTCGGCCCCCAGGGGGCGACGCTGGGCACCGCGGTGAGCTTCGTGGAGGTGACCCGGGCCCACCGGTTGCAGGTCGAGCTGGAGGCCACTCACCGCCAGCTGGAGACCGCCTACGAGGAACTGCAGTCGACCAACGAGGAGCTCGAGACGACGAACGAGGAGCTCCAGTCGACCGTCGAGGAGCTCGAGACGACGAACGAGGAACTGCACTCGACCAACGAGGAACTCGAGACGATGAACGAGGAGCTGCAGTCCATGAACGACGAGCTGCAGATCTTCAACACCCAGCTGCGTGACCGGACCGACGAGGTCGACGCCCTGAACTCCTACATGGAGAGCGTCTTCGCCAGTCTGCAGGTCGGGGTGGCCGTGGTGGGTGCGGACCTGGGCGTGCGGATCTGGAACTCCTGGGCGGCGGACCTCTGGGGGGTGCGCAGCGACGAGGTCGTGGGCGCGCACCTGCTGACCCTCGACATCGGCCTCCCGCTGGAACGCATCGGACCGGCCGTCCGTGCTGCCGTCGCCGACGGCGTGTCCTCGACGCTGCTCGTGCCCTCGGTCAACCGGCGGGGGCGTGCGGTGACGGTGCAGGTGACCGTCAGTTCGCTGCAGGGTGTGGCCGACGCGGGAGCCGTGGTGATCATGGAGCAGGTCGACCCGCGCGACGCGCCGGAGCGTCCGGAGTCCTGAGCCGCCTCCTCGTTTGCCGCGTCCCCACCGGGGTAGGACGGGGGTATGAGCCTGAACATGTCGGGAGCCGTGACCCGCTCTCGTCCGCGCGTCACTGCAGCGCAGCACCTGTCGCTCATCGTGGGCGTGCTGCTGATCCTCCTCGGGGTCGTCGGGTTCTTCGTGTCCGGTTTCTCGGACTGGACCGGCGGCACGAAGGAGCAACAGGTGGTGGGGCTCGCGGTGAACCCCCTGAGCAACGTGCTGCACCTGGTGCTGGGTGTCCTGGGCGTGCTCGCCCGCACCGGGGCGCGCCGAGCCCGGTGGTACGGCGTGTTCCTGCTGCTGGCCGGTGGGGCGTGGTTCGCCCACGGCGCGGTGGACGCCGACGGGGGCGGACCGCCGTTCAACCTGAACTGGCCGATGAGCACGGTCCACGCCGTGCTGGCGGCGGGCGGTCTCGTCATGGCGTTCGTCCCGGTGCGCACCGCGCCGCGACCCTCGACCGCGGAACTCGACTGAGGAGCGTTCACCCGCCCGCGTCGGCCGGTGGCCGGTCGGCGGAGACGACGCGGTGGACGGCCGTGTGGTCGAGACCACCCAGACCACGTTCCACGGCCTCGACGAAGAGTTCCGCGGTGCGGCGGGCCTGACGCAGCGGGGCTCCGGTCTGGTCCGCCAGTTCCGCGGCGTAGCGCAGGTCCTTGACCTGGTTGTCGATGCTGCCGCCGAGGCGGTGGTCGCCGGTCAGCATCCGGTCGGCCTTGCTGTCCAGGAACACGCCCCCGGCGAGCCCGCCGCGCAGCACCCGCAACAACTGCTCCCCCTCGACCCCGGCGCGTCGGGCGAGGTCGAGGGCCTCGGCGACGGCGGCGACGGTGGCGGCCACGACGACCTGGTTCGCGAGTTTCGCGGCGGTTCCCGTCCCGACCGGGCCGAGGTGCTCCACCGTGGTCGCGAAGCTGCGCAGCAGGGGTCCCACGGTGGCGAACGACTCGGGGCTGCAGCCGACCATCAGGCTGAGGGTTCCCGCCCGGGCGCCCGCGTCCCCACCGCTCATGGGAGCGTCGACGAGCGCGATCCCGTGCCCCCGCAGCCGGTCCTGGAGAGCGGTGACCTTGTCGCGCGAGGTGGTGCTGAGCACCACGACGTGACGGGTACCGTGCTCGGCCCAGCTGCGCACCACGTCGTCGGGGGCGACGTCGTCGAACTGGTCGACGTCGGGCAGGGCGGAGAACACGACCTCGGCGCGGACCTCGGCCGGTTCCCCGACGGCGCGGTCGCCGAACGCGGCGGCGACGGAGGCCGTGCGGTTCCAGACCCGGAGGTCGACCCCGTGGTCCAGGAGGTGCCCGGCGATCGGGCGCCCCATCGGGCCGAGCCCTAGGACCGCGGCGGTGCTCACGCGTCCGGATCGGGGCTGACGGCCAGGACGGTCTTCGACGACTGCGCGGAGTCCGCGGCCCGGGCGAAAGCGGCTGCCGCGTCGCCGATCTCGTACACGTCGGTGACCACGGCCGCCAGCCCGGGTTCGGCGGCGAGGAGGGCCACGGCCGCGTCGAGCTCGACGTCGAAGCGCTGGGTCCCGAACAACGCCACCTCCTTGCCGACGAGTTCGGACACGGGGATCGGCTGCGGCCCGGCCGGCAGGATGCCCAGTTGCAGGATCGCGCCGCCCGGCCGGACGGCCCGGATCGCGGCGACGAGGGAGGGGACGACGCCGGCCGCCTCGACGACGACGTCGAACTCCGCCTCGGGGAGTCCCCCGGTCGAGAGGTCCACCGTCGCGTCGGCGCCGACGGCGGAGGCGACCCGCAACGGGAGTTCCTGCAGGTCCGCGGCCGTGATGTGCTCGGCACCGGCGTGGCGCAGGGCCGCGACCGCGAGGGCGCCGATGGGCCCGGCCCCGCTGACCAGCACCCGCGCGCCGCGGACCCGGTCCCCGAGGCGGGAGACGCCGTGCAGGGCGACGGCCAGCGGTTCGGCCAGCACGGCCCGGCGCAGCGGCAGACCGTCGGGGAGGACCCGCAACCGGTCGACGCCCACGCGGAGCAGTTCGACGAAACCGCCCTGCGTGTGGGGCTGCGTCGACGCGCTGCCCAGGTACGTCCCGCCGCGCTGCAGGTGCAGGCCGGTCGGTCCGGTCGCGCCGGCGGGGGCCGAGGGCGTCGCGGGGTGGATCGCGACACGGGTCCCGACCGGTGGCGCTGCGGGGGTGTCCGCCCCGACGTCCGAGACGACACCGACGACCTCGTGCCCCAGGACGAGGGGTTCGAGGACGCGGTAGTTCCCGTTCCGGGCGTCCTTGGCGTAGTGCAGGTCCGACCCGCAGATCCCGCCGTAGACGATGCGGACGAGGACCTCGCCGGGGGACGGTTCAGGGGTCGGGAACTCCTCGACCCGGAGGTCACCCGGGGCGTGCACGGTCACGGCTCTCACGTCGTCACTCCTCGATCGGTCGTGCTGTCGGTCGTGCTCAGGCGATGTGCGATCCGCCGTTGACGTCGTACGTGACGCCGGTCAGGTACCCCGCGTCCTCGCTGACCAGGAACGCGATGACCGCCGCCACGTCCTGCACCGTACCGATGCGTCCCACCGGCAGCTCCCGCAGCAGGAACTCCTTGCGCTCGTCGGTGAGCGGGCCGCCCATGATGTCGGTGTCGATGGAGCCGGGGGAGACCGAGTTCGCGGTCACCCCGTGCGGCCCGAGCTCGCGGGCCAGGGTTCGGGCCAGCCCCAGCAGGGCGGCCTTGGAGGCGGAGTAGGCGGCCCGGCCGTACACCCCACCGCCGCGCTGGGCCGAGGCGGAGGACACGTTGACGATCCGTCCGAGGCGGTGGGACGCCATCACCCGCGCCGCCTCCTGGGTGACGTGGAAGGTGCCGTGCAGGTTCACGTCGACGACGCGGCGCCACTCCTCGTCGGTGACCTCGAGGAACGGGACCGGTGAACTCACGCCCGCGTTGTTCACCAGCGCGACGAGTTGCGGGAGTTCGGCGACCACCGTCGCGACGGCGTCCCGCACGCCTGGCCGGTCGCTGATGTCCACCCCCAGGCCCAGGCAGGGGACGCCGTGGAGTTGCTGCAGCTCCGCGGCGACGGCGGAGCTGGCGGTCGGGTCGAGGTCCAGGACCGCCACCGACCACCCCCGGGAGGCCAGCCGGTCGGCGGTGGCTCGGCCGATCCCGCGCGGGGAGGCCGCGCCGGTGACGATCGCGGTGCGCTGGAGGGGGAAGGGGCTGGCCGGGTACGGCGGCAGGGCCATGGCGGTTCCTGTTCTCCTCGGTGAGTCCCCTCATCCTCCTCGACGTGCGGCGAGGAGGGCGCGCAGGCCCGCGAGGAGGGCGCCGAGGCCGAGGTCGAAGGCGGCGAGGGCGGTGTCACCGCCGGGACGGGCGCGGGTGGCGGCGGTGAACACCGGAGCCGAACCCTCGAGGTCGCCGGGGTCGAAGATGTCCGCCGGCGCCTGGGTGTCCAGCGCGGAGCCGAGGACGAAGGACTCGACGGCGACGACGACGTCGGTCAGCAGGTGCTCGGGCCAACCGCCTGCGAGCAACCCGGCCGTGACGCGTTCGTACATGGCGACGGTGTGCGGGGCGCTGCGGACCGGGGTGATCGCGATGACGGGCACGAGGGCGGGGTGACGGGCGTAGGCGTCGCGGTAGGACCGGGCCCACGCGGCGAGCGCCCCGTCCCAGGGCAGCGTCTCGAAGGCCGAGCAGTCGATGCGGGCGTTCACGTGGTCCTGCACCGCGCGCAGCACGTCCTGCTTGTCGGTGACGTGGTTGTAGAGCGCGGAGGGCGCCACGCCCAGCCTGCGGGCCAGCGCCGCCATCGTCAGCCCGTCCTGCCCGCGTTCCTCGAGCAGCGCGACGGCGGCGGTGGTGATGCCGTCGACGGTCAGCAGCGGGTTGCTGGGCCGACCGCGGGGACGGCGGGGTGGGGCGATCACCGGGTCATCCTGACGCACTCCAATCCTCCCGCAACCCTTGACAGCACCGTTCCGCAGGTCATTAATGAAGCCCAATCACTTTAGGTGGTGCAGGCCGACGACGACCTCAGGAGGACCCCGTGAAGTCCGCAACACCCCCCGAACAGACCGCCGACGTCGTGGTCGTGGGCGCCGGCCCCGCCGGCCTCAACACCGCGCGCCACCTCACCCGGGCCGGCCTCGACGTCGTCGTCCTGGAAGCGCGGGACCGCGTGGGCGGGCGCACCTGGACCGACGAGGTCGAGGGCGCCACCCTCGAGATCGGCGGCCAGTGGGTCTCCCCGGACCAGACCGAACTCCTCGGCCTCCTCGCCGAACTCGACATGGACACCTACTCGCGCTACCGCGACGGTGAGAACGTCTTCATCGGCGCCGACGGCGTCCGCTCCCGCTACCGCGGCGACACGTTCCCCGTCTCCGACGCCACGGCGAAGGAGATCCACCGTCTCACCGAGCTGATGGACGACCTCGCCGCCTCCGTCGGGGCGCACGCACCGTGGGCCCACCCCCGCGCCCGGGAACTCGACACCGTCTCCTTCGAGCACTGGCTGCACCAGCAGTCCGACGACGAGGAGGCCCGGACCGCCGTCGCGCTGTTCATCGCCGGGGCCATGCTGACGAAACCGGCCCACGCGTTCTCGACGCTGCAGGCCGTGCTGATGGCCGCCTCGGCCGGCTCGTTCACCAACCTCACCGACGAGTCCTTCATCCTCGACAAGCGCGTCGTCGGCGGGATGCAGTCGGTCTCCGAACGCCTCGCCGCCGACCTCGGCGACCGGGTGCACCTCTCGACGCCGGTCCGCACGATCCGCCACTCGGACTCCGGCGTCGTCGTCGAGTCCGACCGGGTCACGGTGCGCGCCCGCCGCGTCGTCGTCGCCGTCCCGCCGCCGCTGTTCTCCCGCATCAGCTACGACCCGCCGCTGCCGCGCCGCCAGCACCAGATGCACCAGCACCTCTCCATGGGCCTCGTCATCAAGGTCCACGCCGTCTACCCGACGCCGTTCTGGCGCGCGGACGGCCTGTCCGGCACCGCGTTCGGCACCTCCACGCTGGTCCAGGAGGTCTACGACAACACCCTGCACGGCGACGACCGCGGCACCCTCGTCGCGTTCGTCTCCGACGAGAAGGCCGACGAGCTGCACGCCCTGGCCGAGGGCGAGCGCCGCGCGCGCATCCTCGCCTCCATCGCGGAGTTCCTCGGCGACCGCGCCCTGGAACCCGACGTGTACTTCGAGTCCGACTGGGGCAGTGAGGAGTGGACCCGCGGGGCCTACGCCGCCAGCTTCGACCTCGGCGGTCTCTCCCGCTACGGCGCCGACCAGCGCCGCCCCGTCGGGCCGATCCACTGGGCCTGCTCCGACCTCGCCGCCGAGGGGTACCAGCACGTCGACGGCGCCCTGCGCAGCGGGCGGGACGCGGCGGCCGACGTCACCGCGGCGCTGTCGTGACCCCCGTCGACCGGGTCCTCCGGTACTCCCGCCCGTCCTACGTCGTCGCCTTCGACGGGGGTGACCGCGGCCAGGACGCGCTGAGCTGGGCCGCGGTGTTCGCCCGGTCCCTCGACGTCACCCTCGACGTGGTCTCCGTCACCAAGACCGACGACCCGTTCGGGGGTCCGTACCCGCCGGTCGGCGACGTCACCGGCCTCATCACCGAACAGGCCGAGAGCTGGCTGGCCGAGGCCGTCGCGCAACTGCCCGACGACGTCGAGGTGCGCACCCACGTCCGCACCGCCGGCTCCGTCCCGGAAGGGCTGCTCGACGCCGCCGCGGAGTTCGGCGCGTCCGCCGTCGTCGTCGGCGCCGGCGGGGGAGCGATCCCGTTCGGCGTCGGCCCCGTGGCGCGTGCCCTCTTGCACTCCGCACCGCTGCCCGTGATGCTCGTGCCCCGGCGGGAACCCCCGGCGGGCATCGATCAGCTCTACGTCGCGGTCGGCACCCGCCAGGGTGCACCGACCGTCCTGGAGGAAGCGTGGGAAGCGGCCGCCCGCACCGGGTTGCCGTTGCACGTCGTCAGCCTCGTCGAACTCGACGAGAACGCCGGTGCGGACCGTGAGGCCGTCGCCGCGGTGCAGCACCTGGTCGACGACGTCGCGAGCCGCTCCCGCGGGGTGGACGTCACCGTGGAGATGGGGCGAGGACGCACGATGGCCGAAGCAGTCGGCTCGATCGACTGGGCCGCAGGAGGTCTGCTGCTCCTGGGCTCCTCCCGCCTGGCCCAGGGCCGGCAGACGTTCCTCGGGCCCACCGCGGCGCGGATCCTGCGCCACGTCCCCGTCCCCGTCGTCGTCGTGCCCCGGGGTGACTCGTGACCGCCGCGCCGGAACGACAGGTCAGCGAGTCCAAGGGACTCGGTGACGGCCGGGTCGGGCTGCTCGGTGCCGTCGTCATCGGCATCTCCACCATCGCCCCCGCCTACACCCTGACCGGTGCCCTCGGTCCGACCGCCTCCGCGGTCGGCGAGCACCTGCCCGCCATCTTCCTGGTCGGCTTCATCCCCATGGTGCTCGTCGCCCTCGGCTACCGCGCCCTCAACAGCGCCATGCCGGACGCGGGGACGACGTTCACCTGGAGCTCTCGCGCCTTCGGCCCCTGGATCGGCTGGATGGGCGGCTGGGGCCTCCTCGCCGCGACCGTGCTCGTCCTCTCCAACCTCGCCGGCATCGCCGTCGACTTCTTCTACCTGATGCTCTCCCAGGTGACCGGCCGGGACTCGATCGCCGACCTCTCGACGAACGTCGTGGTCAACGTCGCCACCTGCCTGGTGTTCATGGCGCTCGCGTGCTGGATCTCCTACCGCGGGCTCGAGGCGACGAAGGTCGTCCAGTACGTCCTCGTCGCGTTCCAGGTGGTCGTGCTGCTCTGGTTCGCGATCGCCGCGTTCGTCCACGTCGCGAACGGCTCCGCGCCGGCCGGTCTCGCGATCGACCCGGAGTGGTTCAACCCCCTCGGCGTCGGGTCGTTCTCCGCCTTCGCCACCGGTATCTCGCTGTCGGTCTTCATCTACTGGGGCTGGGACGTCGTCCTCACCATGAACGAGGAGACCTCCGGCGCCCGCAGCACCCCCGGACGCGCCGCGCTCGCGACCATCGCCGCGATCGTCGTGCTCTACCTGACGATCGCCCTCGCCGTGCTGTCGTTCTCCGGGACGGGATCCGACGGTCTCGGCCTGGGGAACGCCGACATCCAGGAGAACATCTTCGCCGCCCTCGCCGGCCCCGTCATGGGCCCCGTGGCCGTGCTGATGTCGTTGTCGGTCCTCGCGTCCTCGGCCGCGTCGCTGCAGTCGACGTTCATCTCCCCGGCCCGCACGATGCTCGCCATGGGCCACTACGGCGCCCTGCCCCCGGCCTACGCCCGGGTCAGCCGCACCTTCCAGTCGCCCGGGTACGCGACGATCGTCTCCGCCGTCGTCGCGTCGGCGTTCTACGCCGCGATGCGCGTCGTGTCCGAGGACGTCCTGTGGGACACCATCTCCGCACTGGGGATGATGGTCTGCTTCTACTACGGCGTCACGGCGCTCGCCTGCGTCTGGTACTTCCGCGGCAGCTGGGCCGGTGACGTGAAGGCGTTCCTGTCCCGCTGCCTCGCGCCGCTGGTCGGTGGGGTGCTGCTGCTGGTGTTCTTCGTGCAGACCGCGGTCGACTCGATGGACCCCGACTACGGTTCGGGGTCGCAGGTGTTCGGCATCGGGCTGGTGTTCCTGCTCGGGGTGGGGGTGCTCGCTCTCGGTGTCGTCGTGATGTTCTTCCAGTACCGGGCCCGCCCGGGGTTCTTCCGGGGCGAGACGATCGTCCGTGGCCGCAGCAGTTCCGCCGACCTCGAAGGAGAAGTCCAGTCGTGAAGCAGTTCCAGAACGTCATCGCCGGTGAATCGCGGGACGCGCTCGACGGTGCGACCAGCGAGGTCGTGAACCCCTCCACCGGACAGGCCTACGCCACGGCCCCCGTCTCGGGGGCCGCCGACGTCGACGCGGCCTACCAGGCCGCGTCGAAGGCCTTCTCCACCTGGGGGCGCACGACCCCCTCGGAACGGCAGAAGTTCATGCTGGACCTCGCCGACGCGATCGAGGAACGTGCCGAGGAGTTCGTCGCCGCCGAGGTGGAGAACACCGGGAAGCCGATCGCGCTGACCCGCAGCGAGGAACTGCCGCCCGCGGTGGACCAGTTGCGGTTCTTCGCCGGTGCCGCGCGGGTCCTGGAGGGCCGGGCGGCGGGGGAGTACCTCGCGGGTCACACCTCGTGGGTGCGCCGGGAGCCGATCGGTGTCGTCGGTCAGGTGACGCCGTGGAACTACCCGCTGATGATGGCGATCTGGAAGATCGGCCCCGCCCTGGCCGCCGGGAACACCATCGTCCTGAAACCGTCCGACACGACACCCGCGTCGTCGGTCCTGCTGGCGCAGGTCGCGAACGAGGTGCTCCCGCCGGGGGTCCTCAACGTCGTCTGCGGTGACCGCGGGACGGGACGCGCGCTCGTCGAGCACCCGACCCCGCAGCTCGTCGCCATCACCGGTTCCATCCGCGCGGGCATGCAGGTCGCGGAGTCGGCGTCGAAGGACGTGAAGCGCGTCCACCTGGAACTCGGTGGCAAGGCCCCCGTCGTGGTGTTCGACGACGCCGACGTGGCTGCGGCCGCCGAGGCGATCGCGGGCGCCGGGTACTTCAACGCCGGCCAGGACTGCACCGCCGCGACCCGCGTCCTCGTCGCGCCGCGGTTGCACGACGACTTCGTCGCCGCCCTGTCGGAGCAGGCCAGGAACACCAGGGTCGGTCTGCCCGACGACGCCGACGCCGCCCTCGGTCCCGTGAACAACGCCAACCAGCTGGCGCACGTCTCCGGGTTCGTCGACCGGCTGCCCGACCACGCCGTCCTCGGTGCGGGAGGTGCGCGTTCCGTCGGCGACCTGGCCCGCGGTTTCTACTACGAACCCACCGTCGTGTCGGGGCTGACCCAGGACGACGAAGCCGTGCAGAACGAGATCTTCGGCCCCGTCATCACCGTGCAGCGCTTCACCGACGAGGACGAGGCGATCCGCTGGGCCAACGGCACGAAGTACGGCCTCGCCTCCAGCGTCTGGACGAAGGACTTCGGTCGCGCCATGCGCGTCTCCGCGGCCCTCGACTTCGGCTGCGTGTGGATCAACACCCACATCCCGCTCGTCGCCGAGATGCCGCACGGCGGGTTCAAGCAGTCCGGCTACGGCAAGGACCTCTCGATGTACGGCATGGAGGACTACACGCGCATCAAGCACGTGATGGCCAACCTCGACTCCTGACCCGTTCCCTGCGTGACCGGGCACGTCGCCGTCGTGACGTGCTCGGTCGCGGGGGAGAGGACGGGTCTGCGATGATGGTTGCGGACCCTCCGGGGTCCGGGGCCTCTAGCTCAATTGGCAGAGCAGCGGACTTTTAATCCGCGGGTTGTCGGTTCGATCCCGACGGGGCCCACCCTTTCTGACCTGCATTTTCACGCTCACCGAGCCTGAAGATCATCTGCGTGGCAGAGTGATCGGCCACGCGATCCTCGTGGGCTGGGGTCACGAGGAGGCGCCCCTTCGCCGAGACCGCCGGCACGACCTGGGCGAGGACGACGCAGATCGTCGGTCGGCGAGGTGGGCGGCGTTCTTGATCCGGCACCAGGCGGCGCGGGCAGGAAGCCAGGCCTGCGCGACGAGCATCCTCCCCTCCCGGCCGAGGTGCGGCTCGCCCGGGAGCGGTTCGATGCTCCTCCTGGTCCGGTAGGCGTCGTCGACGACCTCGGTGGTCCGTTCCAGTCCAGCCCGCAGGGGAAGGCGCCAACGGACCACCGGATCCCCGAAGCCCTCTCTGCGGCGATCGTGCCCGTCTCGTCGAGGAACTCCCGCGCTGCCGCGGCCGCTCCCGCGGGGCTCGTCCGCCACGTGCGGGGAAGAGGCAGGTTGATGCGCGTAGCGACGCAGGTTGCCCAACCTCACGGGGCAGTTCTGCTCCCGATGGCTTTCGGTGCTCCGATCGCAGTCACCCCCTCCGGCCTCGCGCAGCATCCCACTGCCCGACGTCTTGCGCGAAGGGCTCCGCCCCACTAGCGTCCCCTCTGAGTTCGAAGACCTTCGGGGTGCGTAGACACACTCCTGGCTCTAGGTGTCTCAGGTGCGACCTCAGGGCCCGGTACACCGTGCAAGGGGCTGAAGGAGTCGCCTGACTCGTCGGCTCAGCATCTCGATCGTACCTGCGCAGTGTGCCCCGGTGACGTTTCCGTCGGCGTTCACCCGTCTCCACTCGCACCAGGCGACGCTCCAGAGGCTGGGCAGAACAGGCCGTGGAAGACGGAGGAAGCGCTCGACCCAAGCTCCATGCGCGAAGAGGCAGTGATGCCGCTTCGGTCAGGTGTTGAGTTCAAACGCCCTGTGGTTCACCGTAGTCGTGGTGCCATCAGCATCGAACGTCCCCGCCGGCTCTATTCCTCGTGTTTCGGGGAATCGCGCGAGTACGTCGAAGGGATGCAGGCGCGCCCGCCGGCCCGGTCCGGTACTGACTGACCGTCGAGGGGGCACGATGTTCACCTTCAACCAGTTGACGTTCACGGTGATGCCCGGCATGGGATCGGCAGTCCCCGGCGGTCTTCCCGCTGACGGCGAAGACGCGAACTGCACGGTCACGTGCTTGGGTTCGACGTTCTGCGAGGACACGGGCTGTGGGGACACGGGCTGTGGGGACACGGGCTGTGGGGACACGGGCTGTGGGGACACGGGCTGTGGGGACACCGGCTGTGGGGACACCGGCTGTGGGGACACCGGCTGTGGGGACACCGGCTGTGGGGACACCGGCTGCAGCCCCCACAGTGATTGCGGAGCCGTCTCGTGCTTGGGCGACACCACGTGTGGAATGGTCAGTGACTGCAACACTTACGCAACAGATTGCGGCGAGACGTGTCCAGGTAACACGGACTGCGGCACCGGAGGCTGGAGCGCCTGTGGGCCGAACAGCGAATGCGGTCCGGACAGTTACTGCGACACCGCGGCCACGACGTGCCGAGCCGCCAGCAACCACTGCAACGCCCTGACTTGCATCTGTCGCAAAGGTTCGCAGATCGGGGGTGACAGTCTGATCGACGAGACCTCCCCGAGGGACCTGCTCGATCTCGAGATGCTGTTGCAGCGACTCCACGCGCGAACCGCGATGCAATGATACGACCAGCCAGTCGTACCGCCGAACTCTCGTTCGAAGCGATCCGCCACACTGCCCGCTTTCGTGCACTGACGTCGGATCAAGCGATCGGTATGCTCTACCGCTTCAACACCATCCCGCGGTCACCGCGACTCGCGCGTGACCTCGGTCGGCCAGAAGCGCTCACGGAATGGTTGCTCGGTTCGCCGGGTCGACTTGAACGGGATCTCCGGGACCGTTGGTCACTCGCGGTTCAGCACGCCCCCTCTTCCCACCACTGGCGACTCTACCGCCCAGTGTCACCACCAGAAGACGGTCGGCCGTCTCCCCATGCCTTGTACAAGTTGTACCTCAGCCCGACGTTAGAAGACGTCCCGCAAGTTCTCAGTGACTCCGTCGAGACGCTGACGAGGTGGAGGCCGACCGCCTTCAAGGTGGGTCGAACCTTGGCGGACCTCTTGAGACCCGACAAGATCGTGTGGTATTTCCGGGATCTTCCGGACATGCTCTCAGGGGGATGCGAACTGGAGGAGTCATTTGGGTCGATCGTGCCTCAAGGCGTTCCGTTCTCGGCGCAGATCGGTTCTTCAGGAGTCGTTTCATGGGGACTCGATCACACTGCAGGATCGAGTTCATACATCAGCTGGCGCGCATGGTTGACGGGTCTTCTCGGCCGTACCCTGTCCGGAAGCTCGGAACTCCCACTGGAGGGTCGCATCAAGGCCGCACAGGCGAGCGCCGCAAGCTCCGGGGTGGATCCGGACAGCTGGAAACCGACAGGCTCGCTCTGCCGGGGATGGTCCCACGATGGCATCTGACGCACTGTTCCAGCTCTCTCCCGACGCGTTCCTCTTCGAGGCGTCCGCCCGAAACGTTCCTTCGTGGGCGCGGAGGATAACGCTCGACGGGACAGTGACTCTCACGAAACGCAGCGCACGGATGTCGAGCTTCTCACTCGACCTCGCACTGGCGTCCCTCGTCCGGAGGTTCGCCGAGCCCCGCAGCATCGTTGACGCGGTCCTGTCGTTCTCCGAACACGAGGCGCTCTCCGCGGAGGACGTCCTGCGTGAGGCGCTCCCGATCCTCAGGCGATTGATTTCCTTGAGGATCCTGGTACCGACCGACGGGCAGGACGAGCCACCATTCAGCCCCTCCCTCGTCACGGGAGAGGTGTTCGACGAGATGCAGGTCGTCAAGACGTTGCACGTGCTGGACGACACGGAGGTCTACGAGGTCGCGGACCCCGGCGGGGAAAGACTCGTCCTCAAGATCTGTCCGCGAGCCGACTCCTGGACAGCAGCTGCGCTCACCCGGGAAGTGGGTGCTCTGATGTGGTTGGAGGGATCCGGCCTCGCGCCGAGGTGCGTGAAGCACGATGTTGCTGTGCCCCGTCCTCACGTCGTTATGACCTTCGTGGGGAGTCGACACGTCGGTGAAGTTGCTGCCGGATACCGACGGACCGGACAGAAGGGCCGACTGCAAGATTTGCTCGTCAGTGTGGCTCGGGCTTACGCCCGCCTGCATCAGGTGGGAGTCCTCCACGGGGACGTACAACCGCGGAACATCCTGGTCGACGACGCCGGCGGCGTCTCCATCATCGATTACGGACTCTCGTGGCGCGGGGATGACGCGGGGAACGTGAGCTCGCCGCGCGGTGGCGTCTCGCAGTTCTACGACCCCGAGTACGCCGCCTCTCTCCGTGCCGGCGAATCGTCACCACCCCTGACCCCTGAGGCCGAACAGTTCTCCTTGGCTGCTCTGTGCTACTTCTTGTGGGTGGGGCGGCCTCATCTCCGCGAAGAAGTCGAGTACGAAACCTTCCTCCAGAGATCGCCCGAGGCGGTGATCCTGCCTTTCGTCTACCACGGATCGGGGGCAGAACCTGAGCTGGAGCGAGTCCTCCAACGAGCCTTGAGCCGCTCTCCCGAGGATCGTTTCCCGAGCATCGAAGACTTCGCCGGCGCGCTCTTGAAGTGCCAGGTGGGCGCTGCATCTCGGTCATTGGACACCGGCCGGCTCTTCGAGACTCTGCGACAACAGGTTCGGCACGCGGAAAGCGTCTTCGAACTGACCGCTTCGGCGCCGAAGGGGTCCTTCAACTACGGTGCGCTGGGGCTGGCCTACGCCCTGTACAAGCAGGGAATGCTCATGGGTGACCCAGAGAGCCAACAGCTGGCTTCTGAGGTCCTCGACGACGTGGCTGGTCACACGACGGACCCGGACATGTGGTTCGACGGGGAGGAGATCTCCGAGGAACGATTAGGTTGGGGATCGCTGTACCACGGCCCGGTCGGGTTGGAGCTGATGCAGGTGCTGGTCGACGGCCGAAGCATCCGGTCCCATCAGAGCCGTGTCCTGGATCCCTCCTCCATCGGCCGGGGATTCCCGATCGGCGATCTCGTCGCAGGAGTCGGCGGCCGGTTGATCGCGGCGACGTTGGCCTTCGAGGTCCTACCTGACAACGCCGCACGGGCCGTGCTGACGGTTGGAGGCCAGCGGCTCGCGGACGGTGCGAGCGCCTCGATGGTTCCCGGGAGCAATCGCTACCTGGGGGTCGCCCACGGTTTGGCCGGGGTGATCTACGGAAGCCTCTTGTGGAGCAAGTCTCAACGACTCCCTGTCGCGGACGAAGCAGTGGAGGCCTTGAAGGAGCTGGCTCGCCATGGACACCCGACGCGCGAGGGCGGCATCGCTTGGCCACGGCGCACCGGGCACGAAGAATCGTGGTCCGGGTGGTGCCACGGCAGCGCAGGGTACGCCCTGTTGTTCTCTCTGGCGGCCGAGCTGGACGTAGCAGGCGGAGACTGGCTCGGCCTCGCGAGGGGTTCCGCGTTGCACGCCTTCCAGAAAGCGCACGGAACGGTTGGCCATCTTTGTTGCGGCTCCGGAGGGCAAGCCTATGCACAGCTGACCCTCTTCCGCGTCACGGGAGAGGGTATCTGGTTCGATCGTGCTCGTGAACTCCACGATGTTGCGATCTCCACCGTCGGCGGATCGAGCATGAGGCGTTTCAGCCTCTACAAGGGCGACGTCGGGGTGGCCCTCCTGGGCATCGAGCTGCTGAAGCCGGAGTACTCGTCCTTTCCGCTCTTCGAACTGCATGGCTGGTAAGTACCTACCTGTGGGAACTCCATCGGGCGAACCGAACGACGCTCACCCGAGCACTCGGCGACGTCGGCCCTGACGGACTGGTCCTGACCGCCCTCGCGCCCGGCGAGGACGTTGCGGGCGTACGGGCGCTGACCGGGGCCGAGTTCACCGTCGGCCCTGCGCTGGACCCGCCGGGAACCCGTGAGGGCCGCGGATCGGCAGCAGCGTCGGTTCCGACATCGGCCACGGCGCAGCTTCCCGTCGAGTCGGGGACGTGACCCGAGGAGGATCACGCCGGGTAGACGTCGGGTCGTCGGTCGTCGAACAGGTGGGCCCGAGGGGTCAGCTGCTTGTCGCGCGTCGGCGCCAGGTCGACGTCGACGAGCAGCAGGCCCTCGCGGTCGCGCGACGCCACCGGCCACCCGTCGGCCCCCACGACCGTCGTTCCCGCCGTCCACTCCTGGCCCCGCTCGGTCCCGGTGCGGTCGCAGCACGCGACGACGACCCGGTTGACCCGGGCCGTGGCCATGGCGATAACGACCTCGGGCGGACGTTCACCGGCCGGGCGCGGGACGAGGGGCCAGTTCGTGGGGACGGCCAGCAGTTCCGCGCCGGCCAGCGCGAGGGCGCGGGTGAACTCGGGGAACTCCAGGTCGTAGCAGACCAGCGGGGCGATCGCGCCGACCCGCGTCGCCAGCACGGGCGGCAGGGCGTTGCCGGGCCGGAAGAACCGCTTCTCCTCGTCCCACAGGTGGACCTTGCGGTACACGGCCAGGACACCGGACGCGTCGACGACGGCGGCGCTGTTGTACAGGCCGTCCTCCCCGCGTTCGCAGAAACCCCCGACGACGACCGCGTCCCCGCGGGCGGCCTCCTCGGCCCAGCCGGCGAACACCTCGTCGTCGCGGGTGATCGCCACCCCTGCCGCCTCCTCGGGCGAGGCGAACACGTAACCGGACGTGACGAGCTCGGGCAGGACGACGAGGTCGGCCCCGGCCTCCACGGCCGCGCGGACGGCGGCCCGCGCGTCCCGGGTGTTGGCGGCCAGGTCGGCGATGCGGGGGGCGGAGCTGTGGCAGGCGATCCGGACCACGGAGGTGGTCATGCGCGCTCCACGCACCGTGTCACCGCCAGCGGGCGGTGCGCAGGGTGGCGGTGGCGCTGTGCGCGGCCATCCCCTCGGAGTCGGAGATCACCTGGACCGCCGTCGCCAGGTCGGGCGTGGCCTCGCGCGAGATCCGCTGGTACGTCAGCGGTTTCAGGTAGCGCGCGACGGACAGCCCGGCGCTGTGCCGGGCGCCGCCAGCCGTCGGCAACGTGTGGTTGGTCCCGGCCATGCCCTTGTCGGAGTAGGCGACCGTCGACCACTCCCCGAGGAAGAGCGAGCCGTAGTTCGTCAGACGGTCGTGGTACCAGTCGTCCTCGGACGTCAGCACCTCGAGGTGTTCCGGGGCCAGGTCGTCCATGAGCGTCGCGGCCGTCTCGCGGTCCGCGGCCCAGGTCACGCTGCCGTGGTCGCGCCAGGCGGCACCGGCGATGTCGCGCGTCGCGAGCCCCCCGAGCTGCCGGTCGACCTCGGTGACGACGGCCTGCGCGAGTTCCCGCGACGTCGTCACCAGTGCCGCGGGGGAGTTCGGACCGTGCTCGGCCTGCCCGAGCAGGTCGGCCGCGA
This sequence comes from Kineococcus sp. AC630, assembly GCF_979255925.1. Taxonomy (NCBI): domain Bacteria; kingdom Bacillati; phylum Actinomycetota; class Actinomycetes; order Kineosporiales; family Kineosporiaceae; genus Kineococcus; species Kineococcus sp. AC630. Next base: position 153,655 of record NZ_CEEDMJ010000008.1, read on the forward strand.
CGAGGACCGGGTCGGCGCTGTCGTCGGCCAGCACCGCGACCTCCGAGGGGCCGGCGAGGAGGTCGATCGCGACGGTGCCGAACAGTTGCCGCTTGGCCTCCGCGACGAACGCGTTGCCGGCTCCCACGAGCATGTCGACGGGGCCGTCGCCGACGAGGCCGAAGGCCATCGCGGCCAGGGCCTGCACCCCGCCGAGGACGAACACCCGATCGACCCCGGAGACCGCGGCGGCGTACAGCACGGCGTCGTTGGCGCCGCCGTGGGGTTGCGGCGGGGTGCACGCCACGACGGAGGGAACCCCGGCGACCTTGGCGACGCCCACCGTCATGAACGCGCTCGCCGTCAGTGGGAACCGCCCGGCCGGCAGGTACGCCCCCACCCGGCCCACGGGCACGTAGCGCTGGCCCACGAGCAGGCCCGGGGTCAGCTCCACGGAGAAGTCGCTCAGGTGCGCGCGCTGGGCCGCGGCGAAGGCCCGGGTGCGTTCACCGCCGAGTTCGATCGCCTCGCGCAGTTCGGGGGTCAGGCGCTCGCCGCTGCGGACGATGGTGTCGGCGTCGAGTTCCACGGCGCGGCCGTCGTAGCCGTCGAGTTCCGCGGCGTAGCGCAGGACGGCGTCGAGCCCGCCCTCCTCGATGTCGGCGAGCATCCCGGACACGCGCGCGGCGACCGCGGGGTCGCGCTGGGCGGGCGGGGTCTGGACGGCGGGAACCTTCACCGGCGAGAACCGGCCGGCGAGGGCGGAGAGGACGGCGGGGGTGAACTGCATGCGGGAAGGCTAGGAACTGCGCGACCCTCAGGACAAGACCCGGAGATCCTCCGGTACCCGCAGGACTACCCTGTCGATCGTGACGCTGAACCAGCTCCGGGCCTTCCTCGCGGCCGCCCGGGCGGGGTCGTTCACCGCGGCAGCCGTGGACCTGGAGATCGCCTCGGCCTCGGCCTCCGAACTCGTCCGGCGGCTCGAGGAGGAGCACGGGATCGCGTTGTTCACGCGTGGGCCGAGGCGGCTCGTCCTCACGGGCGCGGGTGAGCAGCTCCTGCCCTTCGCGGAGCAGTCCGTCTCCGCGGCCGACGCCGGGAGCGACGCGGTGCGGGCGTTGCGCAGCCTGGGCGGTGGGGTCGCCACCTTCGGGGTCCTGCGCAACGCCGACTACTACCTGCTCTCCGACCTGGTCGCGGAGTTCCACCGGCGCCACCCCGCGGTCCGGGTGCGGCTGGTGGGGCTGAACTCGGTGGCGGTGGCGGCCGCCGTGGCGGCGGGGGAGATCGAGGCGGGTCTGGTCGTCCTGCCCGTCGACGACGCCGGGCTGACGGTCACCCCCGTCCTGCGGGACGAGGTCCGCTACGTCAGCGCGGACCCGGCCAGACTGCGGCGGCCGGTGACGATGGCCGACCTGGCGGTCGCGCCGCTGGTCCTCTACGACGCCCACCACGGCTGGCGGGACCCGACGCGTCGCCAGCTCGCCGACCGCGCGCGGCTGGAGGGCGTCCGGCTGGAACCCCTCATCGAGGTCGAGCACGTCGAGGCGGCGCTCGGCCTCGTGGCGCGGGGTATCGGCGACACCTTCGTCAGCCGGGCCGTGGTGGACAGCGCGGCGTTCCCCCCGGGGCTCGGGACGGTGGGTTTCGAAACCCCGCTGCACGACGTCGTGGCCCTGGTGCAGCGTGAGGGGATCGCGCTGTCGCCGGCCACGCGCGAACTCGCCCGGCTGGCCCGTCAACGCCTGCTCGCGCACGGCGCCGACGGGTCCGGTGGGGCCTGGCCCGGCTGAGCGGGGCGGTCAGTCGTCCTCGGTGGCGGTGACCATGACGCCGACCGGCGCGAGGTAGCCGTTGGGGTCGATCATCCGGTCGGTGCGGCGGGCGGCGTACACGACCTCGGGAGCCCACTCCAGGTAGACGCGGTCGTCACCGGAGTTGATGACCAGCAGTTCACCCGGCCCGTCCGGGCCTTCCTGCACGCAGCGGAACGCGCGCCAGGCCCCCGGCGGGACCGAGAACGAGTCGCCCACGCCGAGCTCCACCGCCGTGGCCGGATCGCCGTTGAGGGTCACCGACCAGCGACCGGACTTCACCAGCAGGGCCTGGTTGCGGTCGTGGCGGTGCAGCAGCAGGCCCTCCTCCGCCGCGGCCCGGACCCAGGCGAGGTTGAACGAGTGCGGTTCGGTGATCGACGGGGTCTGGCGACGGTCCTGCGTCATGCCGTACCCGATGACCAGGGCCAGTTCGGCCGCCCCACCCGGCAACGTCGCGCACAGCAACGCGTTGCGGCTGTAGACGCGGTCGCCGGGCTGCACGACGCGACGGCGCATCTCCTCGACGGAGTAGGACGTCAGCTCGTCGATGTAGCGCGTCTTCATCGGGGTGACGAGGGCGACGCCCTCGGGCACCGCGTCGCCCGCGACGGTGTCGATCAGCCGGTTGTCGGCCGTCAGGTGCAGGCCGTGGGACTCGGCCTCCTTCAGCACCGAGGGGCCCCAGATGATCCCGCCGGTCACGTCGCGGCCCAGCACGGTGTAGAGGATGCCGTCGTCCGGTCCCTCGTTGGTGAACCCGCGGAAGATCCAGGTCGGGACCGAGACGACGTCGCCGTCGGTGCTGACGTACTCGCCCTGCTGCCCGTCGACGCCCCAGCGCAGGCGGAACTCGCCGCCGAGGTTGACGAACACCTCCGCGGTGAAGTGCAGGTGCAGGTTGTTGGAGATGCCGTTCGGCATCCCCGCGGCCCCGGTGTTGAAACCGTGCGGCTCGGTGAGGTTGATGAACTGGGAGGCGTTCTGCGAGACGCCGCCGCCGATGAAGGCGTAGTTCTCCTTGCGGTCGGAGCCGGGCGTGCGGCAGTCGATGAAGGCCGCGTTGCAGGGGACCCAGTCGCTCTTGCGGACGGTGCGGCGCTGGATCTCCGCGGCCCCGACGGTGACGTCGGTCAGTTCCGGGCGCACGTGCTCGGTGGTGGTCATGTGCTCTCCTCCAGAGGGGGGTCGAGGTCCTCGGTGGTTCTCGGGGGATCCTCAGTAGATGTTGACGGGTACGGTGTCGCCGTCGCCGCGGGCGGCCGCGATCTGGGTGCGCAGGGCGATGTCGTCGTACAGGCGCACCTCCTTGACGAGAGCGCCGCGGTGGAACGTGAACTGCGAGATCCCCAGCACGTCGACGGGTTTCCCCGTGCGCGGACCGTAGGTGGGAGCGCCGGTGTAGTCGCCGACGAACTTCCACGTCACCGCGACCCGCAGCCCGGCGTAGCGGACGTCGTAGTTGGTCTGGACGTCGCGGACCTCGAACTGCCCCGCCGGGAAGCACTCCAGGAACCGCAGCAGGGCCCGGCGGTAGCCCTCGGGACGGATGACGACCTGGTTGCCGACGGTCAGCAGGACGAGGTCGCGTGCGAAGAACGTCTCCACCTTCTGCAGGTCGCGGTCGTTCCAGACCGTCTGGATCATCTCCAGAACGCGTTCGACCTCGGAGCGGTGCTCGTCCGGACGGGGGCCGGAGTCGCCCGCGGCGACGACGTCGACCGGCGCGGGCTGGGTCCACGAACCCGTGTACCCGCGGAAGGTCTGGGCCCGGGCGAGCTCGTCGAGGTCCAGCCCCAGGTCCAGCGCGCCGGCGAGGGAGTCGCGCACGACCCACTCCTCGACCATGCGGCCGCGTCGGTAGAGGCAGTTGGCGATGGTGCGGCTGTGCGCGGAGGTGTGCAGGTGCCCCGACAGCACGAGGTGGGAGCTGAGGAACGCGTCCTGGCCCCGCGCCTCCCACACCACGTCCTCGGCCTGGCCGGTCCGGTCCGGGTCCGCCGAGATGCGCTGCAGCGTCCCCTCGATCACCTCCTGCCGTGTGGTGGAGGTCCCGTAGGCGCCGTGGACGATCGAGTCCGGCTCGTAGTTCTCGCGGATGAAGCTGATGGAGCGGTCGACCCAGATGAGGTCGGTCACCTCGCGGATGAAGTCGTCGGGGTCCGCGTACGGCGCGTACGCGACCGGATCGAGAGCCACTGGGGAGCATCCCTTCGTCGGCGGTCACGGCGAGCTGCTGCGCCCACCACGACGTGGAGCGTATGCGTATGCACAAACCGGTGCAAGGGGTTGCGCCCGGTGGCTCGGGGGGTCAGCCGGCGACCCCGAGGGTTCTGCGCTCGACGAAGGTGGTGGTGAACGTGGTGTGGGACAGGGGGGCTCGTGGATCCTCGACGCGGCGCACGGCGAGCCGGGCCGCCTCGCGGGCCATCTGCTCGAAGTCGTAGGCGATGGTCGAGAGCTGCACGATCGGCCAGGCGGCGGGGGGGAGGTCGTCGAAACCCACGATCGAGACGTCCCGGGGGACGTGCACGCCGGTGCGGCCGGCGGCGTTGAGGGCGCCGTAGGCGACCACGTCGTTGCCGCAGAAGATCAGCGTGGGGGGTTCGGGCAGTTCCAGCAGTTCGCTCACCGCGGCGTCGCCGACGGCGGTGTCGTACGGGCCGCGGCGGACGTACCGCGTTTCCAGGAGCAGGCCGTGGTCGGCCAACGCCGAGCGCAACGCGAGTTCCCGGCCCTGTCCCGTGCTGGTGTTGGTCGGCCCGAGCACGGCGCCCACACGGCGGTGGCCGAACTCGACCGCGCGGCGGACGGCAACCGTGAAGCCGGGCAAGGGATCCACGACCGTGGCGTCGGCGTCGACCTGGGTGCTGGTGCGGTTGAGGTAGACGAACGGCAGCCCCCGGTCGCGCAACCGCAGGGGGGCGGTGGAGTCGATCGTGGTCGTGGCCAGGACGACCCCGTCCATCCCGTTCGCCAGCAGGCGGTCCACGACGTTCCCGTTGTCGTCGGACTCGGTGTGCAGCAGGAGCTGGTACCCGCGGCTCTCGAGTTCGTGGTGCACGGGCGCGATGATGTGGTGGTAGAACTCGTTGTTCAGGTCGGTGACGAGCAACCCGATGCGTCGGGTGCGCCCGGAGGACAGGGCCCGGCCGGCGTCGCTGAGCACGTACCCGAGCAGGTGGGCGGCCTCGCGGACGCGCTGCTTCGTGGCGCTCGAGAGCCGGGGGTCGTCCCGCAGGGCCCGGGAGACCGTGGGCTGGGAGACGCCGGCCACACGGGCGACGTCGCGGCTCGTGACTGCCATGGGTGAACCCTTCCGCGACCCGCTGCGACCGCTGGAGTCTAGCCGACGGGTGCCTCGGTCAGGTATACGTAGACGCAGTTCAAGCATACGTATACGCAAACCCCTGCACACCACCACGGAACGAGGGTCCGACGATGCCCCTGCAGCTCAAGAGCGCCCCCACGAAGTCCTTCGCGGACACGGCCCAGGCCGACGTCGCCGAGCGGGTGGGGACGATCGTCGCCGCCGTCCGTCGCGAGGGCGACGACGCGGTCCGCCGCTACGCCGAGCAGTTCGACGGCTGGACGCGACCCTCCCGGCTCGACGACGACCAGGTCGAGGAGATCGTGGCGGGTCTCGACCCCCAGGTGATCGAGGACATCCGGTTCGTCCAGGACCAGGTGCGCACCTTCGCCCAGGCCCAGCGCGACTCCCTCGTCGACCTCGAGGTCGAGACCCTGCCCGGAGTGCGGCTCGGGCAGAAGCACGTGCCCGTGCAGGCGGCCGGCGCCTACGTCCCCGGGGGGAAGTACCCGCTGACGGCGTCCGCGCACATGACGATCGTCACCGCCAAGGTGGCGGGCGTGCCCCGCGTCGTGGCCTGCACCCCACCCATCCGGGGTGAGGTCCCGGCCGCCACCATCGCGGCCATGAAACTCGCCGGGGCCGACGAGATCCACGTCCTCGGTGGGGTGCAGGCGATCGCGGCCATGGCCCTGGGCACGGAGAGCATCGCCCCGGTGAACCTCCTGGCCGGTCCCGGCAACGCCTACGTCGCCGAGGCGAAGCGGCAGCTGTTCGGGGAGGTCGGCATCGACCTGTTCGCCGGACCCACCGAAATCCTCGTCGTCGCCGACGACTCCGCCGACCCCTTCCTCGTCGCGGTCGACCTGCTCTCGCAGGCCGAGCACGGTCCCGAGTCGCCCGCGGTGCTCATCACCACCTCGCGCGCGCTGGGCGAGCGGGTGCTCGAGCACGTCGAACGGCTGCTGCCCGGCCTGCTGACCGCCGACTACGCGGGACCGGCCTGGCGCGACTGGGGTCAGGTGCTGGTGGTGGACGACCTCGACGAGGCGTACGCGCTGGCGGACTCCTTCGCCTTCGAGCACGTGCAGGTCTTCACCCGCGCACCGCGCGAGGCGCTGGTGAAGATGCACGACTACGGCGCGCTGTTCCTCGGGGAGAACACCTGCGTCTCCTACGGCGACAAGGTGATCGGCACCAACCACGTGCTGCCCACGCTGGGCGCGGCCCGCTACACGGGAGGCCTGTGGGTCGGCAAGTACCTGCGCACGGTCACCTACCAGGAGATCAGCGACCCGGCGTCCTCGGCCCGGCTGGGGGAGGTCTGCGGCCGCGCCGCGCGGGTGGAGCTCTTCGAGGGACACGCCCGTTCCGGCGACGTCCGGGCCTGGAAGCACACCGGCCGCCGCTTCGACTGGATCGAGGACGCGCTCGCGGTCGGGACGGGGACGCCGTGACCGACCTCACCGACCTCACCGGCCGGACCGCGCTGGTCACCGGCGGCGGGAGCGGTCTCGGGGCCGCCATCGCGACCGCGCTGCACGGGGCCGGCGCGCGCGTCGTGCTGGTGGGACGCGACCGCGGCCGGTTGGACGAGGTCGCCGGGCGGATGGGGGAGCGCACCCGCACCGCGTCCTGCGACGTCGCCGACGAGTCCGCGGTCGAGCGCCTGCGGACCGAGCTGGCGGAGGAGGAGATCTCGGTTCTGGTGAACAACGCCGGGGTCCCCGGGCCGGTGGCCCCCCTGACGGAGATCTCCGTCGACGACTGGGACGCGGTGTTCGACGTCAACGTGCGGGGCACGTTCCTGCTGTGCCGCGCCTTCCTGCCGGCGATGGTCGCGCGGGGGGCCGGGGACGTCGTCAACCTCGCGTCGGTCTCGGGCAAGCGCCCGCTCGCGAACCGCACCCCGTACTGCGCGTCCAAGATGGCCGTCCTCGGACTCACCTCGACGCTGGCCTTCGAGGTCGGCCCGGCGGGGGTGAGCGTGAACTCCCTCTCGCCCGGGCCCGTGCTCGGACCGCGGATGGAACGCAACCTCCGGCTCGAGGCGCAACGTCGGGGGGTTCCGGTCGAGGTCGCGGAGGAGGCGTTCGTCGCGCGCGCGGCCCTGGGGCGCATGGTCACCGAGGAGGAGGTCGGACGGGCCGTGCTCGCCATGCTCGCGATGCCCGGCATGTGCGGGGCCGACGTCGACCTCTCCGCCGGGATGGTGGCGTGATGGCGGCCCTGCGCGAGCGCGCCGACACGTCGTTGCGCGAGCGCGCACAGACCGGCGAGCGTCTGCTCGGGGTGCTGCTGCGGATGCCCGCGGAGGAACTCGTGGAGATGGTCTGCGTGGCCGGTTACGACTTCGTGCTGATCGACTGCGAGCACGGCCCGGCCGACGTGCTGGCGCTGCGCCAGCACATCGCCTGCGCCGCGCTGCACGGGGTTCCCGTCCTGGTGCGGGTCGGCAGCGACGACCCGGGAATGGTCCTGCGGGTCCTCGACCAGGGGGCCGAGGGCATCCTCGCCCCGCACGTCGACAGCGCCGACGAGGCGGCCGCGGTGATCGCCGCCGCGCACTACCCACCGGTGGGTCGGCGGGGTTTCGCGACGTACGGGCGGGCCGGGCGGTTCGGCACCACGGACGCCCGGACGCACCTGGCAGACCTGCTGCGCCGCACCCTGGTCCTGGGCATGGTCGAGTCCCCCGCCGGGGTCGGTGCGGTCGAGGAGATCGTCGCGACCCGGGGGTTGGACGGCATCATGGTGGGACCCGCCGACCTGGCCGCGGCCACCGGTCCCGACGACCTGCCGGTCCCCGCGGCGATCGCCCGGGTCAACGCGGCCGTCGCGGCGGGCGGGAAACTCCGGGTGGACATCGTCGGGAGTTCCCGGCGCGCGTCGGCGGCGTTCGAGGACGGCGCGCAGATCGTGGTCTACAACCTCGCGCACGCCCTCATGGCGCACCTCACGGAACTCCTCGTCCCGCACGCCTGACGCCGGGAACGGAGTTCAGACCGATGTCACCAGGAACCGTTCCCCCGGAGCGCAGATGCCCGACGACACCGCTGCCACGGCCATCGTGGTCTCGGGCCGGATGAATGACCTCATGCTGCCCACCACCAGCGACCTCTCGGAGAACTCCGCGTGCTTCGCCGAGATGCCCCGGGAGCTCGACGAGGCGACCACGACCGACGGGGCGGTCGAGGGCTCACCGGGCGGGGTGGCGGGATGACGCGCTGGGTGCTGCTGGCGGGGATGAACTGCTCCGAGGACCTGTGGAGCGGGTGCGGGGTGGACGACGCCTTCACCCCGCCGCTGGACCGGGAGAGCGTGGACGAGCAGGTCCGGCACCTGCTGCGCACGCTGCCCTCGCGGTTCCTCCTGGGCGGTTCGTCCCTGGGGGCCGTCGTCGCGATGGCCCTGGCCCTGCGCGCCCCCGAACGCGTCGCGGGGCTGCTGCTGACGGCGACGAACGCCCGGGCGCCCACGGCCGCGCAACGCCGGGGGTGGGGGGAGTGGCGACGGCGGCTGGACGCGGGCGTCCCGCCGCGCGTCCTGCAGGAGGAGATCCTGCCCCTGCTGCTCGCCCCGTCCACGGCGATCGCCCGCCCGGACCTGGTCGAACGGACCCTGGCGATGGCGGACGCCGTCGGAGCGGCGGTGCTGCGTCGTCAACTGGCGCTGCAGGACAGCCGACAGGACCTGCTCGGCCGCCTGCCTGCGCTCACCGTGCCCGTCCGGGTGGTCTCCGGGATCCACGACGCCCTGTGCCCGCCCGAGTTCCACACGGCGATCGCGGCGGCCGTCCCGGGGGCGGAGCTCACCACGACGGCGACGGGTCACCTGGGACCGCTGGAGGACCCCCGACCGTTCGCGGCGCTGCTGCACCAGGCGGGACCCGGCTCCACCTCCCGGTGACCTGCCCCGCTCCGCGTCACGTGCTCTGCCGGGCCAGGTGACTCCGCTGGGCGGGCATGAGGCCGGCCCGCATCCCGAAGCGGGTGGCGGCCGTCTCGACGGCCAGCGCCTCCCGCAGGCAGTCGCGCCGCACGGGACAGGTCTGGCAGACCTCGGCGGCGAGACCGTGGTGGCGGGCACTGGTGCGGGTCGTGGAGTCGAAGGTCTGGTCGAAGACCTCGACGTAGTCGCGGCAGCTCGCGCGCTGCTCCCAGTCGGTGCCGGGCATGGTCGTGCCTCTCGTCGCCGTGGTGCTCCCCGCCTGGTGGGGGCGGCAGAACAGGTATCGGCAACGGTTGCTCCACGGCACAGGCGCCGTACGGGTGACCGCCCGCGGAGGAGGGGAGGAAGAGCGGGTCCCAGGGCTTGAACCTGGCCCTCTCCGGTGGAACCGGAGCGCGTCACCACGGACACCTGACCCGCACGAAGCACCGCCCTCACGGGCGTCGCTCGTGGCACGACCATACCCCGGGTACCGCCCGTGTCCCTGACTCCCGCAACCCGTCCGGCCCAGTCCGTGCCGAGGGACGGACCTCAGCGCCCACGGACTGATCGCTCGAAGCAACTACCGCGAACGGCCAGGAACTGCTTGGGTGTGGCCTGTGGTTCCCACCGGACGTTCTACCCGGCCTCGACGCCGGTCCAGCGCGGCGTTCGTCTCGATCGCCGTCCTCGTCGCCGGCTTCCTCGTCGCCGGCAGCACCGCGGCCGCCCAGGCCCACTCCGGCCCGTCCTGGACGCCGCCGAAGATCAAGCACGTGTGGACGATCGTCCTCGAGAACAAGTCGTACGAGGCGTCGTTCACCGGCCTGAACCAGAACTCCTACCTCTGGAAGACGCTCCCGTCCTACGGCGTCCTCGCCCGCCAGTACTACGGCACCGGCCACTTCAGCGAGGACAACTACCTCTCGCTCGTCAGCGGTCAGGCGCCGTCGCCGGGCCCGCAGGCCGACTGCCCCTACTACAACGAGACCGGCCCGGTCCAGGAGGTCGCGGACGGGCAGTTCAAGATCCTCGACGACACCCAGCGTCCGGACGGCACCTACCACGACGGGTCCACCCAGCCGGGCTGCGTCTTCCCCCGGCAGGTCAAGACGTTGTTCAACCAGTTCGACGCCCAGCACGTCAGCTACAAGGGCTACATGCAGGACATGGGCAACGACCCCGCACGCGAGGCGACGACCTGCGGCAACCCGCTGCCGGGTCCGGGTCCCGCCGTGGTCGACCCGGGTGCCGCCGAGGGGCCCTACGCCTCCCCGGGGAGCCTGGCCGCGCCGAGCACCACCGTCGACGACCAGTACGTCCCCAAGCACAACCCCTTCGCGTGGTTCCACTCGCTGCTCGACAACGGCGACTGCGCCCGGCACGTCGTGCCGCTGGCCACGAACCTGCTGGCGGACCTCAAGAGCGAGAAGACCACCCCCGCCTTCTCCTGGATCAGCCCGGACAACTGCAGCGACGCGCACGACGCCACCTGCAAGGGGGACAACCTCTCCGGCGGGTCGAACGTGCTGACCGGCGACCGGAAGACCCCGGCCAACACCCAGGGCGGCCTGTACGCCGCGGACCTGTTCCTGGAACAGGTCGTCCCGGCGATCATGCGCAGCCCCGCCTACCAGGACGGCGGCCTCATCGACATCACCTTCGACGAGGGGTTCCCGCCCTACAAGATCTACGGGAACTCCATCGCGGACAAGAACTACACGCCCGACGCGGGGCTGGGCACCGTGACGGGTGCCGCCAGTGCCGCCAACAACGGCAGCAGCGTCGAGAGCCAGGCGAACACCGCCCAGTCCGTCGTCGCCTGCTGCAACGAGCTGCCCGGCCCGAACACCGACCAGCCCGGCGACCGGGCGTTCAACCAGGACACCACCCCCGGCGGCGGGATCACCGGTTCCGTCCTCATCAGCCCCTACGTGACCCCGGGGTCGGTGACCGACCAGCCGTACAACCACTACAGCTGGCTGCGGTCGATGGAGGACCTGTTCCAGGTCGACCACGGCGGTTCCGACGGCCAGGGCCACCTCGGCTACGCCGGGGCGGACGGCTTGCGACCGTTCGGACCCGACGTCTACAACAACCCGAAGGCGAAGGTCCTGCCGCCGAGACCGTCCGGCGAGGGCGGGATCTACGCGGCCGTCGCCCGCCTCGACGAGGTCCAGGAACCCGTCAGCCACCAGCCCCTGGACCAGGTGAAGTGAGGCACCGCTCCGACGCACGGCGCCCCGCGGCGCTCGCACGGACCGTCGCGGCCGGCACCCTGGTGCTGGTCGCGTCGGCCGGGTGCGCGGACGCCGCTCCGGGCGCGGGTTCCTACCCCGTGGCCACGCCGCAGACCCAGGTCCTCGCGACCCCGACCGCCTCGGCGGGCGGCTACCAGCTCGTGGCCGCGGGAGACCCGGTCCGCGTCGTCCTGCCCGACGCCGACGTCACCGCCCAGGTGTCCGGGCCGGACGTCGAGGTGCCGACGCCCGCTCCCGGCCAGCCGCTGTCCGCGGTGTCGGCGCCGGGAGTGCTGACCGTCACCTTCACCGCGACCTCGGGCCGCCTCGACGTCGCGGCGGCCGGATTCCTGGGGCTCGACGAGAAGCAGGACCCGGAGGCGCTCACCGCCGACGCCGCGTCGGTGACGGTCGAACCGGGCCACCCGGCGACGCTGCACCTGTCGTCCACGTTCGCGACGGGCCACACCACCCTGACGTGGCAGCCCCTCGGGGCGCCGCTGGTGACGTGGGACTTCGTCGTCGAGATCGACTGACCCGGGTTCCCCGGGTACGGCACCGCGGGCGGCACCGATTGCCTCCGGCAACGTTCACCCGCTGTTTCCCTGGTGTCAGCCACCCTCATCCGAACGGCCCCTAGCCTCTCGCACTGAGCGAGGTTGAGGAGCTACCTGTGGAACAGGTGAGGCCGGTACGGGCGCGTGGCGTCCACAAGAACTTCGGGGACGTCATCGCCCTCGACGGCGTCGACCTCGACGTGGGCGAGGGTCAGGTCCACGGGCTGGTCGGCCCCAACGGGGCGGGCAAGACGACCCTCCTCGGCCTGCTGCTCGGTCTCTCGGTCGCCGACCGCGGCAGCGTGGAACTCCTGGGCACCCCGCTGCGGCACGGGAGCGCGGTCCCCGACGGCGTCGCGGGTTTCGTCGACGGCCCGGGTCTCTACCCCCAGCTCACCGCGCGCCAGAACCTGACCGCCGTCGCCGACCTGCGCCGCCGCGACCGCCGCGGGGTCGACGACGCGCTCGAGCAGGTCGGCCTGGGCGACGTCGCCGAGGACCGCGTCCGCGGGTTCTCCCTCGGCATGCGTCAACGGCTCGGGCTGGCCGCCGCCCTCGTGGTGCACCCGCGGGTGCTCGTCCTGGACGAACCCTCCAACGGCCTCGACCCCGCCGGCGCCCGCCACGTCCAGCGCGTCCTGGACCGGCTCGCCGCCACGGGAACGTCCGTGATCCTCTCCAGCCACCGCATGGACGACCTCGCGGCGCTGTGCAGCGAGATCAGCGTCCTGGCCGCGGGACGGGTCGTCTTCACCGGCCCGCTGGCCAAGCTGGCCGCCGAGTCCGGCGAACTGGACCACCGGCTGCGGACCTCCCGGCCCGAGGAGGCGCGGCGGGTCGCGGCGTCCTCGCCGGGGGTGCGGTTGCTGCCGGCCGACGACCTCGCGCAACAGCGCGACGCGGACGCGCTGCTCGTGCGGGGGGCCGTCCCGGCGCTGGAGGACCTCGTCGTCCGGCTCGTCCACGCCGGGGTGGCCGTGCGCGAGGTCGCGCCCGTCGTCTCCCCGCTGGAGGCGGCGTTCCTGGCCCTGACCGAGGACGCGCGGTGAGCGCCGTCGAGGTACGCCCCGCCCCGCTGACCCGCCCCGCGCCGGCCCTGCCCGGGTACCGGTTCGAACTCCTCAAGCTGACCGCGCAGTGGCGCACCCGTCTGCTGCTCCTGGTGTGCTGGGTGGGGCCCGGCGCCTTCGTGGCCGCCATCAGCCGCCAGAGCACCCTGCCGACCGACACCGTCTTCGGGCGCTGGATGGGCCAGACCGGCTGGGCCGGGCCGCTCGTCGTGCTGTCGTTCTGCTGCAGCTGGTTCCTGCCCCTGCTCACCTCCCTCGTGGCCGGTGACGTCTTCGCCGCCGAGGACCGGCTCGGGACCTGGCGCCACCTCCTGACCTCCGTCGGCTCACCCCGGCGCATCTTCGCCACCAAGGCCCTCGCCGCCCTCACCGTGCTGCTGGTCCTGGTGGCGGGGCTGGCCCTCTCCAGCACCGCCGGCGGCCTGCTGGCCGTGGGTTCCCACCCGCTGGTGGGTCTCGACGGGCACCTGCTCAGCCCCGGCCGCGCGGCCCTGACGGTGCTGCTGGCCTGGGCCGCCGCCCTGGCCCCGACGCTGGCCTTCGCCGCGGTGGGGCTGCTCGGTTCCGTCGCGTTCGGGCGCTCGCCGGTGGGCCTGCTCCTGCCCGCCCTGCTGGCCCTCGTGCTGCAGCTCGTGCAACTGCTGCCCGTGCCGGCCGTGGTGCGGGTGGCGCTGCCGGGGTACGCCTTCACCGCCTGGCGGGGTCTGTCGAGCGCACCGGCCCGGACCGCGCCGCTGCTGCTCGGCGTCCTCGTGAGCCTGGTCTGGGCGGTGGTGGCGACGGCCCTGGCGCGTCGGCTGTTCCTGCGCCGCGACTTCACCGGTCCGGGCCACGACGGGTCCCCGCGGCTCGTCCTCGGCCACGCGGTGCTGCCGTTGGCCGGGTTGCTCGCCCTCACCGTCGGGGCCGTCGCGGCCGCCACGCCGGTCAGCGGTTCCGGCGTCGACCGGGAGAAGCTGCAGACGTCGCTGGCGACCGCCTACGCGCACCTGTACCGGCTGCAGGCGCACGAACTGTCCCGCCCGGACGTGACCGAGGCGCAGCTGCGCACCGACGCGACCTGCGACAAGGGTGGCGACCGGGTCGAGGACACCGGGCCCGGCAACGACTGGCGCTGCGTCGTGACCTGGCACATCCCCGGCGCCACCGCCGTCGGTTCGGCGATCTACCAGCTGGACGTCACCGCGGACGGGCGCTACGTCGCCGACGGGGACGGACCGCAGGAGGTCAACGGTTTCTTCCCGGTCCAGGCCGCCACCGGCCAGGCCCCCAACCCCTTGTGGCAGTTCGACGGTTCCGTCGACCTGCTCACCGCCACGACGAGAGGCTGAACCCCGATGAACCACGTCACCCGACGCCGCACGACCCCGAAGACGCGGGCCGAACTCCTGCAGCGCCTCGGCCGGCGGCCGTTGCAGGTCGCCGCCGCCGGAACCGCCGTCCTGGTCGTCGTGGGGGGAGGGGTGGCCTACGCCGGCACCACGGGCTTCGACCACCACCAGGTCGGCACCCTCTACCCCGAGGGCCTGCAGGTCTCCGACGACCAGGTCCTCAAGCCGATCGGCGACCGACTGGTCACCGACAACGGCAAGATCATGGGCTCGACCGTCAGCCCCGACGGCCGGTTCCTGGCCGCCGCGAGCACCGACAAGTCGATCGTGCTGCAGGTCTTCGACCTGAAGACGTACAAACTCGTCTGGACGGTCGGGACGGCGGCCACGGCCGACCTGAAGGTGACCGACGGCAGCGTGGGGCAGGAGGCCCCGACGTTCTCCCCGGACGGCAAGTGGTTGTGGCTGTCCCAGGCCGACGCGCTGACCCGGTTCCCGCTGAACCCCGACGGAACCCTGGGCGCCGGCACGACGATCGCGCTGCCGCAGCTGAACGGTCAGTCGGCGTTGCCGGGCAGGTCGGTGTACTCCCCGGACCACTCCACCCTCTACGTACCGCTGAACGGGCAGAACACCGTGGCTGCCCTCGACGCCGCCGGCGGACGGGTCCTGCGCACCTGGGCCGTGGGGACCGCCCCCCGCGAGATCGCCGTCGTCGCCGGCAAGCTCTACGTCAGCGACGAGGGCGGCCGTCCGGCCCGCCCGGGTGAGGCGGCGATCAACTCCTACGGCACCCAGGTGCCCGCCGACCCGTACCTGGGCACGTCCACCACCGGCACGGTCAGCGTCATCGACCCCGCCCGTCCCGACGCCGCGGTCGGTTCCATCGACGTCGGGTTGCACCCCACCGCGCTGCACGTCCGCGCCGGTGCGCTGTTCGTGGCCAACACCAACTCCGACACCGTCTCGGTGATCGACACCCGCAAGGACAAGGTGGTGCAGACCATCTCCACCAAACCCTGGGCGTCCTCGGCGGTGGGGTACCAGCCCACCGCCGTCACCACCACGAAGGACGGCCACCTCCTCGTCACCCTGGGCCGGGCCAACGCCGTCGCCGTCTACCGCTACGCGGGACGGCCCCAGGAACCCGTGGGCTACGTCGGGCTGCTGCCCACCGACTACTACCCGGCCGACGTGGCCACCGTCGGCGACCAGGTCGTGGTCACCAACACCCGCGGCATCGACGCCCGCGGTCCGGAACTCACGTTCCAGGAGGGGACGGGCACGATCCCGGCGACGGGCCACGGCACGCACAGCACGACGGCGTCCCTGACCCGCTTCCGTCTCCCCACGGACCAGCAGATCCGGCGGGACACCGCGACGGTGTTCGCCCAGAACGGCTGGGGCCAGGACGACGTCGCCCAGGCCGGCCGCCACCCGGCGGCCCCGGTCGCGGTGCCGGAACGGGTCGGCGACCCCTCCACCATCAAGCACGTGTTCCTCCTGGTGAAGGAGAACCGCACCTACGACCAGATCTACGGCGACGACCCCCGCGGCAACGGCGACCCCGCGCTGGCGCAGTTCGGCCGGCAGGTGACACCCAACCAGCACGCCCTGGCCCAGCAGTTCGGCCTCTACGACAACCTCTACGACGTCGGTACGAACTCCGCCGAGGGTCACAACTGGCTGATGCAGGGGGACAACCCCGAGTACACCGAGTCCTCCGCGGGGGAGTACGTCCGCAGCTACGACACCGAGGACGACGTCCTGGGCCACCAGCGTTCCGGGTTCCTGTGGACCGCGGCGCAGTCGGCCGGGAAGTCGGCGCGCAACTTCGGCGAGTTCACCCAGTTCGAGACGAAACCCCCCACGGCCACCTGGCAGTCGTACTACTGCGCCGCGACGGGTGTGGAACAGGGCGCCGATCCCGCCACCCTGTTCGACCCCGCGATCCGGACGGACACCCAGTCCCCGATCCCCTCGCTGAACGCGATCACCGACCACGCCTACCCGAAGTTCGACACCGACATCCCCGACCTCTACCGCTACCAGGTCTGGAAGCAGGACTTCGAGAAGAACGGCCCTGCGGCGCTGAACACGTTCTGGCTCTCCAGCGACCACACCGGCGGCACCCCCGACCCCGAGGCGCAGGTCGCCGACAACGACCTCGCGGTCGGGAAGATGGTCGACGAGATCTCCCACAGCCCGTACTGGAAGGACTCCGCCATCTTCGTGGTCGAGGACGACAGCCAGGCCGGCGCCGACCACGTCGACGGCCACCGCGCTCCCGTGCAGATCATCAGCCCCTGGGCCCAGCACGGGAAGGTGGACAGCACCTACTACTCCCAGCTCACGGTGGTGCGCACGATCGAGCAGATCCTCGGCGCTCAACCCCTGAACCAGAAGCTGGCCGCGGCGACGCCCATGTTCAGCGCCTTCACCGCCCAGCCCGACAACACCCCCTTCACCGCGCTGCCCAACCAGGTGCCGCTGACCGAAGGGGTCGCGACCGCGCCGAACTGCGGTACGGACACCCTGGGGCGGACCGGGAAGGCGGCGCAGCTGCTCAGCGCCGAGGTGCAGCAGAAGCTCACCGTCCCCGACGAGCAGACGGACGTCGCCGGGCAGTGGACGACCTGGGCGAAGGACCAGCGCTTCACCGGGACCAACGCCGTCGCCGACCACGCGAACCCCGAGCAGATGAACCGCTACACCTGGTACCGCACCCACGGCTGGAAGGTGCCCTACCCCGGTGACTCGGTGATCTACGCCCCGTCGCAGGTCCCCGGCGCCTACGTCCCCAGCGCCGACGCGGACTGACCACACCGCACGGACGACGGCTCACCGGTGTTCCGGCGAGCCGTCGTCGCGTTCGGGATCGGCTCAGGGTGACGCGGGACCAGCCGATGGGAGGCCACCCCCGGCGTGGCCAGGTCCACAGGAGTTCCCGGGTCGACGGAAGGCCCCGCCCATGTCCTCCCTGCTCCGCCGCGCCCGAGTCGGCACGCGCCTCGCGCTGGCCTTCGGCATCGTGCTGGTCCTGCTCGCCGCCACCGGGGCGACCGCGCTGAACAGCATCTCCTCGCAGTCGCGCTCACTGGCCCGACAGCAGGAGATGACCGCGCTGCTCCACTTCGTCGACCAGCAGAGCTTCTACGACGCCGACGTCAGCGGCTGGCAGGCCGCCTACGCCTGGGACGCGCGCCGCATCGGTGCCGCCGCCGCCGTGGAGGACTCCTCCGCCAACCGCGCCGGGTTCTTGGCCGACCGGGCGAAGCTGCAGTCGGCGCTGACCGCCGCGCCCACCGCGTCGATGACCACCGCGGAACGCCGGCTCACCGAGAAGCTCACCACTCTGTGGAACGGGTACTTCGCCTCCGACGACCGCGCGGTCGCGCTCTACCGCGCCGGGCAGGTGGAGGCGGCCGAGGACGAGATCCTCAACGTCGGGTTCGTCGCCTACGGAGACATGCTCACCGCCACCCAGGAACTGACCACCTCCGTCCAGGACCGGGCCCGCGCCGCCGCGGCCACCGCCCACAGCGCCGCGCAGCGCAGTCGCGCCCTGGTCGTGACCGCGCTGGCCCTGGCGGCCGTGCTGACCGTGCTGCTGCTGGTCGTGCTGACCCGCAGCATCGTGGGGCCGCTGCGCCGCATCGTGACCGACCTGCACCGCGTGGCCGAAGGTGACCTGAGCGTCGTCCCCGTCGTGGACGGGCGGGACGAGTTCCGCGACATGGCGAAGGCGTTGGAGGTGGCGGTCTCGGCCACCCGTCGCACCGTCGGCGACGTGGCCGCGGCGGCCACGGACGTCTCGGGGATGGCCGAGGAGCTGTCCGGGCGGGCCCGGGACCTGTCCGCGGCCAACGAGCGCACCACCGGTGACACCGACCGGGCGGCCCGTTCGGCGGACGTCGTCTCCTCGGACGTGGCCACGATCGCCACCGGGGCCGGCGAACTGGGGTCGGCCATCAACGAGATCTCCGCCAGCATGGCCCTGTCGGCGTCGGTGGCCCGCGAGGCGGTCGAGGCGGCCGAGACGACCCGCGCCACCGTCGCCGAGCTGGGGCAGGCCACCCGGGCCATCGCCAGCGTCGTGGGCACCATCACCGCCATCGCCGAGCAGACGAACCTGCTGGCCCTGAACGCCACCATCGAGGCGGCCCGCGCCGGGGAGATGGGCAAGGGTTTCGCCGTGGTCGCCGGTGAGGTGAAGGACCTGGCCCAGCAGACCGCCGGTGCCACCGAGGACATCACCCGCAAGGTCGCCGCCATCGAACGCGGGAGCATCGAGGCCGCCGACACCATCAGCCGCATCGTGGAGGTCATCGCCCGCATCGACGACCACCAGGCCAGCATCGCCGCGGCGGTCGAGGAGCAGACGGCGACGACCGGTGAACTGGCCCGCACCGTGGCCGGCGCAGCGGACGGCACCCACGAGATCGCCGGGGTGCTGACCGCCGTGGCCGGGGCCAGCGCCGCGGACCGTTCCAGCCTGGAGCAGGTCCGCGTCTCCGTGGAGTCGTTGCGCGAGACGTCGGGACGACTCCGCCGGGCGGTGGACACCTTCCGCCTCTGACCGCGGTCCGCGGTGCTACGACCGATGACTTCCGGTCGGTGCGCGGGTCCAGGACGTCGTGGGTCCAGGGCGTCGGCGGGCGGGGAGGTCTGCGGTGGAGGGTGACCGGGATGACGTGGAGGCCCTGCACACGGCGTTGCGCGGCCAACGCGAGCACGTGCTGGGCATCGTCGCCGGTCTGGACGAGGAGGCGGTGCGGCGGCCGGTGCTGCCGTCCGGGTGGAGCTGCCTGGGGTTGCTGAACCACCTGGCGGTGGACGACGAGCAGTTCTGGTTCCAGCTGGTGGTGGCCGGGGATCCGGGGTTGGCGTCCGCCTTCGATCCCTCGTTCGACGCCTGGACGGTCGCGCAGGACGTTCCCGCGGCGGCCGTCGTGGCCGGGTACCGCGCGCAGTGCGCGCGCAGCGACGCCGTGATCGCGGCGACGAGCGGGGACGCGCCTCCGAAGTGGTGGCCCGGTGACCTCTTCGGCGACTTCCGCCTCGCGGACCTGCGGGCGGTGCTGCTGCACGCGGTGCTCGAGACGGCCACCCACGCGGGCCACCTGGACGCGGTGCGGGAACTGCTGAACGGGCGGCAGTGGCTGGTCCTCGACTGAAGGCCGTCGAACCGGGTGCGCGGCGCCGCGTCGGTGGTGCACGCCGCCCCGATCCACACCGCGTCCGGTTCACCCGGCGGTGTCGAAGAACTCGAGGAACTCCTGCAGGGCGGTGCGCACGTCGTCGGCGTTCCAGGCGAGCCCGGCCTCCCCGACGGTGATCTCGGTGCAGGACAGCCCCGGAGGCAGCCCGGGTTCGCGCCAGGGATTGGCGAAGAGCGCCGTGCCGGTCCGTTCGGCCTGCCGGGTGGCGGCCTCGTTCAGCCGGTCGGCGGACCCGGGGAACCAGAACTGGAACTGGTGGGTGTGCGGGACGGCGGGGTGGACCGCGGCCCAGGGGGAACCGGTGGACCCCCGGTCGGGTCGCTCGGCGAGTTCTCGGGTGAGGGCCTCGGCGACGACACGGGCGTGGGCGACGTGGTCGGGCAACCGGGGGAGTTCGCGGTGCAGGCCGTGCAGCGCGGTGAGGGCGGCCGGGAACTGCTGGAAGACGTTGCCGCCGTAGCGGTGACGTTCGAGGCGGGTTTCCTCGACGAAGTCGGCGGGTCCCGCCAGGGCGGCCCCGGAGAGGCCGCGCAGGGACTTGTAGAAGGAGACGTAGACGCTGTCCGCCAGGGCCGCGACCTCGGGGAGGGGACGGCCGAAGTGGGTGGTGGTCTCCCAGAGGCGGGCGCCGTCGAAGTGGACGGACGCACCGCGCGTCCGGGCCGCGGCGGTGACGTCCACCAGTTCCTCGAAGGAGGGCAGGACGAACCCGGCGTCACGCAGGGGCAGTTCGAGGACCAGGGTGGCGAACGGTTCGGCGACGGCGCGGACGTCCTCGGCGCTGGTGGGTCGCGGTGCGGTGGTGAGGGGGACGGTGTGCAGGCCGGCGAGGCGGGTGAAGGCCTCGGACTCGTGCAGGCGGGGGTGGGACAGGGCGTGCAGGGCGACACCGTCCGACCCTCCGCGGCGGGCCCAGCACCGCAGTGCCGCCTGCTGGGCCATCGTTCCGGTGGGGAAGAACGCGGCGTCCTCCTTCCCCAGGAGGTCCGCCACGCGTCGCTCCAGGACGGTGACCACGCCGTCGCCGTAGAGGTCGGTGGGGGAGTCGAGGTCGAGACCCGCGTCGGCGGCTAGTTCGGTCGCGGCCTCGGCCAGGTCGTGCAGGCGCTGCCCCAGACGGGCGGTGGTGACGGGGCGGTCCAGCACGCGGGTGGCGTGCTGCACGGCGCGGACCGCACGTCCGCTGCGTCCGGATCTCCTGCTGCTGTTCACCCGAGCCAGCGTAGGTGAGCCCGAGCCCGAGCCCGGGGACGGGAACAACCCTCCACTGAGAAGAGTTCTCATGAGGGAAGGTCAGAACAGCCCACCCGGAGGTCACCGTGAAGCTCCACACCCACCCCGCCTACGACGACGTCGTGTTCCGCGACAAGTCCGCCGGCACCGCGTTCCTGTCGCGTTCCACGCTGACCTCGCGCGCCGGCCTGCCCACCGTGGAGTGGGAGGGCGCCACCTACCCCGTCGTCGACGTCGACGTCTCCTCCGCCAGCCACCCGTTCTGGACCGGCAACGCCCGCGTCCTGGACACCGAGGGACGCGTGGAGAAGTTCCGTCGCCGGTACGGCCGCAGCTGAGGGTCCTGCGCCTGGTCCGCGCCCCGGACCAGCTGTGACGCAGCGACACCACCGTGGACCCCGGCCGGGGCAGCGTCCCTGACCGGGCCCACGGGTGGAAGTCGCCGCGCACCGCCCCTCCAGATCCTCGCCCACCTGCCGATGTGGTGGGTGCGCGGTCCCGGGAGATCCCGGACGTGCGCCGTCGACGACGTCTCCGCGCTGTCGACGAGATCACCCACCAGGTCGAGCAGCCGGCCCCGGGTACCAGCACGGCTCCCCGGTCGAGCTCCGTCAGGACTCGCTGCGCCGCGCCCCCGGACCTCGTGACCGGAAGGACGTGCCCGCACGTGTTCGGACGTCAGAACTCCTCCTCCGCGCACCGCTCCACCTCTCCCGCGCATCCGATGCCGCGTGACGTGGAAGCCCTCGAAGCGGTGCTCGCCGCCCTGTCCGGCGGCGTCGAGAACGAGGTCGACGCGCACCGTGCGGTCGTCGTGGCCCTCTCGGAGGCGCTGGGGCTGACCTACGGGGCGGTGTGGCTGCCCGCCCCCGGAGGTTCGACCGGGGCCGGTCACCCCTTCCGCCTGGTCGCGGAGACCGGAGCGTTGAGCGAGGCGCTCGGCCGCAGCGGCAGCGACACCATCACCTTGAACCCCGACCAGCTGCAGTGGGCCGCCACCCACACCATGGCCGTGCTGGATCAGTCCTCCACCGACGAGGTGCCCACCCACCAGCGCTGGACCGTCGCCGCGCGTGCGGGTGCGGGTCAGGGGGCGATCCTCCCCGTCGTCGTGGGCGGTCGCGTCGTGGCGCTGCACGAGTACTACGGCAGCGCCCCGCTGCCCTTCTTCGGGGTCCGCACGGAGAAGTGGAAGGCCATCAGTCGCGTCGTGGCCTACGGCGTGCAGCACGCACTGTCCGCTGCGGCACTCGCGGAGACCCTCCACGACCGCCAGGCCGTGACGACCGTCATCGCCCGGGTCGGCGAAGCGCCGGACGCCGCGAGCGCCCTGCGCACCGCGTTGGAGACGGTCCGCAGCGCGTTCGGGTGGGCCTACGGCTCGTTCTGGGCCCTGGACGAGACGGACCGGACGCTGAAGTTCCAGCTGGAGTCCGGTTCGGCCGGGCAGGAGTTCCGGGACGTCACCCTGCGCGCCTCCTTCGCCGAAGGGGTGGGCCTGTCGGGCCGGGCGTGGAAGGCACGTGACCTGGTCTTCGTCGCGGACCTGGCGGAGATGACCGACTGCGTGCGCGCACCGGCGGCCCAGCGGGCCGGGGTGCGCTCCGGCGTCTGCTTCCCCCTGCTCAGCGGGGGTGAGGTGGTGGGCACGATGGACTTCTTCACCACCGACAGCATCGAGCTGTCCGCCACGCGGGCCGAGGCGCTGCGCAACGTCGCGCAGCTGCTGTCCCAGCGTCTGGAGATGCTGCACCGTGCGGAGCAGGACGCCTCCTCGGCACGGTCGCTCATGGACACGGTGTCGCGGCTGCGTCAGGCCACCTACAACTCCGACCGGGTGGCGGGGGCCGCGCGCGACCAGGCCAGCGCCATGGTGCAGGAGGTGGAAGCGCTGGAGCAGGTCACCACGTCCGTCGGCGACGTCATCAAGATCATCTCCTCGATCGCGGGACAGACGAACCTGCTGGCGCTGAACGCCACCATCGAGGCCGCTCGTGCGGGCGAGGCGGGAAAGGGCTTCGCGGTGGTGGCGGGAGAGGTGAAGGAGTTGGCGCGGGCGACGGCGGAAGCCACCCAACGGGTCGGCGAGCAGATCGCGGACATCCAGGCCAGCAGCCGCAGCGTCGCGGCGGGGATCGGCGAGACGGGTCGGGTGATCGGTGAGCTGGACGTCGTCCAGGCGGACATCGCGGCGGTCCTGTCCGAGCAGGAGCAGTTGGCCGGCGACTACGGGCACTGACGGTCGCCACCGGCGCCTTCCGGGCCCGGCCCACCCCTGACGGATCAGGTGCAGGGCGAGACCGTCGAGGAGGGCGTGCAACATCGCGGTGGTGCGTTCCTTCCGCGGGGGCGCGGTGAGGACCCGCGCGACGAGGCGGCAGGCGTGGGCGACGTCCCGGTGCGCGGCGTCGGTCACGGTTCTCAGCGACGGGTCGGCCAGGGCTGCGGTTCCGAGGGAGAACTGCACCTCCGCGTCCAGGCGACGTCCGTCGTCGAGGGGTGGCAGTTTCTCCGGAGTTCTTCAGGGTGGAGCCGGAACTCGTGCTGGAGGCGGGTTTCCCGGCCTGGGCCGTCACGGGTGAGCCGAACGCGGTGTTCACCGGGTCCTCGAGGTCGGGAGGCGCCGACCGTGGACCTGGGGTTGGCTGGGACGGTGACTTCCGAGACCAGCGACCTCGAACGCACGGACGCCCGCCGCCGGGCCGGGTGGCTCCCACCGGACATGGAGGGGTTGGAGAGGTGGCTCGAACGCCACGTCGCCCGAGCCGCCGTCCGGGACGCTTCGATTCCCCTGCACCCGGTGCTCCAGGCCTTCCAGGAGCTGCTGAGGACCGACGCGGTCCTGCGCATGCACGTCGAACGCATGCTCGAGCAGGAACCCCAGGCCAAGCCCTACCGGAAGCGGCACGTCCACACCGTCGAGCAGCTCCTCCTGCTCATCGACGAGGTCCTCACGATGGCCCCGGAGTTCAGCGAGGACGCCATGGTCATCACGCCGATCGCCGCGATCCTGGACTGGTCGATCAGCACCCCCTCGGGATTCGCCGCCTTCCGTGACCCGCGCGTCAACGCGGCGTTGGAGAAGATCCTGAACACCTGGTGCGAGTTCCTCGACAGCCCGGCCTCCACCTACGTCCTCAACGACTCCCCGTCCGGGTGGAAGAGCGAGGCCGCCCGGGCGGCGATCGGCATCGAGCAGTACCAGCACGACCCCGACGACGAGCACTGGGGGTTCACCTCCTGGAACGACTTCTTCACCCGCCGGTTCCGCGACGGTCAGCGACCGGTCGCCGAGCCGGACGACGACAAGGTCGTCGTCAGCCCCTGCGAGTCCACGCCCTACGCCATCGCCCGCAACGTGCAGCGACAGGACCGGTTCTGGCTGAAGAGCCAGCCCTACTCCCTGCAGGACGTGCTGCACGGCGACGAGGCGGTCGAGCAGTTCGTCGGGGGGACGGTCTACCAGGCCTACCTCAGCGCGACGAACTACCACCGCTGGCACGCCCCGGTGTCGGGAACCGTCGTCCGGGCCTTCCCGGTGCCGGGGACCTACTACTCGGAAGCGGATTCCGAGGGCACCAGTGCCGGGGAACCCCAGGAGTCGCAGGGCTACCTGGCCCACGTCGCCGCCCGGGCGGTCATCCTCCTCGAGGCCGACGACCCGACCCTCGGACTGGTCGCGTTCGTCCCGGTGGGGATGGCCGACGTCTCCTCGTGCCTGATCGCCGACCACGTCGTGCCGGGGGCCAGGGTACGCAAGGGGGACGAGATCGGGCGCTTCCAGTTCGGGGGTTCCACCTGCTGCCTGATCTTCCGGCCCGGGGCGATCGCCGACTTCGCCCTCGAGACCGTTCCCGAACCGCAGGCGCCGGTGGTGCAGGTCCGCTCGCGCATCGCCACGGCCCGGTAGGTCTCCGGACCGGGGGAGGCGACGTGGAGCCGCGTCGCAGGAGTGTCCGGCCCGCAGCTGGGTAGCTGCACGGTGTGGACCGAACTCTCTCGCTGACGTTCGTCGGCACCGCCACCGTGCTCCTGCGGTGGGGCGCCCTGACCGTGCTGACCGACCCGAACTTCCTGCACCGGGGCCAGTTCGCCTACCTCGGCAAGGGAGTCCTGTCCCGTCGGCTCACCGAACCCGCGCTGTCGGTGGAGGAGCTGCCACCGCTCAGCGGGGTGGTGCTGTCGCACCTGCACGGCGACCACTTCGACCGGGTGGCCCGCCGCGGGCTCGACCGCGCGGTGCCGATCGTCACGACCCCGCACGCGCGTCGACGGCTCGCGGGCCGTCACGGCTTCGGTGACGTCCGTGGCCTGTTCACGTGGGAGTCGAGCACGCTCACCACCGGTCCGGACCAGGTGGTCGTCACCGCGACCCCGGCCCGGCACGCCCTCGGGGCGGTGGAGTCCCTCCTGCCCGCCGTCATGGGCAGCGTGCTGGAGTTCTCCCGGGTGGGGGGAGCGGTGGAGCGCAGGGTCTGGTTGTCGGGCGACACGTTGAACGTCCCGGAGTTGCGGCAGATCCCCACGCGCTACCCCGACGTCGACCTCGCCGTCCTGCACCTCGGCGGCACCACGCTGCCGGGAGGCGTGGTGGTCACCCTGGACGGCGCGGCCGGAGCCGACGTCCTCGAGCTGGTGCGTCCGGCGCAGGCCGTGCCCGTGCACCACGACGACTACGGGGTCTTCCGCTCGCCGTTGTCCGACTTCCGGGCCGAGGTCGAACGCCGCGGGCTCGGGTCGGTGGTGCGTTACGTCGCCCGGGGCGAGACGGCGGAGTTCTGACGGGGCGGTCCGGTCCGGCGGCTCAGTGCACCTCGGCGTCCCGTCCCGAGGAGAACATCGATGTGCCCTCCTCCGGGCTCAGCCGGACGTCGAGCACGAGGGGCACGTCCCCGGCCAGCGCCTCGATGACCGCGCCGGCGATCTCGGAGGGGTGGTGCACCTCGACCACGTCGGTGTCGTCGGGGAGCTGGATCACGGTCCGGGCGTCCCCCGTCGAGGTGTCCGTCACGTCGCAGACGACCAGGACGCCGCCGCCGTCGTGCGCTTCCTCCACGGCGTGGGCGAGAGGGCCGTCCAGGGCGGACCGTGCGCAGACCCCGACGGCGATCGGACCCGGGAACCCCGGGACCCGGGCCGACCAGGCGGAGAGCTCGCCGTCCTGCTGCGGGAGCAGCACGGCGCCTTCGGGGTACTGGTCGAGGAGGTCCCGCAGGTGCAGGACGAGGGACCGGGTGAGGTGTTCGAGACGCTCTTGCGAGGTGGGCTGCTGCACGGCTGCTCCTGGGCTCGGACGACGGCCCCGGCTCGACCTCCCGCCACGATGACGCCGACCGGGCGTACCCGCAAGTGCTCCGTGCCGGGCGGTCAGCGCGCGGCGCGGTCCCGGACGGCACCGGGACGCACCGGACGGCCGGCCGGACGGGAACGGGGCCGTCGGTACCACCGACCGAACAGCGCGACCGCGGTCAGGAGTTCGACGACGTCACCCCCGTAGAACAGGAGTTCGGCGGCCGCGCCGCCCCCGCGGGCGTAGAGGAGCTTGGCCAGGACGTCGTGGGCGGCGAAGACGGTCAGCAGCGCGACGGCCTTGCCCCCGAGGCTCGGCCGGTGGGGTACGGGGTCGGAACCCACGAGGGCGGTCGCGAACAGCCACCCCGCCGCGACCATGTGCACCATCAGCAGGCCGTGCACCGCGGGCGGGACCGGGACCAGGTAGTACAGGTAGAGACCGCCGACCTCGAGGGCGGTCGCGACCGGCAGCCAGGTGACCACCCGCGACCAGCGCAGGTGCAGCGCCCGGACGAGCAGTCCGCGCAGACCAGGTGGAGCAGTCCGCAGGGCGAGGCTCACAGGGGCCGACGACGCCAGCAGCACGGGCGCCGCCATCGTCACCAGCAGGTGGACGACGACGTCGTCCACGGCCCCGCGGACCGGCCACAACCCGGCGACCGCCCACGCCACCGCCGCGGCGACGGCGGCACCCGTCCGCGGGACCGGCCACCGGTCACCCCGCCGGTGCAGACCGCCCTCCGCCACCAGGTACGACGCCAGGAGGACTCCCGCCGCGAGCAGGAGCACCCAGCCGGGGATCACGCGTCCCGCCGCCGCCCGCGCCGACGTCCCACGAGCAGGACGACGGTGCCCGCCACCAACCCGGCCAACGCAGCCAGGTTCCACGCCACGTCGTAGGGCCACAGGTCGACGCCGTAGCGGATCTGGTGCAGACCGAACACCTTGTGCTGCACGAGCCCGTCGTAGAGCTGGAACCCGCCCCAGCCGAAGAGGCCGCCGGCCAGCACGCGGTGGCCCACGACGGCCCGACGCCGCTGGAGGTCCGCGAAGAGGAACAGGCCGGCGACGACGGCGATCCAGCTGCCGGCGTGGAACCAGCCGTCGGAGACGAGACCGACCGTCGACGTGGAGCGGTCGTAGAAGTGGTGCCAGTGCAGGAGCTGGTGGAACACCGTCTCGTCCAGGAACCCCGCGACCCCGATCCCGACGAGGACCCCCACGGGCAGCGAGCGTCGCGCCGCGACCACCGGAGCCTCAGCCCCCCAGGACGTCGCGGACCGCAGCGCGCCGCAGCTGCTCCAGCTCGGCGGCCTGACGGTCGGCGCGCTGGACCAGTTCCTCCAGGGCCTCGGCGTCCAGGCGCTCGTCGGTCAGGGCCAGCTCCCGCAGGCTGCGCCACCCGGCGGCCTTGCCCTGGACCCCCAGCAGCAGACCCTCCAGTTCGATGACCGTCCGCAGCGGTGAGGGCCGCACCAGGTGCCCGTTCGGTTTGAGCGCACCCAGCGCCTCCCCGACCCGGCCGGCGTACTGCAACGGTCGCTGCGAGGGGACGCCGAGGACCCGCATCCAGTGCAGCAGGCTCTGCCGGTCCTCGACGATCTCGTCGTGCAGCCGCTCCAGCGCACGCCCGGTCTCGGTCCCCCGGTGGGCCCGGGCGCTGCGGGCGAAGCGGGCCCGGCCCGTCGTCGCCCCGGCGAGGTGGTCGTTGAGGTAGACGGTCAGGTAGCGCCGGCGATCATGCTCGTTCACACCGGGGAGGTACCCGTGCAGGGTGGGCGGAAACCGATGGGGCCGCCGGACCCGGGTCCCCCGGGGACTCGTCAGCGTCCGACCCCGACGGTCAGGGTGGTGTAGCCCGTCGCCATGTCCCCGGGGTCCCCAGTCCCTGCTCGTCCAGGTCGTCCTGTGGTCGCGGCAGGGTTCTGCCCTCGAACTCCGGCGGGTTCCGCGGCACGTCGGTCAGGTGTCCATCGCCTCGGCGAACTCGCGGAACCGCTCGCGTCCGGTGTGCATCGACCACAACCGCTCGGCGAGGACGTCGGGATCGTGCGTCGGGTGACCGGGGGTGATCGCACCCGGGACGATCAGCTGACCCACGTGGACGCCGGCCGCCAGACCCTCGTGCAGCAGCGCCCCGTAGGTGCTCTCCGCGGCGAAGGCCACCGACGTCCCCGTGACTGCGAGCCGGGGACGGACGGCGCTGCCACCGTTGACGAGGAGGATCGAGCCGCGGCCCAGGGCGCGCATGCCCGGCAGCACCGCCTCGACGCTCGTCGCGAGCCCGACCACCGAGAAGGCGACGGCCTCGGCGAGGTCGGCGCTCGTGGTCTCGCCCACGGAACGCAAGTAGTTCTGCGCCGGGATCGGGCTGTACTGCAGCACCTCCACCGGGCCCAGTTCGTCGTGGGCCGCTCGCAGCGCTGCCGTCAGGGACGCCGGGTCCCGGACGTCGGCCTCGAACCCGCTCGCCGTGGTCCCACCGCTGCGCAGCCCGGCCGCCAGTTCCTCGACGTGGGCGAGGGTCCGGGAGACGAGGGCGACGGCGAACCCCTCCGCCCCGAACCTCCGGGCGACTGCGGCGCCGAGGCCCGTGCCGGCCCCGACGATGGCGATGGTGGTCACGGTGTTCCTCCAGGGGGTGGGCGAGCGGGGGTGGTGGACGGTACCGCCGTCACGGTCCGGCGGAGGGTTCAGGCCTGGGCGCGCGCGTAGTCCTCGTCGGTCACCGGTTCCAGCCAGGTCACGGGGCTCGTCCTACCGTCGGCGGTGTCGGCGGCCTCCTGGATGGCCAGGTGGGCGGCGAAGGAGTCGGCGGTGGCGCCGTGCCAGTGCTCCTCGTCCGGGGAGCAGACGACGGTGTCGCCGGCCCGGGCCCGCAGCACCGACCCGTCCCGGGTGCACACCAGGGCGGTGCCGTCGGTGATGTGCAGCACCTGGCCCATCGGGTGGACGTGCCAGTAGGTGCGTGCGCCGGGGGTGAACCGCACGTGGGCGACTCCGATCCGCGAGGGGGCCTCACCCGCGGCCAGTGGGGTCATCAGCACCTCGCCGGTGAACGTGGCCGTCGGCTTCTGGGTCGGTGCGGGGGTGTTGAGCTGCACGGGGTTTCCTTTCGGGAGGTGGAGGGGGTTCAGGGACGCAGGAGGACCTTGGTGGCCCGGCGTTCGTCCATGGCGCGGTAGCCCTCGGCGGCGTCGTCGAGCGGGAGTTCGAGGTCGAAGACCTTGCCGGGGTCGATCTTCCGGTCCCAGATGAGCTGGATGAGGTCGGGCAGGAACCGGCGCACCGGGGCCGGTCCGCCGTGGAGGTGCACGTGGGTCATGAAGATGTCGTCGCCGGTGATGGCGACGTCGTGCAGGACGCCGACGAAGCCGACGTGCCCACCGGGGCGGGTGGCTCCGATGGCCTGGTGCATCGACTCGTGGGTCCCCACCGCCTCGACCGCGGAGTGCGCCCCCAGCCCGCCGGTGAGTTCCTTCACGACGGCGACGAACTCCTCGCCACGCTCGGCGAGGACGTCGGTGGCGCCGAACTGGCGCGCCAGGGCCTGCCGGTCGGCGTGACGGCTCGAGATGATGATCCGCTCCGCGCCGAGCTGGCGGGCCGCGAGGACCGCGCACAGGCCCACGGCGCCGTCCCCGACGACCGCCACGGTCTTGCCGGGGCCGACGTCGGCCGCGACCGCCCCGAACCAGCCGGTGCCGAGGACGTCGGAGGCGGCCAGCAGCGAGGGGATCAGGTCGGCGTCGGGCTGGCCGGGGGTGGCGACCAGGGTGCCGTCGGCGAGGGCGATGCGGGCGTACTCCGCCTGGGCGCCGCTGGGGGCACCGGGCTGACGGTGGACGCAGCCGGTCTGGTAGCCGGCCAGGCAGATCTCGCAGGTGTTGTCGGAGGCGAAGAACGACCCGACGACGAAGTCGCCGACCGCCACGTTCCGGACGTCGGCGCCGACCTCCTCGACGACCCCGCAGTACTCGTGGCCCATCGGCTGCGGCGTCGTCACCTCGTCGGAGCCGCGGTAGGGCCACAGGTCGGACCCGCAGACGCAGGTCGCGGCCAGGCGGATGATCGCGTCCGTGGGTTCCACGATCGTGGGGCGGTCGACGTCCTCGACGCGGACGTCTCCGGCGGCGTGCATCACGACAGCGCGCACAGGGGTTCTCCTCGGTTCGGTCGGCCTGCACGGTCTCGTCAGGCCGGGTTGGGACACCTCGATGGTGGCCCCGTCCCGGTCCCCGCACCGCCCGGGAGCGGTGCCCTGGTGAGGGGTTCACCGGCAGTACACCCCTCGCCAGGGTGCGCCTGCGGGGTGTCTGCGAGCGCCGGGAGCACCTACCGTCGCCACCATGGACAACCGCGCCGAGGTCCGCGACTTCCTCACCACCCGCCGGGCCAAGGTCACCCCGGCCCAGGTCGGTCTGCCCGACGCCGGTCAGCGCCGGGTGCCCGGGCTGCGCCGGGCCGAGGTGGCGTCCCTGGCCGGGGTCAGCGTCGAGTACTACGCGAAGCTCGAGCGCGGTGCGCTCGGCGGGGTGTCCGCCTCGGTGCTCGAGGGGCTGGCCCGGGCGCTGCGACTGGACGACGCCGAACGCACGCACCTGTTCGCCCTCGCCCAGGCCGCCGACGGAACCTCCGCGCTGGCTCGTCCCCGGCGACGGTCCACGACGCGCTGGACGCCGCGTCCCAGTCTGCAGTGGACGCTGGAGGCGATCACCGTGCCGGCGATCGTGGTCAGCGGACGGATGGACCTGCTGGCGGCGAACACGATCGGAGCGGCCATGCACTCCTCGGTGTACGAGTCCGCCCACGCCTCCGTCGCCGGCGCGTCCCCGAACTTCGCCCGCTACACCTTCCTCGATCCCGACTCCCACCGCTTCTACCCGCACTGGGACGTCGCCGCCGCGATCGCGGTCGCCATCCTGCGCACCACGGCCGGGGCCGACCCCCGAGACAAGGAGATGCACGACCTGGTGGGGGAGTTGTCCACCCGCAGCGAGGAGTTCCGTCGGCTGTGGGGGACCCACGACGTCCGCCACCACGGTTCGGGGACGAAGACCTTCAACCACACGGCCGTCGGTGACCTCGAACTGGCCTACGAATCCACCTCGATGGTCTCCGAACCGGGTCTCACCCTGACCATCTACGCGGCGGAGCCGAGCAGCGTCACCGCGGAACGGCTGCAGCTCCTCGGGTCGTGGGCCGCGACCCGCCTCGAAGCCCGGGAACCCGCCTCCGCCCGGCACGAGGCGTCGCAGAGCCTCGAGCAGCGGTAGACCGACCCGGGCGCGCTCACGTTCCCCGTCGTCCCCCCGAGCGTGGCCCCAGGGGGAGGACGTGGGGATCAGAGGTGTTCGTGGAAGAACCCCGCGAGCCTGTCCCAGGGGATCAGGTCGACCCGGTCGTAGAGGTCGACGTGCCCGGCGCCGGGGACGATGAGCAGTTCCCTGGGTTCCGGGGCCTGCGCGTAGGCGTCCTCGGTGTAGTAGCGCGAGTGCGCGTCCTCACCGGCGACGAGCAGCAGGGGGCGGGGTGCGGTGAGTTCGAGCTGGGCCAGCGGCATGAAACCGGTGATGGCGCCGAGACTGGTGAGGGACAACGCGTGCGAACGCGGGTGGGCACCCCGCGGCGTCGTGTAGTAGGCGGCGAACTCGTCGGCCGCCGCCTGCTGGGAGGGTTTCAGCGCCACGGCGTCGCCGCCTCCGTAGCGCACCTCGGCGCCCTCGTACTCCGCCCACCGCTGTTCGGCGGCCTCGGCGAGGGCGAGCTGTCGTTCCTCGACGGTGTTGACCTCGCTCGGGACCGGTGCGTACCCCAGACCGTCCCGGTAGGCGCGGCCCATGTCGTACATGCTCACGGTGGCGACCGCCTTGAGGCGCGGGTCGACCTGAGCTGCGGAGAGGGCGAAACCTCCGCTGGCACAGACACCGAGGACGCCGATCCGGTCCCGGTCCACGGAGGGGCGGGTACCGAGGTGGTCGACGGCCGCGCTGAAGTCCTCGACGAAGGCCTCGAGGGAGGCGATGTGGCGGGGCCACCCGCTGCTCTCACCGTTGTAGGAGGCGTCGGGAGCGAGCGTGACGAAACCACGTTCGGCCATGGTCTGCGCGTACAGCCCGGAGGTCTGCTCCTTCACCCCGCCGAAGGGGTGCCCCACCACGAGGGCCGGCGCCGGCCCGACGAGGTCCAGGGGACGGTAGAGGTCGGCGACCAGTTCGATGCCGATCCGGTTGGTGAAGGTCACCTTCTGGTGGTCGACGGCCGCGCTCCGGGGGAACGTCTTGTCCCACGTGTCCTCCGGCGCGGGTTCCTCTGCGTGGGCCGCGGTCGAACTCGGAACCGTCGCGAGAGTTCCGGCCGCTGCGGCCACGCCGCTCATCGTCAGGACGCGGCGACGGGAGAAACCCGGCGGGAGCAGTTCGGCGGTGTCGGACTCGTGGGACGTCGAGGTCATGATGGCCTTCCTGGAGTTCGCGGAACGTCGAGCTCCCATCGAAGGTCGGTCGTGGTGGCGGGAGAAGTCCCTGCGGGTAGAGGTACTGCTGGGGTACCCCTGGTGGGGCGCGCCGGGACGGCGGGTCAGCTTGGATCGTGGGGATGCCCGTCCGGTCGTGCCCGCCCACCAGTTCCCCCGGAGTCCCGTGCCGACACCTCCACCCGTCTCGACCCTCGTCGAACGACCTTCCCCCCGGGCAGCCCTCGGCGTGCTGACCCGCTCCTGGCCTCGCAAGCGCCTGTCGATCACGGGGATCCTCGCCTTCCTCCTCGCCACCACGGTCACGGCCCTCTCCGGTGGAGTGACGCCGTCCCTGGTCTCGCGGTTCGTCGCAGGGGGTCGTTCGGGAACGTCGAGGGGGAGGAGGCGAGCGTGGGCCCTGCTGATCGCGGTGGTCCTCCTGACCGGTGCGGCGGTGACCTCCTGCAGTTCGCCGCAACCGATCGCCGCGCCGGGCAGCGATCAGATCACGGGGTCGCCCGGTGGTTCGCCTGGCAGTTCACTGGGCGGTGCCACCACCGTGACGCTTCCCGCCACGACCGACGTGGTGGGCACGGTCGTGCGCTTCACCTCCCCGCGGACGAGCGTCGACGTGACGATCGGGGAGGACAGCCCCGCGACCCGGGACTTCCTCTCGATGCTGCCGTTGACGCTCCCGGTGGAGGACCTCGCGGGGCGGGAGAAGATCAGCTACCTCCCCCGTGAGCTGGACCACGCCGGGTCCCCGGGGTCCGATCCCGAGGACGGCGATCTCATCTACTTCACCCCCTGGGGGAACCTGGGGTTCTACTACGACGCCTCCGGCGTCGAGTACGCCGACGACACGCTGCACCTCGGGACCTACCAGGCCTCGGCGGAACAGCTCGAACTGCTGGAGGGCGGTGCGGTGAGCGTCGACGTCGTGCCGTGACCTGCGCCACCGGGCCGGTGTCGTCCCCTGAGGTGCCCTGACAGGGAACCCCGGAGT
This sequence comes from Kineococcus sp. AC630, assembly GCF_979255925.1. Lineage (NCBI taxonomy): Bacteria > Bacillati > Actinomycetota > Actinomycetes > Kineosporiales > Kineosporiaceae > Kineococcus > Kineococcus sp. AC630. The sequence goes on from NZ_CEEDMJ010000008.1 coordinate 187,099, forward strand.
GCGGTGGACGCCGGACGTCCGCGGTTACGGTGGGTCCGTGCCTCGACTGCGAACCCGCGGAGCCCGACGGAGTTCCCCAGCGGCGACGACCCCTGCGGAGGGTTTCCCCCTGACGGCGCTCCTGGTGATGGCGGTGACGGGTTTCCTGCTCATCGCCACCGAGACGATGCCCGCCGGGCTGCTCCCGGAGATCGCCGCGGGGATGGGGGTCAGCGAGGGACTGGCGGGGCAGTACGTCAGCAGCTACGCCCTGGGAACCGTCGTCTGCGCCGTCCCGGCCGCTGCGCTGACCCGGGGGGTCGGACGCCGGAAGGTGCTGCTCGTCACGGTCGGGGTGTTCCTGCTGGCCAACTCCGTCGTCGCGGTGTCCAGCGACCTCGTCCTGACCCTGGTGATGCGTTTCGTGTGCGGGGCGTGCTCGGGTCTGCTCTGGGGGATGCTGGCCGGCTACGCCCGGCGGATCTCCTCGCCCGCCTCGGCGGGCCGGGCCCTGTCGATCGCCTCCCTGGGAACTCCGGTCGGCCTGGCCGTCGGTACCCCGTTCGGTTCCTGGCTGGGGGCTTCGTTCGGCTGGCGGTGGTCGTTCCTGCTCGCGTCCGCGCTGGCCCTGGTGATCGTGGTGGTGGGTCGGTTCGTCCTGCCCGACGCGCCCGGAGGGCGACCCGAGGCGCAGCTGCCGTTGCGCCGGGTGCTGCGCATCCCGGGGGTCGCGCCGATCCTGGTCGTCATCCCCCTGTGGATGCTCGCGCACAACACGATGTACACCTACGTGTCCGCGTACCTGCGGGCGGTTTCCGTGCCGTTGCCGGTGGACCGGGTGCTGGTCCTCTTCGGGGTCTGCGCCCTCGTCGGTCTCCTCCTGACGGGCGCACTCATCGACCGGGCGCTGCGGCCGCTGGTCCTGGGCAGCCTCGTGACGTTCCTCCTCGCCGGAGGCGTCTTCCTCGTGGCCGGGGGTTCCCGGGCTGCGGTGCTCGCCGCCGTCGTCGCCTGGGGTCTCGCCTTCGGCGGCGCGGCCGCTCAGCTGCAGACGGCGATGGCCCACGCGGCGGGGGAGAACGCCGACGTCGCGAACTCCTTCATCGGGGTGGCCTTCAACCTCGCCATCGCCGGCGCCGGGGTCTTCGGCGCGGTGCTCATCGGCGGTGGCTCGGCCGGTTCCACCCTGCCCCTGCTCATGGTCGTCCTCGCGGGCGCGGCGCTGCTCGTCGTGGCGCTCGCGCGCCGGCACGCCTTCCCGGCGCGGGGTTGACGCGACGACAGCCGACCCCCTGAGCGCCGCCGGGTCCGCGCGTCCCCTCCGGCGCGCGGACCCGACGGTGCTCCGGTCGGCCGGAGCGGGAGGTCAGCCGCGGGGGATGGACAGCGACAGGGTGTAGGTGGCACCCGACGGGATCTGCAGGTCGAGGCGGTAGGAACCGTTCTGCGGCAGGGTGATCGTCGCGCGGCCCTGGTCTTCGCTCATGCTGGTGTGCAGCGGCGACCCGTCGGGGGCTACCAGGGACCAGGTGCCCTTCCCGGAGACGTCCTGGAACGTCACGACCGCGCGCTGACCGGCGGTGGCGTCGAAGTGGAAGTGCGCGGCACCGGTCGTGCCGACCCCACCGGTGATGGTCGTCGACGTCGTCCCGGGAGCGAAGCGGATCTTCTGGCCCGCGGCGGTCTGTGCGGCGCTCGTCGCGGCCGTGCCCGACGCCGCACCACCCGACGTCGCTGCGGGGATCGCGACCGACAGGTCGTAGCTGGCGGAGCGGGTGGAGACGATGTCGACGTAGTACGTGCCGCTCTCGGGCAGGCGGTAGGTGAAGTCGCTCTGGCGCGGGCTGTGCGCGTTGTGCACCGACGGCCCGGTCGGCCCCACCAGGGTCCAGGTCATGGCCGACGTGCTGCGGGAGAGGTGGAACGTCGCCGTCTGCCCGGCGCGGGCCTGGAAGGTGTAGCGGCGGTCGCCGTTCGCCGCGACGTGACCGCTGACGCGGGCCGAGGTCGCGCCGTGGGCGAAGTGGATGGGCGTGGCCGTGGGAACGGCCGGGGTGGAGGACGCGGACGCAGCGCCGGCGCCGGCGATCCCGGCGGCGGCGACGAGTGCGGCGGCGGCGACGGTGATCTTCGTACGCATGGTGTTTCTCCTAGGACGGTTCGGTCCGGGGACCGGTGTCGTGGTCGCCGTTGCGGCCACGTCCAGAACGTTAGGGATCCGGTGTGGCACCGTGGTGTCGGCGCCGACACCGTTCCGGCACTGCGTGTGTCGAGTTCGACACACGGCCCACGAGGTCGACGACCGCGCAGGTCGTCACGGAGGAGACGCGGTGCCCGAGCACCTTCCCGCCACGGTCCACCAGCCGGTCGTCCTGGGGTCCTGGCCGACCCCGCTGGAACCCGCGCCGCGCCTCGCGCAGGCCCTGGGTCTCGGACCGGAGGACCTCTGGGTGAAGCGCGACGACCTCATCGGGCTCGGGGGCGGCGGCAACAAGGTCCGCAAGCTGGAACACACCCTGGGCGCCGCCCTGGCGGCCGGGGCTGCGGCGGTCGTCACCAGCGGAGCTCCGCAGAGCAACCACGCCCGGCTGACCGCGGCCGCCGCATCGCGCCTGGGTCTGCAGGCGGTGCTCGTCCTCGAGGGCGACGAACCGGCGGAGGCGCGCGGGAACCTCCTGCTCGACGCCCTGCTGGGCGCGCGCATCGTCTGGGCGGGCGAGGTCGACCCGACGACGCTGGCCGCCCGCGTCGAGCGGGAGGCAGAATCGTTGCGCGAGAACGGTACCCCGACCGAGGTCATCCCCTTCGGGGGGTCGAGCGTGGTCGGGGCCCGCGGCTACGTCGCCGCCGGGGCTGAACTGCTGACCCAGGCGCCCGACCTGACCACCGTCGTCACCGCGATCGGTTCCGGAGGCACCATGGCCGGGCTGGTGCACGCCCTCGGTGTCGACCGCGTGCTCGGGGTCGACACGGGAGCGGTCCAGGACGCGCAGGCCCGGGTCTCCGACCTGGCCCGCGGGTTGGCGCGCGAGGCGGGGACCGCGGACCCGGGTCGGCCCCGGATGCGCCGCGACCAGGTCGGCGAGGGCTACGGCGTGCTCACACCGGCTGTCGCGGAGGCCGTCGCGCTCGTCGCGCGGACCGAGGGCATCGTGCTCGACCCCGTCTACACCGGACGCGCCGCCGCGGGTCTCGTCGCCGCCGTCCGGGCCGGCGACGTCGGGGCGGGCGAGCGCACGGTGCTCCTGCACAGCGGTGGCCTCCCGGGACTGTTCGGCCACCCCCAGGCCCCGGAACTGGTGCGCTGAACCGGGTCCACCGGACCCCGCGCGTGACACCTGCGAAACTCGTGCCGGTCCGGGGCAACCCGCGAGCCCGTCCCGACGTCGTCTCGAACGGGTCACTCGTCCACCCCCCCCGGGCCGGACGACCCGCGCTGGTCGACGTCCGCGACAGCGTTGAGCACCAGCGAGGAGTGTAGTGACCGCCGTACCGAACGACGCACCGAACGACGCCGAACTCGACCGGGCCGCGGTGGTCCTCGCCGAACTCCAGCGCGCGTTCTCCGCCCGGATCGTGGGGCAGCACCGTCTGTTCGAGACGCTCGTCGCCACCCTGGTCGCCGGGGGGCACGTCCTCCTCGAGAGCATGCCCGGTCTGGCCAAGACGACGGCCGCGTCGACGATCGCGAACGCCCTCGGCGGCAGTTTCCGACGGGTCCAGTGCACCCCCGACCTGCTGCCCAGCGACATCGTCGGGACGCAGGTCTACGACGCCGTCCGCGCGGAGTTCACCACCCGCCTGGGCCCGGTCCACGCCAACGTGGTGCTCCTGGACGAGATCAACCGCTCCAGCGCCAAGACCCAGAGCGCGATGCTGGAGGCGATGCAGGAGCACCAGGTCACCATCGCCGGCGTCACCCACCCGCTGCCGCAGCCGTTCTTCGTCGTCGCGACCCAGAACCCGGTGGAGAGCGAGGGGACCTACCCGCTCCCGGAGGCCCAGCTCGACCGGTTCCTGCTGCACGACGTCCTCGACTACCCCAGCGCGGAGGAGGAGGAGGAGATCGTCCGGGCCCACCGGACCGGGTCGACGCCCGACCCGCAGCCGTCCTCGGTCTCCCTCGACGACGTCCGCCTCCTGCAGGACCTCGCCCGCCGCGTGCACGTCGACGTCTCGCTGGTCGGCTACGTCGTGGCGCTCGTGCGGGCCTCCCGGGCGGACCCCGCCACGGAGTTCGGCGCCAGTCCCCGGGCCAGCATCGCCCTCACCAGCGCGGCGCAGGTCCGCGCCCTGGTGCAGGGCCGCGACCACGTGCTGCCGGCCGACGTGCGGGCGCTCGCCCACCGGGCGCTGCGCCACCGGATGGGGCTGACCTTCGAGGCCCTCGCCGAGGACGTCCGCGCCGACGACGTCGTCGACCGGCTCCTCGAGCAGGTCCCCGCCCCGTGACCGCACGTCCTCCCGCCGGTCGGGGGCCCGGACAGGTGTCCCCCCGCCTCGCGGCCCTGCTGGCCATCCCGGCGCACCGGCGCAGCCACGGCCAGCTCGACGGCGACTGGGCGGCGGTCTTCCCCGGTCGCAGCCACGACTTCGACGACCTGCGGCCCTACGTCGAGGGCGACGACGTCCGGGACATCGACTGGTCGGCCACGGCGCGCAACCCCGTGCCCCTGGTCAAGCGCTACGTCGCCCGGCGCGACCAGACCGTCCTCTTCCTCGTCCCCACCGGGGCGGAACTCGCCGCGTCCGGCGTCGGCGGGGAGCCCAAGCTCGTCGCCGCCCGCCTCGTCGTCGAGGTCCTCGCGGGGGTCGCCGAGGCCCGGGGCGACCGCGTCGCGCTGGTCGCCGGACGTCCCGACGCGCTCACCGTCCTCCCCCCGCGCAGGGGGGCCGCCCACCGGGCCCGGGTGGTCTCGTCGCTGACCGCGGCGATCGACGACCCACCCGTCGACGTGGGGACCGTGCTGGAGCGGGCGGCCCGCTACCAGCGGCGACGTGCCGTCGTCGTCGTGGTGGCGGACGACGTCGACGTGGACACCGGGCTCCAGCAGGCCGTCCGGCGACTCTCGATCCGCCACGACGTCCTCTGGGTGACGATCTCCGACGTCGACCCCACCGGGGTGGAGGGAACTCTCGGAGCCCTCGGCGGTCCGCGCCTCCTCCCGGGCCGGGTCCGGCGCACGGCCCGGGTGCGCGCCGCCCACCTGGCCGCCGACCGCGAGCGCCGTCGCCGTGCCGTGAGCCTGTTGCGCCGCAACGGGGTGAGCGTGGGACGGGTCGACGGTCCCCACGGCGTCATGGCGGGTCTGCACGCCCTCGTGCGCGAGCACGCCCGGGCCCGGGGCTGACGTGCTGACCCTCGGTGCGGGTTCCGGAGTGGTGCCGGGTGCGGGAGAACTGCACGCCCCGGTCCCGTTCTGGGGCGGCTGGACCGTGGTCGGGGTGGGGTTGCTGCTCCTCGCTGTCGTGGTCCTCGCCTGGGCCCTGTGGCGCCGCCGCCCCCGACCGGCCCCACCCGAGGACACGGCCACCCGCGACGCCCCCGCCCGGTCCGGGGAGGACCGCCACCGCGCGGCCCGGGAGGCCCTGGCCCGGATCGAGGAGGAGTTCCGGACCGGCACGCTCTCGGCCCGAGACGTGGGCCACCGCACCGCGGCGGTCCTCCGCTCGCTCGAGGTCCCCGCCGACTCCCCGGCGCTGACCGCCTGCCTGCCGTTCCAGTTCGCCCCCCGGCCCCCGGACGACCCCGCGCCGTTGCTGCGGGCCGCTCGGGCCGCGGCCGAGGAGGGCGGGCCGTGACCGAACTGCTGCACCCGTGGGTCCTCGCGGTCGCGCTCCTGCCGGTCGCAGTCCTCTGCGCCGTCGTCGTGCGCCGGGACCGGAGTTCGCGTCGACCCGTGCCCGTGCCCGTGCTCGCCCACGCCGACCGCCTGACGGCGCTACCGGCCTACCGCCGTGCCCACCGACGACACCGCGCCGCGCTGGCGGTGGCGACGGTCGCCGCGGTCGTCGCCGTCCTCGGTTGCGCCGTGCTCACCGCCCGCCCCGTCACCGTGGTCGCGGTGGACCAGGACAGCCGCAGCCGCGACGTCGTCCTCTGCCTGGACGTCTCCTCCTCGATGGCCCCCACCGACGCCGCGGTGCTCGACGCCTTCGCCCGCATCGCCCGGGACAGCCCCGGCGACCGCATCGGTCTCGTGCTCTTCGACAGCCGCCCGGTCCAGGTGTTCCCCCTCACCGACGACGCCGACTACGTCTCCACGCAACTGGCGAAGGTCCGCGCCGCCTACGACACGGCCAACGTCGGCTCACCCGCGTGGGCGGGGACCACGGGCGGGGAGGGGACCTCCGTCATCGGCGACGGCGCCGCGACCTGCGTCAGCGCCTTCGACCGGCTCGACTCACCCCGGTCGCGCTCGGTCGTGCTGGCCACCGACGACATCGCCGGCGGCCCCCAGCGCGTGACGCTCGACGACGTCGGCCGCCTCGCGCTGGCCCGTGGGGTCCGCCTCTACGGCCTCAACCCCGCCGCGCCGACGACGGACACGGCCCGCGCGGCCGCGCAGCGGTTCCAGGCCGCGGTCACCCTCTCGGGCGGGACGTACGCCGAGGTGACCTCGCCCGGCGCCGTCCCGGGCGTCGTCACCGGCCTCCGGGCCCGGGAGGCGGCCCGCGCCACCGGAACCCCGCGCCTCGTGCCGGTCGACGCGTCGCGGAGCGTGGGCGTCGTCCTCGGCGCGGCCGTGCTCGTGCTGCTGGTCGCGCGGGCGCTCGCGGGGACGCGGCGAGCGCGTCGGGGTGGCCTCGTCACGGTCGTGCTGGTCGGGCTGTCGGGCGTGCTGGTCTGGGCGCCGACCGCGCCGGGCGGGACCTCGGCGCTGCGCAGCCGTGACGTCGACGTCTACCTCGTCGTGGACGGGACGCTCAGCATGGCGGCGGAGGACGGCGCGGGCGGTCGCACCCGGCTGAGCGAGGTGCAGGCCGACGTGGGCGAACTGACGCGTCGCTACGCGGGGGCGAGGTTCTCCACCATCGTGTCGAGCGGCACGGCGCTGCAGACGATGCCGCTGACGACCGACACCGCGGCCGCCCTCACGTCGGTCGAGTCGCTGGTCCCCTCCAGCGCGGGGTCCGCGCAGGGCGGCGACCCCCGGCAGGCCTCGGCGTTGCTGTACCGCCTGCTGAGCGCCGGGGCGCGCCAGGCGCCGGGCCGCGCGCAGCTCGTCTTCTACTTCGGGGACGGCGAGGCCACCCGGCCGGCGTCCGCGGGCAGGTTCAGCGCCGACGGGGCCGGCGGCGGGGCCGTCCTGGGCTACGGGACCGCGACGGGTGGCCCGATGCGGGACGCCCCGCTGGTGGGGGGAGAGTCGACGTACGTGCCGGACACCCGACCCGGGCACCTGGGGAACGCGATCTCGCGGGAGGACCGGAAGACGCTGCAGGGCATCGCCGACGAGCTGGGCGTCCCGTTCGTGCAGCGGACCGGGAGCACCGGGTTCGACGCCGTCGTCGCCGACGCCGTCCCCGGCCGGTTGCGACCGGTGCGGGCGGCGCTGGGCAGCGGGACGCCGTTGAGCTGGATCGTGGCGGGGGTGCTGCTGGTCGTCCTGGCCGTGGACGGGGTGCACTGGTGGACCAGGAGGCGATCGTGAGGCCGCGCCGGACAGCCCGTCGCCGGCGACGGGTCCTGCTCGCCGCTCCGCTCGCGGTGGTGTTCCTGCTCGGGGCGGGGAAGGCGCTGAGCCTGAACCCGACCCTGCACCACCGTCCCGAACTCCTCGCCGTCCTCGACGTCGTCGAACCCTGGAAGTCGAGCCTGGCCCGCGGTGACCGCCACTTCGCCGACGGGGACCTGGGGGCCGCGGAGGAGCAGTTCGGCACGGCGCTGGACCGCGCGCCGGACGACGGTGCCCGCTGCCTGGTCCGGGTCAACCTCGCTCTGACGCAGTTCCTGCACGGGCAGGGGACCGTCGGGACGGACCGCCACCAGGGTTTCCGCTCGCTGGCCCAGGCGGTGCAGACGGCCGAGAGCGGGGGAGGTGAGACCTGTGCCGGCACCGACGCGCAGACCCTGGAGGACATCTCCGCGGCGGCGCAGCGGGCGCAGGTCGCCGCACTGGTCGTCGCCCCCTCCGACGGCACCCCGGTGCCGAGCGACCAACCGCAGCAGGCGGTCCCGCCGGACCAGGACGCCCTCGACGCCATCGCCCGCACCGCGCAGCAGTCCGCCGCGGAACGGGCGGCCCAGGCGGCCCGGGACCAGTTCGCCGCCGACGACCAGGAGTCCTCGAGCACACCCTGGTGAGCCCCCGCCGCTGCGGAGGAGGGCTTCAGACGGCCGTGTAGGGGGACTGGGTGAGCGTCCCCTGGTCGCAGACCGGTCCGGTCGACCACGGGACGGCGATCTCCGCGATCTGGTCCGGGGGGATGACGCGCAACGAGGTCGGGACGGCCTCGCAGTCGCCGACCGCGGGTTCTCCCACGGCGGTGTTCGCCGTGGTGGACCAGCTGATCGTCGACCGGGCGGAGCGACCGGGCGTCAGGGTGACCGTCGAGGTGGCCGTGCCGGAACGGACCTGGCGGGAGAGGACGGGGACACCGTCGCTGCGGCCCAGGGAGATCCCGCCGAAACCCCGGACGCGGCAGGTCAGCTCGCTCGTGTTCGTGAGGACCACGGTCGCCGTGGAGGTCCCGGTGCCGGCGGTGACGTCGGACACCTCCCCGACGAGCTGGGCGGTCGTGCACGAGGTCACGGGTGCGGACGCCGTGGGCGCGGGGCTCGGGACCGAGGGCGGGGTGGACCCGGTGGGGCCGGGGCGCGTCGGAACGGGTTGCGTGGGAACGGCCTGCGACGGAACGGTCTGCGTCGGGACGGGTCGCGTCGGGACGGGTGTCGTCGGACCGGGGTTCGTCGGGGACGCCGCGGTGGGGGTCGGGGTGACCGGCGGGGTGGTCGTGGGCGTCGCGGTCGCCGGCGAGCCGCCCGTCGGTGCCGGTCCCGTCACGACGGGATCCCCACCGCCCCGGGGCTGCTCGATGGCCACCCCCACCTCCGGTGCGTGCTGGGAACCGGCTCGCTCCACCGTGAGGTCCACCCCGGCCGAGCACCCCGCGAGCGCCGTCAGCACGGTGAGGCCGACGAGGACCGGGAAGGAGGAGGGGCGCCGCACGTCGCCATCCTAGGAACCGCGGGGACGGCGCGGGAGCGTGTGTCAGGACGGACACACCCGCCACGACCTGGACACACGTCGTCCCGGTCGCCGTCGGGACCCTCGCGACACGGCATCATCGGGGGGTGCCGACCATCCTGCTCGCGGACGACGAGACGGCCATCACGGACAACCTCGCGCCGCTGCTGCGGCGGGCGGGTTTCGAGGTGGTCGTCGCCCACGACGGGGAGGAGGCGTTGAACCGCCTGCGCGCCGGGGCCCCCGACCTCGTGGTCCTCGACGTGATGATGCCCCGCCTGGACGGGCGGGCCGTCCTGCGCCGGTTGCGCGAGGAGCGGTTCGCGACCCCGGTCATCCTGCTCACCCAGGTCGGGGAGTCCAGCGAGCGGGCGATGGCCCTGGAGGAGGGCGCCGACGACTACCTCAACAAGCCGTTCGACCCGCAGGAACTCATGGCCCGCATCCGTGCGGTGCTGCGCCGCCGGGAGGGCGGGGGAGGTGGCGGTCTCGGGCAGTTCCAGCGTCTGCGCAGCGGCAGCGTCCTCCTCGACCGGGTGTCCCAGCGCGTGTGGAAGGACGGCCGGGAGGTCGTGCTCACTCCCCGCGCGACGGCCCTGCTCGCCTACCTCATGACCCACCCCGACGAGGTGATGACCCGCGAGCGGCTGCTGGAGGCCGTGTGGGGGTGGAGCTTCCAGACGTCCACCCGGTCCGTGGACACCCGCATCGCCGAACTGCGGCGCGAACTCGAGGACGACTCCTCCGCCCCGAAACTCATCAGCACCGTCCTGGGCACCGGCTACCGGTTCTCCGGACACGTCGAGAAGGCCTGACGTGACCTCTGCACCACCCGTCCGCACGTCCCGGAAGGAACGGGTCCTGCGGTTCCTGCCGGCTCTCGTCCCGTTGGCGCTGGGTGGTCTGGCCCGGCTCGCCTGGGCCGTCGGGTGGTTCTCGGGCGGGGACGACCGCGTCGTGGTCCGGGCCGGTGCGCGACCCGGTGACTGGTCGCTCTTCCTGGGCGCGGTCCTGTCGGTCGTGCTGCTGCTCCTCCTCCGGGGGGCGCACCGGCAACGGGTCGCCGTTCTCCGCGCCGGGGAACGCGAAGGTGCCCGCGTCGCGGCTCAGGCCACCCGGGACCGGCAACTGCTGCTGGGGCGCCTCGACCACGAGCTCAAGAACCCGCTGACGGCCATCCGGTTGGCGCTGGCGAACGTGAGTGCGGACGATTCCTCTGCACCGCAACGGGACCGGGGACTGGGGAGCATCGACGAGCAGGTTCTGCGCCTGAGTCGCCTGACGGCCGACCTGCGCAAGATCGCGGACGTGGAGACCAGTCCGCTGGCCCGTCGTCCCGTCGACCTGACGGCGTTGCTGGAGGAGGCGGTCGAGGTGGTCGGGGAACAACCCCGCGCCGAGGGGCGCCGCATCAGCCTGGACCTGCCGCGGGCCCCGTGGCCACTGCCCCTGGTTCCCGGTGACGAGGACCTGATCTCGTTGGCGTTGGTGAACCTCGTCGACAACGCCGTCAAGTACACGCCCGTCGGTGGGCGCGTGGAGGTCCGGGGTCGCGAGACCCCGGAGGGGGTTCTGGTGGAGGTGGCGGACACCGGCCAGGGGATCCCCGCGGCGGACCTGCCCCACGTGTGGGACGAGTTGTTCCGCAGTCCCTCCGCCCGGGTGGTGGCGGGCAGCGGGTTGGGGTTGCCGTTGGTCCGGGCGGTCGTGGAACGTCACGGGGGCACCGTGTCGGCGCAGAGCCGGGAGGGGGAGGGGACCGTCGTGCGGATCCTGTTCCCCGTCGCCGAGAACCAGGTGGTCGCGCCCACGCGGAACTCCGTGGAGGGGTGACGCGGAACCCCGCGGACGTCAGGACCGGACGTCAGGGCTGGGCGACGGGGGTGCTGTCGTGGGCGGTGACGAGGACGCCGACCCGGCTCCAGGGGTTCGGGTCGAGCATCGCGCGGAACAACGCCGTCGGGACGTCGTGGTAGTCGTGGAGTTCGCCGGTGTGGAAGGCGACGCGCAGCGTCTGGGTCGCGGGGTCGTAGCCGACGGTGTGGACGGTGTCGCAGACGACGTCGTGCACCTGCGGTGCGTCGCCGTGGAGGGCGTCGTGGGTGAGCATCGTCGTCTCCTCGGGAGTTCCGGCCGAACGGGGGGACACTAGCGGTCATCGTCTGCGTGGATGACCTGGTTGACAAAACTTATGCACTCGGTACCGTTTGGCTCGACCCGGGCGTGAGAGCTCGCGCTTCTCCTTCGGGGGATGGGGATGCCGCGAGAGCTCTCGCGCCCGGGTCGAACGCCCCTGCCGGGGAACCGGTGCCGCGGGCCTCCCCGGCGGACCGGTCCGTCCACGCCGCCGCAGCCGCCGCAGCCGTTGCTGCCGAGTGGTCGGTGTGCTGGAGTGGTGGGCGCGCGGATCCCTCGGCCCGCGCCCGGGCCTGGGAGTGGATGATGTCTGACGGGCAGTCCGAGCAGCCGGGACCAGGGTTCTGGTCCGCGGTGGCGAGACTCGGTCTGGTCCTCAGCGTCGCGTCCACCGTCGAGCAGGTCGTGACCTCGCTCATCGACCTCGGCGTCCCGGCGTTGTCGGCGGCCGGTCTCGGGATCATCACCCGCGCCCAGGACGGTGGCTGGCAGTTGGGGGCCAGCACGTCCTTCGGATCCGTCCTGCGCGCCCGGTTCGACTACGAGCCGTACGACAGCCCGCTGCCCGCGTGTCGCGCGGCCCGGGAGGACGTCGACTTCTTCCTGCCCGACCGGGCGAGCGCCGTCGAGGTCCACCCGCGGATGGCCGAGGTGGTCGACCTCACCGGACGGCCGCGGTGGGCGCTCCTGCCGCTGCGGGTCGGTGCGGAGGTGGTCGGCGCCCTGGCCGTCTCCTGGACGTCGCCCGCTCCGTTCACGGAGGACGAGGAGACGGCGCTGCGGATCTTCGCCGCCCACTGCGCCCCCAGCGTCGAACGGGTCCTCGCCGGCGAGGTGCAGCGGCGCTCGAACCGGGAGACGGAACGGCTCGCCACGGCCCTGCAGCGAGGGGTCGTCACCCGGCTCCCCACCCTCGACGGGCTGGAACTGGCCGTCAGCTACCGGCCCTGCGCCGACGGTGCCGCCATCGGGGGGGACTGGTACGACGTCTTCGCCCGGCGCAACGGCGACGTGGTCGTCGTGGTGGGCGACGTCGCCGGTCACGACCAGGTGGCGGCGTCGACCATGATCCAGCTGCGCGCCATGCTGCGGGGGATCGCCTGGGACAGCGACGACGGCCCGGCACCCCTGCTGGACCGCCTCGACCGGTCGACGGCCGCCCTCGAACCGGGCACCACCGCCACGGCCGTCCTGCTCACCCTGACCCGCCGGGCGGACGCGGGTGTCGACGTGCGCTGGGCGAGCGCAGGTCACCCGCCCCTGCTGCTGCGCCGTCCTGACGGCGTGGTCGAGGTCCTCGGGGGCCACGACGATCCTCTGCTCGGTGTCGACTGGCCGTCGCCGCGCCGGGGGCACCGTCGGCTGCTGTCACCGGGGACGACCCTCGTCGCGGTCACCGACGGAGCCCTGGAGACGCGCGACCACACCCTGGCCGTGGGGGTCGACCACCTCGCGGCCGCTCTGGGCACCGCCGCGGACGTCGGCGCAGGGCCGGGCACGGTGGCGGAACGGACGCGCGACCACCTGGAGGACTCGACGACCTCCCCGCGTCCGCCCGGGGGGTCGGGACCGCGGGACGGCTCGTTCGACCCCGTGGACGACCGGACGCTGCTGGTGGTCCGCGCGCTCCCGACGGCGGTCGTCCCGGGGGTTCCCGGGCACGACGACACCTCCCGCGCCGGGGGTTCCGTCGTGGACGGGGGCAGGACGAGCCGGGTCGTGCTGCTCCGGCCCGAGGCCGCGTCGGCACCGGTGGCGCGTGCCCTCGTCCGGTCGTTGGCCACGACGGGAGGGTGGGGTGAGGACGACGTGGACACGGCGGAACTCCTGGTCAGCGAGCTGGTGGCCAACGCCGTCATCCACGGCCGCAGCGACCTGCGGCTGACCGCCTCGACGACGGCCCACCGGTTGCTGGTCGAGGTCGAGGACGGCAACGAACGGATGCCGGTGCTGCTGCCCGACGACGCGGACGCCCTCTCCGGCCGCGGTCTGCACCTGGTGCAGAACGCCTCGGACGAGTGGGGTTGCCGTCCCGTCGAGGGCCACGGGCCCGCCGGGAAGGTCGTCTGGTTCGCGCTGGACCGGGGGACGCGGTGACCGTTCCCCGCTGAGGAGCCGGGAACGTCACCACCGTCCCACCCGCCACCGGGCCAGACGCCGCCGCAGCTCGTACGGTTGCCCCCGGCACCCGTCGTCCGGCGGGCCGGGGCGGTGACGACCCGGGCCGGACGGAGGAGGAGCTGGATGACGTCGGCGACAGCGGCAGGTGTGGGTTTCCGCTCCGAACGGGGACCGGTGCTCATCGCGGTCATGCTCTCGACCGCCCTCGTGGCGATCGACTCGACCATCATCGCGACCGCCGTGCCCTCGATCGTGCGCAGCATCGGGGGTTTCGCGCAGTTCCCCTGGTTGTTCTCGATCTACCTGCTGGCGCAGGCGGTCACGGTTCCCGTCTACGGCAAGCTGGCCGACCTCTTCGGTCGCAAACCGGTCATGCTCTTCGGGATCGGGTTGTTCCTGCTGGGGTCCGTGCTCTGCGGACTCGCCTGGAACATCGGGGCGCTCATCGCGTTCCGGGCCCTGCAGGGGGTCGGAGCCGGTGCGGTGCAACCGATGTCGTTGACGATCGTGGGTGACCTCTACACCCTGGCCGAACGGGCGAAGGTCCAGGGCTACCTGGCCGGGGTGTGGGCCGTGAGTTCGGTCGTGGGGCCGACGCTGGGTGGGGTCTTCTCCGAGTACGTCAGCTGGCGCTGGATCTTCTTCGTGAACGTCCCGCTCTGCCTCCTCGCCGGAACCGTGGTGTGGCGGCGGTTCCACGAGACCGTCCGGCGCAGCCGGCCGCAGGTCGACTACCTCGGAGCCGCCGTGCTCACCGTCGGCCTCACCCTGCTCGTGCTCGGCCTGCTCGAGGGCGGCCAGGCGTGGGCGTGGGACGCGCCGCCGAGCCTGCTGGTGCTCGGCCTCGGCGTGGTGTTCCTCGTGGTCTTCGTGCAGGTCGAGCGGCGCGCCGCCGAGCCGGTGCTCCCGCTCGATCTGCTGCGGCACCGGTTGATCACCGCGACCAGCCTGGTCTCGGCCTGCGTGGGCGCCGTGCTGCTGGGCCTCACGACCTACGTCCCCACCTACGTCCAGGACGCGCTGGGGGCCGGCCCTCTCGTGGCCGGGTTCGCGCTGGCCGCCCTGACCATCGGGTGGCCGATCTCCGCCTCGCAGGCCGGTCGGCTCTACCTGCGCATCGGGATCCGGGCCACCGCGCTGATCGGGTCGCTCGTCGTGCTCGCCGCCTCGTCGTCGTTGCTGCTGCTGGACGCCACCTCCAGCATCCTCCAGGTCGCCCTGACCTGCTTCGCCATCGGACTGGGGATGGGCGTCACCGCCGCCCCCACGCTCATCGCCGCGCAGTCGGCGGTCGGCTGGGAGCAGCGCGGCGTCGTGACGGGGGTCAACATGTTCTTCCGCTCGCTGGGCAGCGCGGTCGGCGTCGCGGCGTTCGGCGCGGTCGTGAACGCCACCCTCGGGGTGGCCTCCCTCGAGGGCTCCGGGGTCGGCGCGGGTCCGTTGACGCAGGCCGTGCACCACGTCTTCCTCGCGACGGTGGCCGTGGCCGTGCTCCTCCTGGTCGCGGTCGTCTGCATGCCGCGCGGAGACCGTCGGCCCGGCTGAGCCGGAGCGGGTTCCGCTGCGGGGTCTACGATCCGTCGTCGTGACCACCGCACCGGGGACCCCCGCCTACTTCGAGAGGGTCGGCGCGGCAGCGTTCCGGGCGACCGAGCACGTCGGTGGGGGGTGGCGGGAGCACGAGCAGCACATCGCCGCGGCGCTGGGGTTGTCGGTGCACGTCGTCGAACTCGACCGCGACACCCGGCGGGACGACGGCCTGGTCCTCGGCCGGCTCTCCTTCGACATCCTCGGCACGGTGCCCGTCGACGTCGTCGACGCGAGGGTCAGCGTTCTCCGGCCGGGCCGGACGATCGAACTCGTCGAGGCGTTCCTGGCCCACGACGGCCGGGACTTCGTCCGGCTGCGGGCGTGGCTCCTGCGGCCGGGCGACACCGCGGAACTCGGGGGAACCACCCTGCCGCGGATCGCGCCCCCCGAGGAGACGCCGCCCTGGGACGTGACCTCGGTGTGGCCCGGTGGTCTCGTCGCGTCGCTGGAGGTGCGCCGTCGACAACTGGAACCCGGTCGGGCGAGTTCCTGGGTGCGGACCGCGACGGCGCTCGTGGCCGGCGAGGAGGTCAGCGCCCTGGCCGCCACCGCGGGGTTGTTCGACGTCGCGAACGGCATGACCGTGCGGGCGGACCCGCGTGAGGTCGCCTTCCCGAACATCGACCTCACCGCCCACCTGTTCAGGGTTCCGCAGCGCGGGTGGCTGGGTTTCGACACCTCGGTGTCGTTCGGCGCCCACGGCATCGGACTGACCAGCAGCGTCCTGCACGACGAACTGGGGCCCTTCGGAACCCTGGCCCAGGCCCTCACGGTGCGGCCCCTCCACGGCTGAGCCGCGGCGGCGGGGTGGCCCCGGTCGGGACCACCCCGGCGGATCACGAGCAGTTGGTCAGGAGCGATTCCGGGGTCACCGAGGTGGGGCCACCCAGGACGATCTCGCTGCTGATCTGGCTCGTGGAGACGTAGTCGTACAGGGACACCGGGGTGCACGCCTGCGGCAGTAGCAGCATCGGGGCCTGGTTCAGGGCCGCGACCGGAACTCCGGCCAGCGCGTCCGGGAAGTTCTCCCCGGTGGCGATGATCGCGGTGGTGGCGTCGGGGAAGACGCTCGCGGCGACGGCCGCCGCGGTGTCGTAGCGGTCGGCCCCGGCGAGGCGGGTCATCGCGGTGGCGTCGCTGACGTGGGCGGCGAGCTGCGTGGCCACGCCCTCGCTGACCGACGTGGGGCCGCCGACGACGACGGCGGCCTGGAACGTCTGCCCGTTCAACCACGAGGCCACGGGGTCCGGCAGGGTCCCGGGCTCGGTGATCATGAGAGGAACTCCGGCGGCGGCCGCCGCGGCTCCGCCGGAGAGCGCGTCCGGGAACGTGTCGCCCCGGGTGAGGACCACGCCCTTCGCCGCGGGGAAGAACTTCTCCGCGAGGTCGACAGCCGTGTCGTAGCGGGTCGCACCGGCGATGCGTTCGACGGTGGCTCCCGGGGAGGCCGCGGTGATCGCGGCGAGGGTCGTGTCGGAGATGCGGTCGGTACCGCCGACGACGTAGACCTTCGACGGGGTGAGGCGCGTGAGTTCCGCGGCGGTCGCCGCGGGGAGGGAACCGGCCTGGGTCAGCAGCAGCGGCGCGTCCAGGGAGGCCGCCGCGGGTCCTGCGGTCAGGGCGTCGGCGGGGGCCTCACCGCTGGTGACGAAGACAGCCGAACCGGCCGAGGGCTGGAAGGAACCGCGGGCGATGACGGCGGCGGTCTCGTAGCGGTCGGCGCCGGCTGCGCGGACGAGGCCCACGTAGGGGAACGGGGTGCCGACCTTCGGGACGGCCGTGTGCGTGGCGCCCGAGACGCCGGGCTCCGGAGCGGCGGCCTGGGCGGCGGTCCCCGTGAAGGTGCAGGCTCCGAGGAGCGCCGCCCCGGTGAGGGCGGTGAGGGTGAGGCGACGCGCGAGGCGCATGGGGTTTCTTCCTTCGTTCGCGACCGGGCCGGGGGCGACCTCGCCCCCGGTTGATCGCGAAACTAGGACACGGTCCCGGTGAGTTGCTCGAGGAAACCGGATGTTCACCCGGTCAGCGGAACGGGTGGGTGCGGACGCAGCGGTCGACGGGCCCGGATTAGGCTCGCGTCGGTCACGCTGACGACGGCGGACCAGGAGGAGCAACGCCCCGTGCCCGCAACGCCCCCGACCACCGTGAGTCCGCTGCGCGCCCGGAGTGCCGTGGTCACGCTGTTCCTCATCGCCGGCGCGGTCATGGGTGGCTGGTCCGGGCGGATCCCGACGATCAAGCACCAGCTCGGTCTCAGCGACGCGGGGTGGGGACTCGTGGTGCTGGCTCAACCGGCGGGGACGTTGCTCGCCCTGCTGGTGCTGACGCGGGTCATCTCCCGCACCGGCCCGCGTGCGCTGGCCCTGCCCGGGGCCGTGCTGCTGCTCGTCGTGGTCCCGCTGGCCGCGGCCTCGCCGTCGCCGGCGTTCCTGGTCCCGGCGCTGGCGCTGCAGGGGTTGGCGACGGGTCTGCTGTTCAGCCCGATGAACGCCCTCGCCGTCACCGTCGAGCGCCGCTACGGCCGCAGCATCATGTCCTCCTTCCACGCCTGGTTCAGCGTCGGGCAGCTGGGGGGTGGTCTCGCCGGGGCCCTCGCCGGTCACCTCGGGACCGATCCGTGGGTGCAGATCGCGATCTGCGACCTGGTCCTCGCCGTCGTCCTCTGCGTCACGGCGACGGCCCTGCCCCGGGGGGCCGAGGCTCCCCTCGCCGGGGGATCCGGCCCGGCCCCCCGGCGGGCACGGCCGACCCGGCAGATCCTCCTGCTGGCGGGCCTCGCCCTCCTCGCCGCCGTCACCGAAGGCTCTGCGGTGCAGTGGAGCGCCCAGTACTCCGTCTCGCTGGGCGCCACCGTCGCCACGGGTTCCCTGACCCTGGTCTGCTACTCGCTGGCGATCGCGCTGACGCGGTCGTTCGGGGACCGCCTCGTCGACCGCTTCGGCCGGGTGCGGTTCATCCGGTTCTCGGCGACGGTGACCGCGACGGGGGTGCTGCTGGCCGTCCTGACCGGCTCGGTCCCCCTGGCCCTCGTGGGTTTCGCCCTCGTCGGCCTGGGGTGCGCTTGCGTGTTCCCGACCATCATGGGTCTGGCCGGGAACCAGCCCGACGTGCCCGCCGGACGGGCGGTCGCGCTGGTCAACCTGGGCGAGTGGCCGGCGTTCTTCCTCGGGCCGCCGGTCATCGGCCTCGTCGCCGAACTGTCCTCCCTGCGGGTGGCGCTGGGCCTCCTCGTCGTGACGTCGGCGTTCGTCGCCGTCCTGGCCGGGCGGATCCGTGTCCCCGAGCCCGCCCACGTGGGCGGAGTTCCCAGGGAGCGGTGACGCAGGCGCTCTCCCGGTGCCCTACCTCCCGGTGACGCCGACCAGGACGGCTCCGTCGAAGGTGTGCGCGTCCCACTTCGCCTGGGTGAGGTCTACCCCGGTCAGGACCGCGCCGTGGAAGCTGGTGCCCCGCAGGTCCGCGTGGGAGAGGTCGACCGCGACGAGCCGGGTGAGGTCGAGGTCGGCCGTCCGCAGGTCGGTGTGGCTCAGGTCGAGGTCGTGCAACGTGGCGCCGGTGAGGTCCGCCCCCTGCAGCTTCGCTCCGCGCCAGTTCCCGGTGAGGGTCTGCAGCCGCAGGTCGCACCCGCGCAGGTCCTTGTCCTCGAGCCGGGTGGCGCCGTGGTGGGCCGCGGAGCAGGAGTCCGTCGCGGTGGGGGAGGCGGTGGGTGAGGCCGTGGGTGAGGCCGTGGGGG
>NZ_CEEDMJ010000009.1:0-199784 GCF_979255925.1 Kineococcus sp. AC630
GGCACCGCCCCCCGGGCGGCGGTGCCGTCGCACGCCCCCGCGAACCCCCGAGGAGACACCGTGGAACACACCCACCTGGGCCCGACCGGCCTCACCGTGAGCCGGATCGTCCTCGGCTGCATGAGCTTCGGCGACGGCAACGAGCAGCAGACCTGGACCCTGGACGCCGAGGGCGCCGAGCCGATCTTCCGCGAGGCCGTGGAACTCGGCATCACGTTCTGGGACACCGCCAACGTCTACGGCCGCGGCAGTTCCGAACGCGTCACCGGTGAGGCGATCAGGAAGTACACCCGCCGCGAGGACGTCGTCCTGGCGACCAAGCTGTTCGGGGAGATGGGCCCCGGTCCCGGGCAGTCCGGCCTCTCGCGCCGGGCCGTCCTGGAGCAGGTCGACGCGTCCCTGCAGCGCCTCGGGACCGACTGGATCGACCTCTACCAGATCCACCGCTTCGACCCCGCCACCCCGGTGGAGGAGACGATGGAGGCCCTGCACGACGTCGTGAAGGCCGGCAAGGTCCGCTACCTCGGCGCCTCGAGCATGTGGGCCTGGCAGTTCGCGAAGCTGCAGAGCGCCGCCGACCTCGGTGGGTGGACGCGCTTCGTCTCCATGCAGAACCAGTACAGCCTCGCCCAGCGCGAGGAGGAGCGGGAGATGTTCCCCCTCCTGGCCGACCAGGGCGTCGGTTCCATCCCCTGGGGGCCGCTGCAGGCCGGGAAGATGGCCCGCCCGTGGAGCGAGCAGAGCACCGCGCGCGCCGGGGACGAACCGCAGACCGATCCCAAGGGCAACCCTGTCCGCCTCGACACCGACAAGGGCATCGTCGACGCGATCGAGCGGATCGCCGGCGAGCGGGGCGTGTCGATGGCGCAGGTCGCGCTGGCCTGGGTGCTGCGCAACCCGGTCGTGGACGCGCCGATCGTCGGGGCGACCAAGGTGCACCACCTCCGCGACGCGGTCGCCGCCCTCGACGTCGACCTCACCGACGACGAGGTCACCGCGCTCGAGGAGCACTACGTCCCGCGCCGGCCGACGTTCTTCTGAGCGGTCCCGGACGACGAACGGCCCGCCACCCCCTCGGGGCGGCGGGCCGTTCGTGTCTCAGCGCGATCACCGGAACCGGCGGGGAAACCCGGCCCTCAGAGGGTCAGCGAACCCCCGACGGGCAACTGCGCCGCGCCGGTGACGCCGCGGCGTGCGGCCTCGGCGACGAAGCGGCGGCCGGGTTCCACGAACCGGTCCCCCATGGTCGCGCCCAGCGCGACGGGGTGCAGCGTCCCCCAGTGCACGGGGATCGAGGTTCCCGGCCGGACCCGCGCGACGAGGTCCGCGGCCTGCTGCGGGTCGAGGTGGTGCGGGCCGAGGGTGTGCCCCCAGCCCCCCACCGGGACGAGGGCGACGTCGGGGGAACGTCCCCCCGCGGCGAGCACCGCGTCGGACTCCTCGAACTCACCGGTGTCGCCGACGGCCCACAGCAGCAGGTCGTCGGGGTCGCGCTCCGGGAAGGTCCCGGGGATCCGCACGAGGTGTTCCACGGCCACGGCCTCCGGGGCCCGACTGAACCGGGCTCCCGTCCGGTGGCCGGTGTGGTGGGCGGGCAACGCGCTCACCTGCACCGCACCGGAGGTGAACGGGAGTTCCACCGTGGCCCCGACGGCGACCTCGAGCACCTGGGTCGCGGGGACCCGGAGCTTCCAGCGCACCCAGTCCGAGGAACCCGGCGGGGTCACGAGCACCGCCGGCCGCAGCCGTCGCAGGGAGGGCAGGTCCAGGTGGTCGTGGTGGAGGTGGGAGACCAGGGCCAGGTCGCACCCGGCCGACGCCGACGGCGCGGGCGTCGGGGGACGCCGTCGCAGGTGCCCCAACCCCGGACGCAGCACGGGGTCGGTGACGATGCGCAGGTTCCCGGCGGAACGGGTGACGTCCACCGTCACCGTCGAGTGCCCCAGCCACCGCAACGACGCGCTCACAGGTCGACCTCCTTCATCCAGCGGACCAGTTGTTCGTGGATCGTCGCCGCCCCGACGATCGGCGCCTCCCCCGGCACGGACCGGTCGCGCAGGTCCTCGGCGACCTTCCACTCCGCGGGGTGCACCAGCACCGCCTCGGTCTGCCACCCACCGAGTCCGCCGTGCGAGCCGACCTGTTCCTCGAAGGCGTGGACCTCCCCGGAGACGGGGTCCACCGTGGAGTGCACGAAGAGCGCGGGAGCGGTGGCGAACCGCATCATCCGCAGCAGTTCCCCGGCGGCACGCGGCCCGAACGGGAGCAGCGGGTCGATCCCCTCCACCCGCCCGGAGACGAGGTGGTGCTCACCCTCGGGACCGACGGCGACGACCTCCTCGTCGCGACGGCCGACGACGAAACCCACCCCGCGGGTCTCGACCAGACCCGGCACGAGCGCGGGCCAGCGACGGTCCACCTCGTCCAGGTCCAGTCGCCCCTGCGGCGCGTCGGGCATCGAGAGCAGGGCGGTGCAGCCGGCGGTCGCGACGACGACGGAGTCGCGTCCCGAGGCGACGACCTCCTCGTGCCGGTTGCTGACGAGTTCGGCCCGGGTCGACGTCGCGAAGTCGCGGACCAGGACGTCGACGCGGCCCCGCATCTCCTCGCCGGCGGCTGTGGTGACGACGGGGTGGGTGGGGCCCTCGCGGTCCATCAGGTCGTAGACGAGGTCGCGCAGGTGCCGCCCGGACACCTGCTCGAACGTCGGTCCCTGCGCCTGCCCGTGGTCGGAGACGATGACGACGCGGTAGTCGCGGGGCGCGGCCGCGGCCACGTCCGCCAGCGTCTGCAGCACCCGGTCGATCCCGGCGAGGGCGTCCAGCGATTCCGCCCGGGCCACGCCGGCGTGGTGGGCGACCTCGTCGTAGTCGAGGAAGTCGACGAACACCACCGAGCGCCCGGCGGAGAGTTCCTGCGCCACCAGGACGACGTTGAGGTCACGCAGCAGGGTGTTCGTCACCGCGCGCAGCAGGACGTACCAGCCGCGCCGCGGGATGCGCGGTTCGACACGGCGGACCCGCTGCTGCCAGCCCTGGTAGAGCTCCTTGACGATCTCCCCGACCGTCAGCAGCAGGCTGCGCAGCACCACGAACGGGCGGGCGACGTAGCGCAGGTAGGGGCGCCCCGATCCCCCCGCCCGCGAGGTGGAGACGACGAGGTGCGCGTGGCCGGCCTCGCCGGAGAACACGTTGCCGATGCTGGCCCCGTCGCGGGCCAACAGCCCGGTGCGCCCGGCAGCGTGCGCCGCGGCCCGGACCCGTCCCTCGATGATCGCGGCGTCCGCCGGGCGGTTCGAGACCAGCACCCGGCGCAGTTCCGGGTCCCACCAGCGGAAGGCCGGGACGTCCTCGGTGCTGCCGTGCAGGAACCCCGCCTGGCTGGCCGGGGTCGTGGACGGCAGCGCCGCGCGCCAGCCCTCCGCCAGGTGACTGCCCTCGCGCAGCCAGCGTGCGATCGTGGTCAGCGTTCCCGAGTGCAACCCGAACTGCAGCAACGGCATCGAGAGACCGTCGACCTGCACGACGAGCAAGCCCGGCGGGCACGCCTCCCCCGGCGGACGCGGCCGGTGGCGCAGCAGTTCCCGCACCACCCACCGGCTGTCGTTGGCCCCGATGACCCAGCGGGCGACGACGGCCACCAGCCCGGTCCAGAAGTAGACCAACCACAGGGCGTTCAGGTCACGCAGGTCGAGACCCGGCACCACCGTCAGCGCCGTGTGCAGCAGCAGCAGCTGCACGGAGACCCCGATGAGGACCGTCGGCAACGGACCGAGGAAGGCGACCAGCGGGCCGAGCAACGGGCGGACGACCAGGTCACCGACCGCGAGGACCCCGGCGGAGGCGAGCAGCCAGAACGGGGAGGACACCTCCACCCCGGCGACCAGGTGAGCACTGATCCACAGCGCGAACGCCGTGGGCAGCAACGAGAGCAGCAGGTCCCGGGTGTCGCGGGCGGTGAAGGCGAACCAGGTGCGCACCGAAGGCGCTCAGAACCCGAGGCGCTGCAACTGCTTGGGGTCGCGCTGCCAGTCCTTCGCGATCTTCACGCGCAGGTCGAGGTGGACGCGGGTCCCGAGCAGGGCCTCGATCGAGCGGCGAGCCCTCGTCCCGACGTCCTTCAACCGCGCGCCGCCCTTGCCGATGATGATCCCCTTCTGGGAATCGCGTTCGACGTAGAGCCACACGAAGATCTGCAGCACGCCGTTGTCGCCCTCGTTCATCTCCTCGACGACGACCGCGAGGGAGTGCGGGAGTTCGTCGCGGACCCCCTCCAGCGCGGCCTCGCGGACGAGTTCGGCGACCATGACGGACTCGGGTTCGTCGGTGAGTTCCCCGTCCGGGTACAACCGCGGCCCGACGGGCAGGTGCCCGAGCAGGACGTCGGCGACGGTGTCGACCTGTTCGCCGGTCTTGGCCGACCCGGGGACGACGTCGGCGAAACCTCCGAGCACCTGCTCGCCCAGGGAGACCAGCGCCAGCAGCTGTTCGGCCACCTGCTGCTTGGAGGCCTTGTCCGTCTTGGTGACCAGGCCGATCTTCGTGGAGCGCGGGATCCTGCCGAGGGCCTCGGCGATGAACTTGTCCCCGGGGCCGATCTTCTCGTCGGCGGGGATGCAGATCGCGACGATGTCGACCTCGGCGAGGGTCTCGTGGACCCGGTCGTTCAGCCGCTGCCCGAGCAGGGTGCGGGGCCGGTGCAGACCCGGGGTGTCGACGAGGACGAGCTGGGCGTTCGGGCGGTGCACGATGCCCCGCACGGTGTGGCGGGTGGTCTGCGGTCGCGACGACGTGATCGCGACCTTCTGCCCGACGAGAGCGTTGGTCAGGGTCGACTTGCCCGCGTTGGGTCGCCCGACGAGACAGGCGAACCCGGACCGGTGGGGGGTGGTCTCTTCAGTCATTCTGGTGCCCTCCGGCGTGGTCGTCGACGAGTTCGGACTCTGCGTCCTCGGGGTGTTCGGGCAGGCGGTGCACGAGCACCGTCCGCACCTGGTTGCGGCGGCCGACGCGCCCGTCGGCCTCCAGCCGCAACCCGTGGACCTCGCCCACGGCGCCGGGGACGAGGACCTCCCCGAGGGTCTTGGCGAGGAGCCCGCCGACGGTGTCGACGTCCTCGTCCTCGATCTCCTTCTCGAACAGGTCGCCCAGTTCCTCCACGTGCAGGCGGCTGGAGACCCGGAAACCCCCGTCGGGCAACGGCTCCACCTCGGGGGCCTCGCGGTCGTACTCGTCGGCGATGTCGCCGACGATCTCCTCGATCACGTCCTCGATCGTCACGAGACCGGCCGTGCCGCCGTACTCGTCGACGACGATCGCGACGTGCGTGGTGTCGCGCTGCATCTGCTTGAGCAGGTCGTCGACGGGCAGGCTGTCGGGGACGAACACCGTCTGGCGGACGACGCTCTCGACCCGCTCGGCGCGGGCGGCGTCGGGGTCGGCGTGGAAGCGGCGGGCGACGTCCTTGAGGTAGACGACGCCCAGGACGTCGTCGGAGTCGTCGCCCACGACGGGCATCCGGGAGAAGCCCGAGCGCAGGAACAGGGCCTCGACCTCGTAGAGCCCCGTGCCGCGGCGGGCCGACACGATGTCGGTGCGGGGCACCATGACCTCGCGGACGAGGGTGTCGCCGAACTCGAAGACGGAGTGGATCATCCGGTGCTCACCGGCCTCGATGACCGAGGTCTCCCCGGCCAGCTCGACGATCTCGCGCAGCTCGGCCTCGGAACCGAACGGCCCGTGCCGCAGTCCGCGCCCGGGCGTGACGGCGTTGCCGACGGCGACCAGCGCCCGGGCCACCGGCCCCAGGACGGTGGTGAGGCGGACCAGCACGGGCGCGGCGCGCAGGGCCACGGACTCGGAGTGCAGCCGCCCGAGGGTTCGCGGGCCGACGCCGACGAGGACGAAGTCCAGCGCCGACATCCCGAGACCGGCCAGCAGCAGGACGAGCCACCAGGAACCGGTCCAGCTCGCCACCGCGACGGTCACGCAGACCGCGGCGAGGGTCTCGCAGACGACGCGCAGCAGCGTCGCGACGGTGAGCACCGAGGCCGCGGACTCCAGGACCCGGCCCAGTTCCGGGGCGCCCCGGCGCCCGTCGGCCTCGAGGTCGCGGGCCCGGCGTCGCGACGTGCCGGCGATCGCCGACTCGGCCGCGGCGACGAGTCCGCCGGCGAAGAGGAGCGCGAGCGCCAGGAGCAGGAGCGGGACGGCCGGCGCACCCACGGCTCAGCCCCCCGACGGCAGCGCGCGGTGGCCGACGGTGGGGGTCGGGTCGCCGGGGCGACCGATGCGGGCCAGGAACCCCAGCACCAGGCGCCGCTGGAGCGTGAACATCTCGCGCTCCTCGTCGGCTTCGGCGTGGTCGTAGCCGAGCAGGTGCAGGATGCCGTGGGTCACGAGCAGCAGGACCTCGTCGGCCGTGGCGTGACCGGAGGCCTTCGCCTGCGCGGCAGCCACTTCCGGGCACACGACGACGTCGCCGAGCAGACCCGGCTCGGAGGTGCGGCCCTCGCGGCCGGGACGGAGCTGGTCCATGGGGAACGACATCACGTCGGTGGGGCCGGGTTCGTCCATCCACTGCACGTGCAGCCGGGACATCGCCTCGGTGTCGATCATCAGGACCGACAGTTCCGCCAGCGGGTGGACCCGCATCTCCTCCAGCACGTAGCGCGCCAGGTGGGAGACCTCGACGGTGTCGACGCCGCGGCCCTCCGCGAACGAGCTCTCGTCGACGACCTCGATGCTCATCGGCTGCGGCCCCCGTGACCGCCGTGGCGGGCCGGGCGGGTGTCGTCGTAGCGCTCGTAGGCGTCGACGATCTCCGACACCAGGCGGTGGCGGACGACGTCGGTGGAGGTCAGCCGCGAGAAGTGGACGTCGTCGATGTCCTCGAGGATGTCCTGGACGACGCGCAGCCCCGAGTCCGTCCCGCTGGGCAGGTCGACCTGGGTCACGTCGCCGGTGACGACGATCTTCGAGCCGAACCCGAGACGGGTCAGGAACATCTTCATCTGCTCGGCGGAGGTGTTCTGCGCCTCGTCGAGGATGATGAACGCGTCGTTGAGGGTGCGCCCGCGCATGTACGCCAGCGGCGCGACCTCGATCGTCCCCGCCGCCATCAGCCGCGGGATCGAGTCGGGGTCGAGCATGTCGTGCAGCGCGTCGTAGAGCGGGCGCAGGTAGGGGTCGATCTTGTCGGTGAGGGTGCCGGGCAGGAACCCGAGCCGCTCCCCCGCCTCGACGGCCGGGCGGGTCAGCACGATCCGGTTGACCTGCTTGGCCTGCAGCGCCTGCACGGCCTTCGCCATCGCGAGGTACGTCTTGCCGGTACCGGCCGGGCCGATGCCGAACACGATGGTGTTCTCGTCGATGGCGTCGACGTAGCGCTTCTGGCCGACCGTCTTCGGCCGGATCGTGCGACCCCGGCTGGAGAGGATGTTGAGGGTCAGGACGTCGGCGGGACGGTCGTCGCCGGTGCCGTTGGCCTGGGCCCGCAGCATGGAGACGGAGCGTTCGACGGCGTCCGGGGACAACGGCTGACCCGCGCGCAGGACGGCGGTCATCTGGTCCACGAGGCGCTCGACGAGGGCGACCTCACCCGCGGCGCCGGAGACGGTGATCTCGTTGCCGCGGACCAGGACGTCGGCCTTCGGGAAGGCCCGTTCGAGGACCCGCAACAGCTCGTCGCGGGCGCCGAGCAGGGAGACCATCGCGACCTCGGGCGGCACGACGATGACGTGACGGGTCACGGCCGAGGTCTGGGCCGAGGGTTCGGGGGTGCGGTCGGTGCTGGCCATGATCGCCCTGTGGGGCAGTTCGCCTCCGTGCTGAGGGGTGCGCTGTCGTCCCCGATCCTAACGAGCCCTCGCCCGGAGGGCCTCCGCGTTCCCCGTGTCCGCCTCCGGCAGCCGCGCGGCGAGCCGCAACGCGTCGTGCGGAGCGTGGCCGTGGGCGTCGTTGTCGAAGTACACGACGACGTCCGCGGTGCGCGACCAGGCACGGACCTTCGCGGCCCAGGCGTCCAGCGCCGCGTCGGAGTAGGCGTTGCTGTAGAGCTCCTCGTCGCCGTGCAGGCGGACGTAGACCAGGTCGCTGGTGACGGCCTCGGCCTGCAGCCACCGCCCGGCCGACTGGGCGACCACGCAGGCGACGTCGTGGGCGCGCAGCAGCGCGAGCGCCTTCTCGGTGCAGAAGGACTCGTGCCGGAACTCCAGGGCGTGGCGGACGCGCCGTCCGGCGAAGCCCCGCGGTGCCCGGGTGAGCGCCCGCTCCGGTGGCAGCCTCTCGTCGTGGCGCCGGGCCAGGGCCGCGGCCTGCCCGACGGTCCGCGGCAGCAGCGCGAGGAAGGTGGCCACGACCTCCTCGTCGTAGTGCACGCTCTCGGGCAGCTGCCAGAGCACGGGTCCCAGCCGGTCCTGCAGGGCCAGCACCCCGGAGGCGAAGAAGTTGGCCAGCGGGCGCTCCACGTCCCGCAGCCGCTTGAGGTGGGTGACGAAGCGGGCGCCCTTGACGGCGAACTCGAACCCGTCCGGGGTCTGCTCGCGCCACGTCGCGTAGGTCGTCGGGCGTTGCAGCGAGTAGAACGACCCGTTGATCTCGATCGTCGACAGCCGGGCCGCGGCGTGGGCGAGCTCGTCGCGCCGGCGCAGGCCCGCGGGGTAGAAGTCCCCCCGCCAGGCGCGGTAGCTCCACCCCGAGATGCCGATGCGCACGCTCACGGGGTCCAGCTACCCCGTGCGGCCGGGTGGACACGCGTCCTGGCGCCACTACCGTCGGCGGGGTGAGCCTCCCCACCCGACCCGCGCGCATCGCCCTCACGGGGGGAGGTTTCCGCGCCGGTCTGCACCTGGACCTGGTGGCGCGGCTGCCGGAGCACTTCGAGGTGAGCGGCGTCCTGGTCCGCAGCGACGCCGCCGCGGCGAGGGCCACCGCACGGGGGCTCCCCGTCCACCGCGACCTCGACGGGCTGCTGGGCGCCGCCCCGGACCTCGTCGTCGTCTCGGTGGCCGCCGCGGCCGCCCCGGGACTGGTGGTGGAGCTGCTGGAGCGGGGCGCCGCGGTGCTGACGGAGACCCCGCCGGCCGCCGACCTCGGCGGGTTGCGGTCGTTCTGGGCCGCGACCGGGCCGGACGCCCGGGTGCAGGTGGCGGAGCAGTACCTGCTGTCCCCGCACAACGCGGCCCGCCTCGAGCTGGTCCGATGGGGCTCGCTGGGGACCCCGACCTCGGTCCAGGTGTCCTCCACCCAGCTGCACCACGCCACCTCGATGGTCCGCGGGTTCCTGGGTCTCGGCGCGGAGCCCGCCCGGGTCGTGGCGAGCGCCACGACGGCCCCCCTGGCCGACCCGATCACCCGCGCCGGCTGGACCGGGAACGCCGCACCGCGCCCCCAGGTCACCACGATCGCCACGTTCGACTTCGGCGACGGCCGCAGCGCGCTCTACGACTTCACCGAGACCCAGACCCGCAACCCGCTGCGCCACCGGCGGCTCGTCGTGCGCGGCAGCCTCGGGGAGCTGGTCGACGACCGCCTCGTCCGCCTCGCGGACGCGACCACGGTGCTGACGTCCTCGATCGAGCGCCGCCAGACCGGGCACCACCAGGACGTCCAGGGCTTCGACCTCGACGTCCTCTCCGCGGACGGGGAGGTCCTGTTCCGCAACCCCTACGTCGGGGCGCGCCTCTCCGACGAGGAGATCGCGGTCGCCACGCTGCTGGAGCGCGCGGGCACCTGGGCCCGCGGTGAGGGGCCCGGACCGTACCCGTTGGCCGAGGCCGCCCAGGACCAGTTGCTGTCGCTGGCCATCGCCGAGTCGCTGGCCACGGGCGGGCCGGTGCGGACGGCGGGCGAGGCGTGGGCCGGCGCGCTCGGTCGGTGATGCCCGACGGTGATGCCCGACGGTGATGCCCGACGGTGATCAGGCGGGCGAGCGGCGGGTGCTCCCCCGGACCATGTCGTCGGCGATCCGGGCGGCTCCGGCGAGGACCGTCAGGACCGGGTTCACCCCGCCGTTGGTGACGTGCAGGGACGCGTCGACGACGCGGAGGTTCCGGTAGCCCCAGACCCGTCCGCACGGGTCGGTCACCGAACGCGCAGGGTCCGTTCCCGTCCGGGCGGTCCCCGCCTGGTGCTGACCGCCGCTCGGCCCGAGACCCGGCGGCGGACGGTGCGCCACCCGCGACGCGCCGGACGCCGACAGCCAGTCCGCAGCCCGGGCCGAGAGGAACTCCTGGGTCCGCCGGTCCTCGCCGTGGATGCCGCCCGAGAACCGCGCGACCGCGACCCCGGAACCGTCCCGCACGCGGGGGTCGAGGCGCACCCGCGACGACGCGAGCGTGACCTCCTGCGCCGGTCCCACGACCTGCACCAGGTGCCGGGCCAGTTCCCGCAGCCCGGAGCGGGCGGCCGGTCCCCGCGCCGGGAGGAAACCCGCCGCCACCAGCGCTCGGCGGGTGCCCGCGGGCGTGGGGACGAACTCGTTCGCGAGCATCCCGCCGCCCACGAGGCCGGGGTTGCCGTGCCGGAGGTCGCCGGTCGCGATGGCCGGCCCGGGCCCGAGGAGGTCCACGACCTCCTCGGCGAACACCGCGGTGGCCCCGCCGTAGACGTGGCCCTGCAGGTGGCGCCCGACCTGGTCGGTGGCGTTGCCCATCCCCGCCGGGTCGCCGTCGTGCGCGCTCGTCAACAGCACCCGTGCCGTCTCCACGGCCCCGGCGGCCAGCACGACCTCCTCCGCGAGGACGGTGCGCCGCCAGGCGACGCCGTCGAGGGTCCCGACGAGGGAGACCCCCGCGACGCGGCCGGCGGTCCCGGGCAGGACGCGGTCCACCCGCGCGCCGGACACGACGTCGCAGTTCCCGCTCGCCACCGCCCACGGCACGGCCGTGTTGTGCGTCCCCGTCTTGGCGTCGACGGGGCAGGCGAAACCCACGCACTGCGCGCACCGGGCACAGGCCGCCCGGCCGCCGAACTCCTGGGTGTTCACCAGCAGCGGGACGGCCGTCGTGCTCAGGCCGAGGGTCGCGGCCCCCGCCGCGAGCACCCGTTCCTGGACCCCGCCCGGCAGCGGCGGCATGGGGTACGGCCGACGCCGGGGCCCCGCCGCGGTGTCCCCCTCGGCCCGCCCGCTGACGCCGAAGGTCCACTCGATCTCGTCGTAGTAGGGCTCGAGGTCGGCGTAGCCGATGGGCCAGTCCGCCAGCGCGCTGCCGTCGGGAACCCCGTACCGGGTGGCCATCCGGAAGTCGTCGGGGGCGAACCGCCAGGCCTGCGCGCCGTAGACCCGGGTGCCGCCGCCCACGAGCATCGCGTTGGCGTTCCACCCGCCGTCCCCCGGCCGCAGCACCCGCCCGGCCAGCGTGCGCGGGTCCTCAGCACCGCGCGGTCCGGTCAGCGGGTCCAGACCGGTCGCCGCCCGAGGGTTGCGCAGGTGGTCCCGCGAGAGTTCCGCGGTGCCCGGCCAGTCGCCTCGTTCGACGAGCAGCACCCGACGCCCGGACTCCGCGAGCTTCCACGCCGCGACCCCACCGCCGGCGCCGGAACCGACGACCACCACGTCGTAGCGGTCCCCCACCTCGCCCGGGGTGCGGAAACCCGCGGCGACGTCGTCGACCCCGGCGATCGGCGTGGTCCGGCCGGGGTGCCACCGCAGGTCCGGCCAGGTCGAGGGGTTCGCGAGGTGGACGTCGGCGACGAGGTCGACGAACCAGCGGAACTCCGCGTCCTCGACCTCCGGGAACCCCGCACCGACCCGGGCGAGCACGTCGCCGACCCGGCCCGCCCAGTCCGGGCGGTCCACGGTCAGGACGGTCGAGAGGTCGTCGGCGACCCGCGCCGCCACCTCGTCCTCGACCGCGAGGACGTCGCGCAGGACGGCCCGCAGGACCGCCCCGTCCACGGGGGACCCGGGTCCGGCCACGTCGCTGCCCACCACACCGGGAACCCTAGGGTGCGACGATGCCCCGGTGAACCCCGTCCGCCCCCGCACCGCGGTGCTGGGCCCCGGGGAGGTCGCGTGGGACGCCGCGGTCGTCCCGGCCGACGACGCGGGACTGCGGGGTGAGGGGTGCTTCGAGACGATCCTGGTCCACGGCGGCCGGCCCGCGCACGTGGTGCGGCTCGAGGAGCACCTGGACCGCTTCGAACGGTCGGCCGCCGCCCTCGACACGTCCTTCGACCGGGCCGGGTGGACCGCCCTGAGCGCGGCCCTCGTGGACGAGGTACCGGACGGCGTCGAGGCGGTGCTGCGTCTCTCCCTGTCCCGCAGCGGCTCGGGGGTGGCGACGGTCCGGCCCCTGCCCGCGTCCGTGCTGGCGGGACGCGACGGGGTGCACGTCGTCACCCTGGCCCGCGGGACGGTGGCGGTGGCCGGCGCACCGTGGTTGCTCGGCGCGGTGAAGACCTCCTCCTACGCGGTGAACGGGGCCGCGCTGCGCGAGGCGGCCCGCCGCGGCGCCGACGACGCGCTGTTCGTGGACGCGCAGGGGTTCCTGCTGGAGGGGCCGACGGCGAATCTCCTCTGGCACCTGGACGGGGCGTGGCACACCCCGGTGCCGGCCGGGCGCGGGGTTCTCCCGGGAACCACCCTGGCCGCGGTCGGACCCGCCCGCGAGGTGCTGCGCCGCCCGGAGGAACTCCTCCGCGCCGACGGGGTGTGGCTGCTCTCGAGCCTGCGGGGCGCGGCGGCGGTCCTCAGCGTCGACGGGACCCCGTTGCCGGGCGACGCCGACCTCACCCGGCGCCTGCAGCAGGTCGCGCTGGAACGCCCACCCCTTCACTGAGAGTTCTCCCGCCCTGCACAGCGATGTCACCTGGACCCGACAGCCTTCGCCGGGTGTCGATCCCCTCCTCCCCCTTCTCGCGCCGTTCGCTCCTCGCCGCCGGTGGCAGCGGCCTGCTCGTCCCCGGGCTGATGCGTTCCGGGATGCCGAGCATCACCCACGGCGTCCAGTCCGGTGACGTCACCTCGAACACCGCGACGATCTGGACCCGCGCCGACCGCACCGCCCGGATGTTCGTCCAGGTCTCCCCCACGGGTTCCTTCGGCGCCGACTGCCGCACCTACCGCGGACCGCTGCTCACCGCGACGAGCGACTTCACCGGACGCCTCGACGTCACCGGGCTGCCGTCCGCCGCCGACGTCCCCTACCGCGTGGTCCTCGGCGAACCCGACGCCCACCGCCCGGACGGCGACTCGCTCGAGGGTTTCCTGCGCACCGCCCCCACGACGGGCGACCACCGGCGCATCCGGTTCCTGTGGAGCGGTGACCAGGCCGGTCAGGGCTGGGGCCGCAACCCCGACCTCGGGGGTTTCCCCATCTACCGGTCGATGGCCGAACGCGACGCCGACTTCTTCCTGCACTCCGGGGACACCATCTACGCCGACGGCGTCATCTCCGGCGACGTGACCCTCCCGGACGGCCGGGTCTACCGCAACGTCGTCACCGAGGCGAAGTCGCACGTGGCGCAGACCCTCGACGACTTCCGCGGGGCGTTCCGGTACAACCTGGAGGACCAGGCGTACCGGGACTTCTTCGCCAGGGTCCCGCAGGTGAACCAGTGGGACGACCACGAGGTGCACAACAACTGGTTCCCGCACGAGATCCTCGACGACCCCGCCTACACCGAGAAGCGCGTCGACGTGCTGTGGATGCGCGGCGAGCAGGCCTGGCGCGAGTACGTCCCGATCTCGCAGCGCCGGGACGGGAAGGTCTACTCCCAGTTCTCCTTCGGCCCGTTGCTGGACGTGTTCGTCCTCGACATGCGGACCTACCGCGACGCGAACCCGTGGGGTTGGGCCGGTGGCGGGGTCCGTCCCGACGGTGGGATCCTGGGGACGGAGCAGGCGCAGTGGCTGGTGGAGGCGATGGCCGCCTCGACCGCGCGGTGGAAGGTCGTCCAGGCCGACATGCCGATCGGGCTCGTCGTCCCCGACGCCGCGTCGAACGGGATCGAGGCGATCGCGCAGGGCGACCCGGGGGTCCCGCGCGGGCGGGAACAGCAGATCGCCTGGATCCTGCGCGAGCTGAAGAACCGCGGGGTCCGCAACCACGTCTGGCTCACCGCGGACGTGCACTACACCGCCGCCCACCACTACGACCCCTCGCGCGCGGCGTTCACGGAGTTCGACGACTTCT
This sequence comes from Kineococcus sp. AC630, assembly GCF_979255925.1. Lineage (NCBI taxonomy): Bacteria > Bacillati > Actinomycetota > Actinomycetes > Kineosporiales > Kineosporiaceae > Kineococcus > Kineococcus sp. AC630. The sequence continues at coordinate 14,138 of NZ_CEEDMJ010000009.1, forward strand.
GGGAGTTCGTGTCCGGACCGCTGCACGCGGGTTCCTTCGGCCCCAGCGAGCTGGACGCGACGTTCGGTCCGGAGGTCGTGTTCCAGTCGGTGCCGCCGCACGCGAACACCTCGCCGCTGGAGGGCTCGCAGTTCTTCGGTGAGGTCGAGATCGACCCGGACACCGAAGGGCTCACGGTGACGTTGCGCGACATCGCGGGGGCGGCGCTCTGGAACCGGACGCTGCAGCCCCGGGGTTGAGCGAGTGGAGCGTTCCGCGGCTCGCGCAGGCCTCAGAGCCGCGGAACGCTCCAGTCCGTGTCGGTGGTGAGGGCACTCAGCGGGGCCCGCAGCTTCAGCAGCACCTCGGCGACCTCGGCGTCCGGGTCGGAGTCGAGCACGATCGCGCCGCCCGCCCCGACCCGCCACTCCCCGCCGACGAGGACGGCGGTGCGGATGACGACGGCGAGGTCGGCCGCCCCGGTGGTGGAGAACCAGCCGATCGTCCCGGAGTAGATCCCCCGGGCCCGCTGTTCCAGGGCGTCGATGATCTCCGTCGTCCGGAGCTTCGGGGCCCCCGTCATCGAGCCGGGCGGGAAGCAGCTGCGCAGGCAGTCCACCGCCGACACCTCCGGGCGCAACCGCCCCCGCACGGTGGTGACGAGCTGGTGCACGGTGGGCAGCGTCTCGACCGTCATGAGGTCGGGCACCGTGACGCTGCCGGGGGTGCAGACCCGGCCGAGGTCGTTGCGGAGCAGGTCGACGACCATGAGGTTCTCCGCCCGGGTCTTCGGGTCGGCCTGCAGCGCAGCGGGATCGGTGTCGAGGGCCGCGGTGCCCTTGATGGGCCGGGTCTCGACCGCGCCGGAACTGCCGATGCGCAGGAACCGTTCCGGCGAACTCCCCGCCACCACGACGTCACCGCAGCGCAGGTACGCCGCGTAGGGCGCCGGGTTGGCGCGCCGCAACCGGCGGTAGACCTCGAACGGACGACCCTGCGCGGGGACACGGGCCTGCGTGGTCAGACAGATCTCGTAGCTCTCCCCCGCCCGCAACTGCCGCTGCGCGGCGAGCACGTCCTGCCGGTAGTCCGCGGGTGCGGTGTCCAGGATCACCGGGAGGTCCTGCGCCGCAACCGGTTCCGGTAGCGGGGGGAGGTCGGCCAGCGCCTCGGCGGTCTCCCCGATCCACCGTGGTTCCGCACCGCCCAGCGACAACGCGACCACCCAGGTCGCGTCCTCGTCGTGGTCGACGGCGACGAAGCGGTCGCAGAAGGTCCAGGAGCAGGCCGGGGTCTCGTCCCGTCGCGCCGTCGGGAACCCGCACTCGTCACGCGCCTCGTACCCCGCCCACCCGACGAAACCCCCGGCGAACTCGAACGGCACCGCCTCCGCACCGGCCACGGTGCGTTCGCGCAGCGCCCCCGCCAGGGCGGCGAGGGAGTCCACGCCGGTCCCGTCCCCGGCCCCCAGGAAGGAGAACCGCCCCGACCCCGCGCCGCGTGCCGCGGAGTCCAGCCAGAACGCGGCGTCGGACCCGGCGAAGAGGTGGGCGAAGGCCCGTTCCGCGTCCACGGCGGGCCTGGTCCTTCGAGCGTGCAGCCGGTAGCGCGGACGCGCCGTCCACCGTTCGCACCACCGCACGAAGTTCTCGACGATCCGCGCCCCCGTGGTGCTCGCGACCGACTCGGGGTGGAACTGCACCCCGACCAGCGGACGGGTCCGGTGCCGCAACGCCATGAGGACGCCGTCGGACCCCCAGGCCAGGGCCTCCAGGGTCTCCGGCAGCGGTTCCGCGACCCGGAAGGAGTGGTACCGGGTCGCGGCGAAGCCGTCGGGCAGCCCGGCGAGCACGCCCGTCCCGTCGTGCCGGACCCGGTCCACGAAACCGTGCCGCGGCTGCGGCGCGAGGTCGACCACGGCCCCCTCGGCCAGGGCGATCCCCTGCATCCCCAGGCACACCCCCAGGACGGGGACCTGCGCGCGGGCGAGCACGTCGGCCGCCAGCCCGAAGTCCCGCGCGTTGCCCGGGTGCCCCGGACCGGGCGAGACGACGATCCCCGCGAACCCCGCGAGGTCCAGCTCGCCGGGCGCGACGTCGTCGTCGCTCACCACGACCGGGTCGGTCCCGGTGGCGACCGCCAGCAGCTGGACCAGGTTGTGGGTGTAGGAGTCGTGGTTGTCCACGACGAGCCAGCGCACCGGGGAAGGGTGCCACACCCCGCCCGCCCCTCCTCGCGCCCCTCCGGGGAGCCGGGCTGCTCGGAGCTCGGCCTACTCGGCGAAGTTCGGCATCGCGCTCCGCGCGTCGACGACCCGGTCCGCCGGTTCCTCCCAGTCCTCCTGCCGCCCGAACACGGTGAGGTCGAGCCAGGAGTAGGCCCCACCGAGGTACTCGACCCCGCGGGCGAAGCTGGAGTAGGTGTGGAAGGTCCGGCCCCCCTCGCGCAGGAAGCAGCTCACACCGGGCTGTTCCCCGGAGGCGCCCTCGGCGTCGCGGTAGTTGTACTCGGTCAGCCCCGCCGCCGGGTCCAGGGTGACGTGGAAGTCGCGGTTGAACCGGCTCCCCCCGGACGACACCCACGGAAAGCTCCACCCCCGGGAGGCGGCGACCTTCGCCAGCTTCTCGTGCGGTGCCAGGGACACCGCGGCGAACGTCGTCCGCCGGGCGCGCAGGTGGGTCAGCCACCCCGGGGAGAGTTCGTCCAGACCGGCGGTGCAGGCCGAGCACGCCTCGTCCCACGACGGGTCGAACATCACGTGCTGCACGATCAGCTGCGAGTGCCCGTCGAAGAGGTCGGCGAGCGTGAGTTCCCCGTCGGGCCCGGTGAAGCGGTAGTCGTCCTCGACCTCGACCATCGGCAGCCGCCGCCGGTCGGCGTTCAGGGCGTCCCGGGCCCGGGTCGCCGCCTTCTCCCGCTGCAGCAGTTCCTTGCGCTCGCGCAACCACGCCTCACGGGTCACGACGTCCGGCAGGGCCATGGTGTCCTCCTCGACCTCGGGTGTGCTGTCGGGGTGGTGACCCGGCGCCGCCGCCGGACTCATCGCTCAGTCCGGGACGACCGTGCGGTCGACGGGTTCGGGGTCGGCCGGCTGCACGCTGACGCTGGGGAAGTCGGCGAGGCGGCCGGCCCCGGCGTGGTCCCGGTCGTCAACGTCGACCCGCTCTGCAGGTGGACCACGAGCAACCGCGCGAGGGCGACGAGGCCGTCGACGTGGGCCCGCTCGTGACCGTGGCCGGGGTCGAGACCGAAACCCAGCAGCGCGTGCCGGGCCTCGATCCCGGCCTCGAGGGCGGGCGCCGCGTCGGAGCGGTGGTGCCGGTACACGTCGCGCACGGCCGGGACGCCGTGCTCCTCGGCCAGGGAGTGCAGCCGACGGGACAGGTGGTGGTCGAAGGGGACCGTCATGTCGAGCACGGTGATGCCCGCGAGTTCCTCCCGGGAGTTCTCGCCGGCCACGACGACGGCGTCGTCGGGTGAAGATCGTGACGTGCGCGCCCTCGGCGAAGCGGGCGCTGTGCGCCCCGAGGGGCTGGGGATCCGCAGCAGCTCCACGAGCGTCGTGGTCAGGTACTCGACGTCGATGGGCAGGTCGGTCGCGCCGCTGGGCGTCTCGTTCGCTCGCGCACCCGTCCCCGCGGTGCCCTCAGGAGACCGCTCGCAGGTGCGCGGTGAGGAAGCTGACCGCGCTGCGCGTCAGCGTCCGCCGCGACTCCGCGCGGCGGTAGTCGTGCCCCTCGCCGGCCAGCTCGAGGTAGTCCACCTGCCGGTCCAGCCCGCGCAGCGCGGCCACGATCTGGCGCGCCTCGCCGATCGGGACGTTGGTGTCCAGCTCCCCGTGCACGACGAGGAGGGGGACGTCGATCGCGTCGGCGCGACGCAACGGCGAGAGCTCCTCCAGCAGGACCCGGTCGTGTTCGGGGTGCCCGTACTTGCTGACCGCCGCCGCCCCGATCCAGGGTTCGGTGTCGCGGTAGAACGTCGTGAGGTCGCTCATGCCGCAGATGTCGATGCCGGCGGCGAACACGCCCGGCGAGAAGGCCAACGAGGCGAGGGTGAGGTACCCGCCGTAGGAACGACCCGTGACGGCGATCCGGTCCGCGTCGGCGAACCCCCTGGCCACCAGGTGCTCGGCCGTCGCGAGGACGTCGGCGAAGGCGTCGTGACGCTTCTCGACGTCGTCGGCGTGCACGAACTCCCGACCGAACCCCGAGGAGCCCCGCACGTTGGGGGCGAACACCGTGATGCCGGCGGCGACGAGGGTCTGGACCATCGCGTTGAAGGTGGGACGTTCCTGCGCCTCCGGACCACCGTGCAGGCTCAGGGCCGCCGCGCCGGACGGGTCCGGTGCCTCGTACAGCCAGCCGGTGAGCGTCAGCCCGTCGTGCGCCGCGTAGGTCTCCAGCGTGGGGACGACGAGGTCGCGGACGGGGAGTTCCGGTGAGTGCGTGATCCTCGTCCACTCCCCCGTCGCGGTGTCCAGGTGCCAGAGTTCGCGCGGGCGCGAGGGCCCTTCGACGCCGAGGACGACGCTGCGCCCGTCCCGGGAGAGGACCGGGTCGGTCGCGACCAGACCCGGCAGACCGTGCAACCGGGTCCGTTCCCGCGTCGTGGTGTCGAAGAGTTCCAGCTCGCTGGCTCCGGCGACGTTCCACACCAGCAGCAGCAGCGTCCCCGCGTCGTCGCCGTCGACGAACTCGAGTTCCGCGTCGTCGCGCGCGGCGAGCGTCTGCGCCTCCCCGCGGTAGCCGTTGGGCCCGAAGGGCATCCCGATCAGCTGGCGCCGCGGCAACCCCACGTCGGAGGCGAGGTAGACGTAGACCGGACCGGTGTCACCGGCGGGGGCCGGACGCAACAGGGCCACGTCGGTGGAGCCGGTGGCCCCGTGCGGCAGCAGCGGCTGGTGCTCGTCGATGAGCCGGTCGACGACCACGCAGAACTGCTGGCCGCGTTCACCGTCGACGACGACGAGGAAGCGTTCCTCCTGCGAGACGTCGAGGACGTGGACGAGGTCACCCTCGGCCAGCGGGTCCAGCCGGCCGGTCGCCGGGTCGCCGAGGTAGCAGCGCGAGGGTCTCCCCCCGACGGGCGGGAACGTCACCACGACCCGGTGGCCGCTGCGGGTCCAGGGCCCGAGCTCGGCGTGCTCGTGGGCGTCCCCCGCGATCCGGCGGGCGTCGCTACCGTCGGGGCGCACCACCCACACCTCGGTCCGCACACCCCCACCGACGGCCACCGAGCACGCGAGCCAGCGGCTGTCGGCGGCCCACGACACCGACACCACGGGGTCGGGTGAGAGGTGGACGTGACGCGCCGCGGGCATCTCCCCGTCCAGGACGACCTCCTGGATCCACAGCTGCGGGATCCCGGAACGGTCGGAGACGAACGCGACCTGGCGGGCGTCGGGGGTCATCGTGGGTCGCCAGCTGCCCCAGGCGGCGACGAGTTCGTCGCCCAGCGCGAGAGCGTCCTCCAGCGGGGAGGCGGACGGCGGATCCTGCTCGAGGGTTCGGTGCTCCACACCCCCATGCTGCACCCACGGCCCCCGTCGCGGGGGAACGGGAGGCGCACCGGGACCCCGGGCCGATCCGCTCACCCCACGTCGTGGTGCTGCAACCACATCTCCAGCAACGCCAGCTGCCACAGCACGTTGGACCCGAGCGGGGTGCGGTCGACGTTGGGGTCGGCGAGCAACCGGTCGACGACCTCGGGCCGGAACAACCCGCGCCGCTTCGCCGCGGGGTCGGTGAGGGCGTCGCGGACCCGCTGGAGGTAGGGGCCCTCGAGCTGACGGATCGCCGGGACCGGGAAGTACCCCTTCGTGCGGTCGATGACGGCGTCGGGGACCAACCCGCGCGCGGCCCGCTTGAGGACCCCCTTCCCGCCGTCGGCGAGTTTCAGTTCCGGCGGGATCCGGCCGGCGAACTCGACGAGTTCGTGGTCGAGGAACGGGACGCGCGCCTCCAGGCCGTGCGCCATCGTCATGTTGTCGACGCGCTTCACCGGGTCGTCGACGAGCATGACGGTCGTGTCGTTGCGCAGCGCCGCGTCGAGCGAGGTCTCCGCGCCCGGACGGCCGAACGCCTCGGTGATGAAGTTCCCCGGGGTGTCCGAGCCCGGCAGCCACTCCGGGGCCAGCACGTCGGCGAGGCCGGCGTAGCGACGGTCGAAGAACACCTGCGCGTAGGCCTCGACGGCGTCCGCCCGGGGAACCCCCGCCAGCGGTGGGTACCAGCTGTACCCGCCGAGCACCTCGTCCGCGCCCTGGCCGGACTGGACGACCTTGACCGACTTCGAGACCTCCTGCGACAGCAGCAGGAAGGCCACGCAGTCGTGGCTGACCATGGGTTCGCTCATGGCGTCCACGGCCGCGTCGATCCCCGGCAGCAACCGGGAGGAGTCGACGTGGATGCGGTGGTGGTCGGTCCCGAACTCCTTCGCGACCAGCGAGGAGTACTCGTACTCGTCGCCCGACTCCCCGCCGGCGGAGTCGAACCCGATGCTGAACGTCGCCAGGTCGCGCTGGCCCGCCGCGTCGAGCAGGGCCACGACGAGGCTGGAGTCGAGACCGCCCGAGAGGAGGACCCCGACGGGGACGTCGGCGACCATCCGGCGTTCCACCGCGACGCGCAGCTTCTCCAGCAGGCCCTGTTCCCAGTCCCGCGCGCTCCAGCCGGCGAACTCCTGCGAGCGGGTGAACTCCGGTTCCCAGTAGGTCGTGTCGGTGGACCTGCCGTCGCGCTCGACCACGCGGACGGTCGCGGGCGGGAGCTTGCGCACCCCCGTCAGGATCGTGCGGGGGGCGGGGACGACGGAGTGGAAGGTCAGGTACTGGGCGAGCGCCTCGCGGTCGATGCTGGTGTCGACACCGCCACCGGCGAGCAGGGCCTGGACGGTGGAGGCGAACCGCACCCGGTCGGCCCGGGTGTCGACGTAGAGGGGTTTGATCCCGAGCCGGTCGCGGGCCAGCACCAACCGGCCGCTCTCGTGTTCCACCAGGGCGATCGCGAACATCCCGAGCAGGTGCTCGACGAAGCGGGTTCCCCACTGCGCGTAGGCCTTCTCGACGACCTCGGTGTCGGAGGTGGAGAAGAACCGGTGCCCGGCGGCCTGCAGCTCGGCCCGCAGTTCCCGGTAGTTGTAGATGCAGCCGTTGAAGACCACGGTGATCCCCGCGGTGTTGTCGACCATCGGCTGCGCACCCGCGGGTGAGAGGTCGATGATGGAGAGTCGCCGGTGGCCCAGTGCGACGGGACCGCGGGCCCAGATCCCGTCCCCGTCCGGTCCCCGGTGCACCAGGCAACCGGTCATCCGGGCCAGCGCCGCGACGTCGGCGCTCGCCCCGTCGAACCTGACCTCACCGGCGAGTCCGCACACGGGCCTCTCCCTCCTGGTCGTCGTCGCCGCGCAGGATCCAGGTGTCCTTGGCGCCGCCGCCGCGCGAGGAGTTCACGACGAGGCTGCCCTCGGGCGCGACCCGGGTGAGCGCCACGTCCGCGAGGTGGCACTCCTCCTCGCCCGTCCCGGTGACGTAGACGAACGCCCGCAGGTCCACGCGTCGCGGTTGCAGCGTCGCGCTCCCGGCGTTCCAGCTCGGCACGGAGGACAACTGCACGACCTCCTGCGCGACCCAGTTCGACGGTTCCGCGGCGATCTCCTGGCGTCGGGCTGCGACCTCCGCCGCGCTCGCGTAGGGCCCGATCAGCACGCCCTCACCGCCGTATCCGTCGACGGGTTTCGTCACGAGTTCCCCCACGCGTTCCAGCACGGCCCGACGTTCGACCTCGTCGCTGAGGCGGTAGGTGGGCACCGACTCCAGCAGCGGGCGTTCCTCGAGGTAGTAGTTGATGAACTCCGGCACCGAGCGGTACATCGCCTTGTCGTCGGCGATGCCGTTGCCCGGTGCGTTGGCCAGCACGACCCCGCCCGCGACGGCGACGTCGAAGACCTCCTGGCCGATCCGGCGCCCGGCGTGGTCGCAGAGGTCCAGCAGTTCCCCGTCGAGGCGGAGGTAGACGGCCCCGACGGGGTCCCCCGTCCCCCGGTGCACGACGCGGCCGCGCTGCACGTCGAGGTCGTCGGCGCCGACCAGCAGCAACCCGGCCCCGTCGGCGAGCTTGCGGTGCTCGAACCAGGCGGCGCTGGCCGGGCCGCTCGAGAGCAGCACCGGGCGCATCCCGGGACGCGAGCGCGACAGCAACGTCGAGCGCAGGCGCTCGAAGGCGGTGGCCGGGTCCAGCATCGCCGCCGGCCGCGGCATGTCGGGCACGACCGCGTCCACCAGAGCCCGGGCCGCGATCCCGTAGGCGGCGCCGCTGGGGTTGCGGACGTTGTCCTCCAGGACCCGCCAGCCGCCGTACTCGTTGCGGATCAGGTCGAAACCCATGACGGGCGCGCGCACCACGTCGTCGGGCAGCCGCGTCGCCTGCGACTCCCACCCGGGGGCACCGACGACGGCGTCGCGGGTCAGGACCCCGTCGTGCAGGATCCGCTGGGCTCCGTAGACGTCGCGCAGGAAGCACTCGATCGCCCGGGCCCGCTGCACGAGACCGCGCCGCACCTGCTGCCACTCGTGGGGCAGGATCACGCGCGGCACGAGGTCGACGTGGAAGGGCTTCTCGACGAGGCCCTCCGGGCCGCTCACCACGTAGGCGAGGTGGCGCTCACGCGCCCAGGCGTCCCGTTCGGCCTCGGCCGCGGCGACACCGGCCGGGCCCAGGGTGCGGACGTGCTCGATGACCTCGCGGTAGGCGGGGCGCGGCTGGGCGCTGACGCCCACGGCCTCGTCCCCGGCGCGGGTGCGGTAGCGCCGCAGGGCGGCCGTCGCCGGGGCCTCCCCGGCGGCCGAGCCGTGGGTCTCCTCCACGACGAGACGCACGACGTCGTCCAGTTCGCCCCGTTCGACGAACGCCGCGCGCTGGCGGTCGGCGGAGTTCCCGCGGGCGAGCGTCGCCTCGGTGAGCTCCGCCACCTCGTCCCAGTCGCCCAGTTCCTCCAGCTGCGGACGCAGCCGCCCCAGCAGCGTGCGGACGGCTTCCGGGGCCGGCAGCGGACGCGGGTGGTCGTTGCCGTCGAGGAGGTCGCCGGAGAGACCACCGCGAGCGGCCTGCCAGATCCCGGCCCGGTAGAGCGGCGACGGGGCCTGCGGCCGCGGGCGCCCGGCCTCGATGTCCAGCTCGGCGGCGCGCACGCTGGCGCGGAACAACCCGGCGATGAGCACGGCGTCGTCGACGAGCGGGCAGGCGTCGCAGACGCGGAGTTCCAGGGTGGGCGCGTGCGAGCTGGGCCGGACGTCGAAGTAGGCCATCTTGCGGTCGGCGATGACTCCCGAGGCGATGAGGTCGTCGAGGAGTTCGTCGTACTCCGCCGCCGACTCCAGGGCACCGGTGGTCCCGGCGCTGGGCCAGCGTTGCCAGATCGTGGTGCGGATGCTCGCGTAGCCGGTGTTCTGACCGTTCCAGAACGGCGAGCTGGCCGAGAGGGCCAGCAGGACGGGGAGGGTCGGGGCGATCCGCTGCATGATCTCGACGGCCAGGTCCCGGTCGGCGATCCCGACGTGGATCTGGGTGCCGCAGATGAGCTGTTCGTCCACCAGGAGCCGGTACTGCTCCTGCATGCGCCCGTAGCGTCCGGTCGCGGTGAGCTCGAAGTCGGTGAACGTCGAACGAGGTGCCGTGCCGACGGCGGCGACCCCGAGCCCGTCGCGGCTGGCGGCCTCGACCAGACCCTTGCGCAACCGCAGGAGTTCCTCGCGCAGTTCCGTCAGGGTCGACACCACGTCGGTGTTGGTCTCCACCGTGGTGCGTTGCAGTTCGGCGGAGTAGGAGGCGCTGTCCAGCCGGGACAGCACCTGGGGAGCGCGTGCCGACAGTTGCCAGCTCTCCAGGTCGATCAGGTGGAGTTCCTCTTCCGCTCCGAGAGTCATCTCCGCGCCCATTCCCACAAGCTAGACCTCATCGCGGGTCGTGCCGCCGGAGACGGGCCGCGAAACAAGACCTTTACGTGGAGACCGTCATTTGTGACACTCAGTAGTCAGTCGATCGCTGAGGGCAGTCGTGCCACGATGTCACCGTGGACTTCCCCACCCTGCTCGACGAGCTCTACGCGGTGCCGCCCGGCGAGTTCACCGCGACCCGGGACCGCTGGGCCCGTGAGGCCCGCGACGACGGGGACCGCGAACTGGCCGGTCGGATCGCCGGCCTGAAGAAGCCCCCCGTCCCCGCGTGGGCCGTGAACCTGCTCGTCCGCGAACGCCGCGACGAGGTCGAGCAGCTGCTGGAGCTCGGGGCCGCGATGCGGGAGGCGACGGCCTCGCTCGCCGGTCCGGAACTGCGTGAGCTCGGGGTGCAGCAGCACCAGGTCCTGGACGCGATGCGCGTCCAGGCCGGGCGGCTCACCCTCGCCGCCGGTGTGCGTCTCAGCCTCGACGTGGGCGAGAAGGTCGTCGCCACCCTCCGCGCCGGCATGAGCGACCCCGCGGCCGCGGACGCCGTCCGCTCCGGGACGCTGGTCCGCCCGCTGGAGGCGACGGGTTTCGGCGAGGTCGACCTCGACGGGGCGAGCGCCGCGGACTCCCCCGTCCGCCCCGCCCCCGCGGCGAAGAAGACCCACGCCCGCCGACCGGTGCCCCAGGACGAGCTGAAGGCGCGGCGGGAGGAGAGGGCGGCCCAGGAGGCCGAACGCGAACGGGCCGAGGCCGAACGCCGCGACCGCGAGCGGCGCGAGCTCGAGGAGGCCGTCGACGCGGCCCGCGAGGAGCTGGCGGAGGCCCGCGACGACGCCGGCACCGCCGCTGCGGAACTCGGCTCGGCCCGGCGTCGCAGCGAGGACCTCGCCCGTCGGCAGGAGGACCTGCAGGCCAAGCTCGCCGCGGTCACCGAGCAGCTCGACGCCGCCACCGACACCCTGCGTTCGGCCGAACGCGGTGCCCACAGCGCCGACGAGCGCGTCACCCGCGCCCAGCGCGAACTCACCCACCTCGAGGCCCGGCTCCCCTCCGACGCGTGATCCGGCGGGGGTTCCTGCGAGATCACGGGTCGGGGGTCAGGACTGGTCGGTGGGGCAGACCCAGGCGGTGCGGCCCGCCAGGGTCCAGCTCCGGACGGGCGTCCCGCACCGGCGGCAGGTCTCGCGCTCGTAGACCCAGCGCTCGTCCGGCGCGCTCGGATCGGAGACCACCTGGCCCGCCTCGAGCCCCAGGGTGAGGTGCTCGACGGCGAGGTCCCAGAGCAGAGCGGCCTCCTCGACGTCGATGCGGCGGGACGGGTCGATCCCCGCGAGGAAGAGCAGTTCCGCCCGCCAGGCGTTGCCGATCCCGGCCCAGACCGACTGGTCCAGCAACGTCGCCCCCACGACCCCCCGGGCCGCGGCGAGCCGCCGCGCCGCCTCGTCGCGGGCGGCCGCGCCCACCCGCAACGGGTCCGGACCGAGGGTCGCGAGCAGTGCGTCGCGCGCGTCCTGCTCCAGCGCCTCGCACCTGCTGGGCGCGATCAGCGAGAACGCCGTGCGCTCCCCCACCAGCCGCATCCTCGTCCCGCCCCGCGGGGGCAGGGTCAGGTCCTCGGTGCGCAGGAAGAACCCCCGCAGCCCCAGGTGGACGTGGAGGTCGGGTGCCTCCTCGAAGGAGTGCAGCAGGTGCTTGCCGTACGCCTGGACGTCGAGGAGGCGGCGCCCGTCGAACGGGGTCGCGTCGAACTTCCCCTGCGGGCTGGTCACGGACAGCACCTGACCCGCCAGCGCCTCGCGCTGGTCGCGGGCGTGGCGGTGCAGGACGTGGGCCTCGGGCACGTCAGCCCAGCGACGCCGGCTTGGCCGGGGTGAACAACCACTCGTCGAAGAACGCGGTGAGGTCCTGCCCGCTGAACTGCTCGGCGAGGGCGACGAACTGCGGGGTGGTCACGGCCCGGCCCCGCTGCTGCTCGAACCAGGAGCGCAGGATCCGCGAGAACGCCTCGTCGCCGACCCTCCCGCGCAGCGCCGGCAACGTCATGGCCCCGAGCAATGCCCCGACCACTCTGCGCACCATGGCCGGACCCTAGTGCCGCTGAGCGGATCCTGTGAACCCTCGGGTCTCGAGGAACAGCAGGTCCAGGGACCTCTCGGCCGTCGGGCGCGGAGCGTGGTGGGCGAGCCCCGGACGTTCGTCGGCCTCGATGACGACGTGGGTCCGGTCGCGGACCGTCCGGACGAACACGTCCAGGTTCCGGTCCCGCGGGGCGCGGTAGCGGTTCAGCGGCAGCCGGAACGTGATCGAGGGATCCGGGCAGAGTTCGTGCGGCGCGAGAACGACCAGCACCCGGGGGTCCCGCACGTACACGGCGATGTCGCGTTCACCGGTCTCCTCGGCGCGCAGGCGTCGACCACGTCCCGCTGGTCGGCGAACGTCTGTCCGAACACCAACCGACCCCAGCCCATGTCCAGGACGACGTCGGCGGCCATCTCGGCGGTGAACCACGTGGGTGGCCGCTGCCGGTTCCGGGTCGAGATGGTCGGCACGTCCAGGGAACGGTGCCGCGACCCGGCCACCGCGGAACGTCGTCTCGTCGTGGTCACCGCTCGTCCCCGGTCAGACGATGCCGTGCTGCTGCAACCACATCTCGAGCAGCCCCAGCTGCCAGAGCCTGTTCCCCCGCAGCGGGGTGAGTTCGGAGTTCGGGTCTCCCAGCAGCCCGTCGACGTGGCCGGGGCGGAACAGCGCCCGGTCCCGGGCGGCCCGACTGGTGAGCGCGTCCTTCACCAGACCGAGCACCTCGCCCTCGAGGTGGGTGATCGCCGGGACGGGGAAGTACCCCTTCGGCCGGTCGATGACCTCGCGCGGGATCATCCGGTACCCGACCCTCTTGAGGATTCCCTTGCCGCCGCCGACGAGTTGCAGTTCCGGCGGGATCGCGGCGGCGAGTTCGACGAGTTCGTGGTCGAGGAAGGGGACGCGCGCCTCCAGCCCCCCGGCCATCGTGGCGTTGTCGACGCGCTTCACCGGGTCGTCGACCAGCATGACCTCGGTGTCCAGGCGCAACGCGGCGTCGACGGCCGTGTCCGCCCCGGGTCGGGCGAAGTGCTGTTCCAGGAACTCGCGCGACACGTCGATGGAGGTGAGCCACTGCGGGTTCAGGACCTGCGCCACCCCCGCGTGGTCGCGGTCGAAGAACGCCGTCGCGTAGGCGTCGACCCCCTGGGCCGGGGTGAGTCCGGACAGCGGTGGGTACCAGTGGTAGCCGCCGAACACCTCGTCGGCCCCCTGACCGGACTGCACGACCTTGGTGGTCTGCGAGACCTGCTGCGAGAGCAGGTCGAAGGCGACGACGTCGTGGCTCACCACGGGTTCGCTCATGGCGTCGACCGCGTGCCCGAGCGCCCCGACGAGTTCGGCGCCGGACACCCGGATGCGGTGGTGGTTCGTCGCGAACCGCTGCGCGATCGCGTCGGAGTACTCGAACTCGTCCCCGTCGCGACCGCCCACGGACTCGAAGCCGATGGAGTAGGTGGCGAGGTCGGTCCGGCCCTGTTCGGCGAGCAGCGCGGTGATGAGGCTGGAGTCGAGACCGCCGGAGAGCAGGACGCCGACGGGGACGTCGGCGACGGTCCGCCGTGCCACCGCGGTGCGCAACGACGCGAGGACCGCGTCCTCCCAGTCCTGCTCGGAGAAGGAGGCGTACTCCTCGCGTCGCACGTGGTCGGGGGCCCAGTACCGGTGCTCCCGGCTCCGCCCGTCGGCCTCGACCACCCGGACGGTGGCCGGCGGGAGCTTCCGCACACCCTGCAGGACGGTGTGCGGCGCGGGGACGACGGCGTGCCAGGAGAGGTAGTGGTGCAGGGCGACGGGATCGATCGTGGTGTCCACGTCGCCCGCCGCGAGCAGCGCCGGCAACGAGGAGGCGAACCGCAACCGACCCGGGGTCTCGGCCAGGTAGAGGGGTTTGACGCCGAGCCGGTCGCATGAGGACGACCCGGCCGGAGTCGCGCTCGTGGACGACGACGGCGAACATCCCGACGAGGTGGTCGACGACGTCGACGCCCCAGCGGTGGTACCCCTTGACGACGACCTCGGTGTCCGAGGTCGAGGTGGAGCGGTAGCCGTACCTGATCAGTTCCTCGCGCAGCTGCGGGTAGTTGTAGATGCAGCCGTTGAAGACGGCGGTGAGAGCGAGGGCGGGGTCCTGCATCGGCTGGGCGCCGCAGGCCGAGAGGTCGATGATCGAGAGCCGGCGGTGCCCGAAGGCGACCCGCCCCTGGGCCCAGACGCCTTCACCGTCCGGGCCGCGGGCGGCCATGGCCTGCGACATCCGCTGGACGGCGGCCACGTCCGCCGCCCGACCGTCGAACCTGACTTCACCGCAGAGACCGCACACGTCCGACCACCCAACCCTCGGGTCAGCCGGGGGGCCAGGTGAAGTCGCGTCCGCCGAGGACGTGGCCGTGCACGTGGAAGACCGACTGCCCCACCGCCGTCCCCGTGTTGAAGACCAGCCGGTACTCCCCGCCGCAGCGCTCGTCGGCGATCTGCTGGGCCACCGCCACGAGGCGGGCGAGGGTCTGCGGGGCCGCCGCGGCGAGCTCCGCGACGTTCTCGAAGCGCTCCCGCGGGACGACCAGGACGTGGACGGGAGCCTGCGGGGCGACGTCCTCGAAGGCGACGACGAGGTCGTCGGAGTGGACGATCGTCGCCGGGACCTCCCCCGCCACGATCCTGAGGAACAGGTCGTCGGGGGCGCGCTGCACGCGGGAGACCTCGGCCATGCCCCGCACGCTACCGGGCCGTCTCCGTGGGGGATCGTTGCCTCCCCGGTCCCACCAGACGTCACCGGGGAGGCAACGATCCCACCCGGCGGACGCGGCGCGCCCCCGACGAGTCGCGAAATGATCTCCGGTTGGATGTCAACCGTGACCCTGCGTGACTCGTCTGTGCACTGTGATGGTGACGAAGGAGCGGCTGGTCGTGGTTGACGACCCGCGCTCGTGGACGGCCGACGAGGCGGTCAGTGCGCTCTACGCTGCGCACTGGCGGCGCTTCGTCGGGCTCGCGGCGTCCCTGATGGGCGAGACCGCGAGCGCCGAGGAGGTCGTCGCGGAGGCGTTCGTGACGCTGCACGGGCGCTGGAACCGGCTCGCGGACAAGGGGTCGGCGGTCGCCTACCTGCGCACGAGCGTCGTGAACGGGGCCCGTGACGTCGTGCGGCACCGGGTCGTCACCGACCGCAAGCGTCCCCTGCCGGACCCGGAGCCTGCGGGTCCGGAGGAGCAGGCCGTGCGGGCCGCGGAGCACCGGATGGTGCTCGGCGCGCTGGACGGGTTGCCGACCCGGCAACGGGAGGTCCTGGTGCTGCGGTACCAGGGCGAGATGTCCGAGGAAGACATCGCGGCCGCGCTCGGCATCAGCCGGGGTGCGGTCAAGACCCACGCGCACCGCGGGTTGTCCGCGTTGCGCACGGCCATGTCGAGCGAGGAGCAGCAGTGAACGAGGAGACCCCGCTGGGGCCGCTGCCGGATCCCGCCGGCCACGACGAACTCAGTCCCACCGCCAGGCAGCTGCAGGACGCCCTCGCCGCCCGTGCGGCCGGGGTGCAGCCGACCGACCGTCTCGAGGAGATCCGCATGACCAGCCGAGCCAACCGTCGTCGTTCCCGCACCCGTGGCGGGCTGGTGGCGGCGGGGGTCGCGGCCGTCGTCGTCGTCGGTGGCGGCGGCTACGCGCTGACCCAGCGCGGGAGCGACAACGTGACGACGGTGGCCAGCACGGCGTCCTCGTCGACCTCGCCGACCTCATCGACCCCCTCCACCTCGTCGAGCACGCCGGCGACGGACTCGACCCCGATGTCCTCGCAGCCCGCCGGCTCGGGGGGCACCCCGGCGGCCACGTCGGTCACCTCGGCCCCGGCGACCTCCACGGCGGGCGGGACGGGGGGCACGCTGCCCACCGGTGCGACGTCGGTGCCGGTGTACTGGCTGGGCGGGCAGCCGGCGAAGCTGTACCGCGAGTACGTGAAGGCCGGGTCGGGCGCGAACGACGCGACCAACGCGTTGCGCGCCATGCTGTCCGGCTCCCCCACCGACCCGGACTACTCGAGCCCGTGGGCGAAGGACGCGACCGCGACGGTGAGCGAGGCGGGCGGGAAGCTCGTGGTGGACGTGGCGGCCTCCGCGGCGTCGGGCTCCACCGGTGACGCGACCCTGGCGTTGCAGCAGCTCGTCTACACGGTGACGGCGGCGGCGGGCGACGACCAGCCGGTCGAGCTCCGGGTCGGCGGGAAGGCGGGGCAGTCCCTGTTCGGGACGAGCGTCCCGGCGTCGCTGTCACGGGCGCCGCAGGCCGACGTGCAGGCCCCGGCGTGGATCACCTCGGTGTCCCCGAGCGCCGGTTCGGTCACGGTGAAGGGCGTCGGGACGGGTTTCGAGGGGACGCTGCTCTACACGTTGACGAACTCCGCCGGCGCCGAGGTGGCCCGCGACTCGGTGCAGGCCGGCGCGAACGGCACCTTCGCGGAGTTCTCGTTCACGGCGGCGGTGCCGGCGGGGACCTACACCCTGGCGGTGTTCGCCCCCGACGAGTCCGACGGCGAGGGCTCCGGCCCCGTCGGCGACACGAAGACCGTCACCATCCCCTGACCCTCCTCCCGTTCCGTGATCTTGCTGGGTCTCCCAGCAAGATCACGGTGCGGGTCAGCGACCGGAGAAGCGGCCGCGCAGCTTGGAGAAGACGCCCTGGTGGGCGGGGCCGAGCTTGCCGGCCGGCCGGACCTCGCCGCGCAGTTCGGCCAGGCGGCGGATCAGCTCCTCCTGCTCGTCGTCGAGGTCGCGCGGCGTCGTGACCTCCAGGGTGACGAGCAGGTCGCCGCGGCCCTGGGACCGCAGGTGCTCGGCGCCCTTCTGCTTGAGGGTGACGACCTCGCCGGCCTGGGTGCCGGGGCGGACCTCGACCTCCTCGTCACCGTCGAGGGTCTCCAGCGGGATGCTCGCGCCGAGCGCGGCCGCGGTCATCGGCACGTGCAGGGTGCAGAGGAGGTCGTCGCCGTTGCGGGTGAAGACCGGGTGCGGGCGTTCGTGGATCTCGACGTAGAGGTCACCGGGAGGACCGCCGGCCGTGCCGACCTCGCCCTGCGAGGCGAGCTGGATGCGGGTGCCCGTGTCGACGCCACCGGGGATGCGGATGGTCAGCGGGCGGCGGGCGCGGATGCGGCCCTCACCGGAGCACTCCAGGCACGGCGAGGGCAGCACGGTGCCGAAGCCGCGGCAGGTGGGGCAGGGCGCGCTGGTCATGACCTGGCCGAGCAGCGAGCGGACGACGCGCTGCACCGAGCCCTGGCCGTGGCAGATGTCGCAGGTCTGGGGGCTGGTCCCCGGCTGGCAGCAGGAGCCCTGGCACGTCGTGCACAGCACGGCGGTGTCGACCTGGATGGAGCGTTCGCCGCCGAACGCCGCCTCGGCGAGGTCGACGTCGACGCGGATGAGCGCGTCCTGGCCGCGTTGGGTGCGGCTGGCGGGAGCTCCCGCCCGACCGCCCCCGCCGCCCTGGCCGAAGAACGCGTCCATGATGTCGGAGAAGCCGAACCCCTGGCCGAAGCCGGCTCCGCCGCCGCCGGGCATGGACCCGCCGCGGTCGTAGGAGGCGCGCTTGTCGGGGTTGGAGAGCGTCTCGTAGGCCTGCGAGACCTCCTTGAACTGCTCTCCCGCGTCGGGGTTCACGTCCGGGTGGAGCTTGCGCGCGAGCTTGCGGTAGGCGCGCTTGATCTCCTCCGCCGAGGCGTCGCGGGAGACGCCGAGGACGTCGTAGTAGTCGCTCACGAGGTCGTGGTTCTCCTGTCGGTCTTCATCACGGGGCCGAGCTTCACTGGGACAGGATGCGGGAGACGTAGCGTGACACCGCACGCACCGCTGCCATCGTCGTCGGGTAGTCCATGCGGGTCGGCCCGAGCACGCCGAGGCGGGCGACGACGGTGTCCGGGCCCGTGCCGTAGCCGCTGGTCACGACGGAGGTGCCGTCGAGACCGAGGTGCAGGTTCTCGGCGCCGATCCGCACGGTGAGACCGCCGCGGTCGGCGTCCTCGGTCAGCTCCTGGACGAGGCGCAGGAGGACGACGTGCTCCTCGAGGGCCTCCAGGACGCTGCCGAGGGAGGTGCTGAGGTCGGCGCCGGACTTCACGAGGTTCGCGGTCCCGGCGATGACGACGCGTTCCTCCAGCCCTGCGGTGAGGCAGTCGCCCAGGGCGACGGCGACCTCCGCGGCGACGGCGAGGTCGCCGGGCGGGGTCTGCTGGACGAGGTCGGTGAGGTCGTCGCGGGCGTCGCGCAGCCGTTTGCCGACGACCCCGGCGTTGACGCGGGTGCGCAGGGCGGCGAGCTGGACGCCGAGGGACTCCGGGTCGGCGGCGGAGCGGACGTCGAGGACGCGCTGCTCGACGCGACCGGAGTCGGTGATGAGCACCAGCAGCGCGCTGCGCCCGCCGACGGGGACGAGCTCGACGTGGCGGACGGCGGCGCGCGAGAGCGAGGGGTACTGCACGACGGCGGCCTGGCGGGTGATCTGCGCCAGCAGCCGGACGGTGCGGTCGACGATGTCGTCGACGTCGTCGGCCCCTTCGAGGAAGGTCTGGATCGCCCGCTTCTCGGCCGGCGTCATGGGCTTGACGTTGGCGAGGCGGTCGACGAAGAGGCGGTAGCCCTTGTCCGTGGGGATGCGTCCGGCGCTGGTGTGGGGCTGGGTGATGTACCCCTCCTCCTCCAGCACGGCCATGTCGTTGCGGATGGTGGCCGGGGAGACGCCGAGCTGGTGACGCTCGACGAGCATCTTGGAGCCGACGGGTTCGTGGCTGGACACGTAGTCCTCGACGATGGCGCGGAGCACCGCGAGCCTGCGGTCGTCGCTCATCCCGTCCCCTCTCCCCACTGGCACTCGTGTCGTGCGAGTGCCAAGTCTAGGCCGTCACCGCACGGCCGCGCCTCCCCCGTCGACCACACGGGTCTGGTTAGCGTTCCGCGCGTGACCCGTTACGAAGACCGGTACGGCGGCGACGTGCTGTCCTCCGACCCGCACGCCCGCACGAACCCGAAGCCCGTGCACCGCGACGAACCCGCCGTGCACGGCCTGGTCGTGGAGGACGTGGAGACCGGCTGGGTCGGAGCCGTCGTCCGGGTGGAGAAGAGCGGTGGTGTCCACGTCGTCGTCCTCGAGGACGGTCGCGGGCGCACCCGGACCTTCCCGCTGGGCCCGGGGTTCTGGGTCGAGGGGCAGCCCGTGCGTCTCGTCGCACCGAAGGCCGCGGCCCCCGTGCGGGCCACCCGCACGGCCAGCGGTTCGGTGGCCGTGGCCGGGGTGGGCGCGCGGACGGCGCGCGCCTCGCGGATCCTCGTCGAGGGCCGGCACGACGCCGAGCTGGTCGAGAAGGTGTGGGGCGACGACCTGCGGATCGAGGGGGTCGTCGTCGAGATGCTCGACGGGGTCGACGACCTCGACGCCGCGATCCGCTCCCTCGCCCCGCAGCGCGGTCGCCGGATCGGGGTCCTGGTCGACCACCTGGTGCCGGGGTCGAAGGAGTCCCGGATCGTGGCGCAGGTGTCCAAGGGCCCGCACGTGCTGGTGCTGGGTCACCCCTTCATCGACGTCTGGCAGTCGGTGCGCCCGCAACGCCTGGGGTGGCAGCGGTGGCCGACGATCCCGCGCGGGCAGGACTGGAAGCACGGGATCCTCGCCGAGCTCGGCTGGCCGCACGCCACCCAGGCCGACGTCGCGCACGGCTGGAAGCGGATCCTCGGCACCGTCCGCAGCTTCGCCGACCTGGAGCCCGCGCTGCTCGGGCGGGTGGAGGAACTGGTGGACTTCGTGACGGCCGACCTGGACGACCGCTGAACGACGCGCCAGGATCGGAGGGTGAGCAACCCCCAGCACCCGCCGCCGCAGCAGCCGCCGATGTACTCCCCCGCGCCGATGACGCCCGCGGACGAACGGATGTGGGGGATGTTCGGCCACCTCTCCGCGATCGCGGCGTCCTTCGTCTCGTTGCCGTTCCTCGGCCCGCTGATCATCTTCCTGGTCTACAAGGACCGGAACGGGTTCGTGCGCGGGCACAGCGCCGAGGCCCTCAACATGACGATCTCCTTCGTGGTCTACGAGTTCGTGCTCGGCGTCGTCTGCTCGGTCCTGGCCCTGGTCACCTTCGGGCTGGCCTACGTCCTGATGGTCGTCCCGGCCGTCGTCTTCCTGGTCTGCGCGATCCTCGCGGCCGTCGCGGCGAACGGCGGCCGGGTCTACCGGTACCCGCTGATCTTCCGCCTGGTGCGCTGACCCCTCCCGGTGCGCTGGGCGGGGTTCAGGCGATGGCGCGCAGGTCCGCGGTCCGGGCCTCGAGGTCGCCGGCGAGGGGGATGACCGACACGGTGCTCACCCCGGCGGCGGCGTAGTCCGCCAGCCGGTTCCGCACGTGCTGCGCGGAACCCACCAGGCAGGTGGCGTCCAGGAACCCCGCGGGGACGGCGGCCGCGGCCTCCCGGTGCCGTCCGGCCAGGAAGTGCTCCTGGACCTCGTCGACGGCGTCGGAGAAACCGAGGCGACGACCGAGGTCGGCGTAGAAGTTCTTCTCCCGCGACCCCATGCCCCCCAGGTACAGGGCGACGTAGCGACGGACGGGGAGTTCGGCCCGGGTCCGCTCCTCCCCCGTCGCGTCGGTGAGCAGCAGCGCGACGCTCGCCGTGACCTCGAAACCTTCGGCGGGCCGGGTGCGCAGGGCGAACCCGGAGCGCAACTGGTCGAACTGCGTGGAGGAACTCTCCGGCACGAGGAACAGCGGCAACCACCCGTCGGCGATCTCGCCGGCGAGGGCGACGTTGCGCGGGCCGACGGCGGCGAGGTGGATCGGGAGGTCGGGGCGGGGCGGGGGTTGCATGAGCTTCAGCGGGATCCCCGGGCCGCCGGGCAGCGGCAGCGTGAGGTGTTCCCCGGCGTACTCGGAGGTCTGACGCGCGAGCAACCGCCGCACGACGTCGACGTACTCGCGGGTGCGCCCCAGGGGTTTCGCGAACGGCTGGCCGTACCACCCCTCGGCCACCTGCGGACCCGAGACGCCGAGCCCCAGGCGGAACCGGCCCCCGGAGATCCCGTCGAGGGTCGAAGCGCTCATCGCGGTCATCGCGGGGGTGCGGGCCGGGATCTGCAGGACGGCCGAGCCGAGCCCGATCCGCGACGTCCCCGCGGCCAACCAGCCCAGGACGCTGACCGCGTCGGTGCCGTAGGCCTCCGCGACCCAGGCCGAGGCGTAGCCGGCCTCTTCCGCCGCCCGCGCCAGCGACAGCGCCTGCGCCGCGGCGGGGCCGATCTCACCGGTGAGGTAGCCGAGGCTCAGTCCGAGGTCCACCCGCCCGACCCTAGACCTCGGCGCAGGACCCGGCGGGACCCGCCGGTGCGCGGTCGGCTCACGCAGGCACCTGGCCGAGCACGAGTCCGGCGAGCAGGGCGAAGTCCTGCGGGTCCAGCGGCACGAGGCCACGACGCAACCGGTACCCCCAGTTCGCGGACGCGGTCAGCGCCAGTCGGTCCCGGACCTCTTCGAGCGCCAGCGGCTGCACGGGTTCGTAGTCGACGAGACGACGGAACGGCCGGAACGAGCTGCCGGGCGCCATGACCTGCTCCGCCTGGAAGCTCTCGTCGTCGGCGACGACGCCGAGCGCGGTGAACGCCCGGAGCGGGACCCTGCCGCCCATCTCCTCGGTCGGGGAGTAGTAGACGAAACCGTCACCGCGCCGCAACCGGTCCAGCCCGGAACGCTTGCCGTGCTGGACCTGCGCGAAACCCTGCCGGACACCGATCCGCACGTGGGCGGCGCTGACGACACCGAGCCAGGCACGTTCTGGGAGCTTCTCCATGCCGGGCAGTCTCACCGGAGAAGGTGACACCTCCTGTCAGGTTCAGGCCAGGAGCTGACGCACGACCGCGTCGGCCAGCAACCGGCCGCGGCGGGTCAGCGCGACCCGACCACCGGGGGCCGGCTCGAGGAGGCCGTCGAGGAGCAGCTGCGCGGTCGCCGTCCGCACCCCCCACCAGGCGGGGTCGAAACCCTCGGACAGCCGGGACCGCAGCAGCACGTCCTCGACGCGGCGGTCCTCGGCGGCCAGGACCTCGCGGGCGTGGGCCGGGGACTCCCCGGCGCCGATGCGGCCGGCGTAGGCCGTGGGGTGCTTGACGTTCCACCACCGCAGGCCCCCGACGTGGCTGTGCGCTCCGGGGCCGATCCCCCACCAGTCACCGCCGCGCCAGTAGGCGAGGTTGTGCCGGCAGGCGAACCGGGGCTCGCGCGCCCAGTTGCTGACCTCGTACCAGGAGAAGCCGGCGGCCGCGAGGGTGTCGTCGACGATCTCGTACTTGTCGGCCTCGTCGTCGTCGGAGGGTTCCGGGACCTCGCCGCGGCGCATCTGCCCGGCGAGCTTCGTCCCCTGCTCGACGATGAGGGCGTAGGCCGAGACGTGGTCGGGTTCGCAGGACAGCGCCGCGTCGAGGCTGACGCGCAGGTCGTCCAGCGACTCCCCCGGCGTGCCGTAGATGAGGTCGAGGCTGACCTCCAGTCCCGCCTCCCGGGCCCAGCGCACGGCCAGCGGCACGCGGGCCGGGTCGTGGGTCCGTTCCAGCACGGCGAGGACGTGCGGGACGGCGGACTGCATCCCGAAGGACACCCGGGTGAAACCCGCGGCGGCGAGGCGCTGCAGGCCCTCGGGGGTCACCGAGTCCGGGTTCGCCTCGGTGGTCACCTCGGCGCCGGGCGCGATGCCGAGCTCGTCGCGGACGGCGCCCAGCATCAGCTCGAGGTCGGCGGCCGGGAGCAGCGTCGGGGTCCCGCCGCCGAAGAAGACGGTCTCGGCAGGGCGGACGGCGTCCCCGAGCACGCGGGCGGCGAGGCGGACCTCCTGCGCGGCGGTCGCGGCGTACGCGGCCTGCGAGCCACCACCACCGAGCTCGGTGGCGGTGTAGGTGTTGAAGTCGCAGTAGCCGCAGCGCACCGAGCAGAACGGGACGTGCAGGTAGACGCCGAAGGTGCGGTCCGCCGCGCCGCGCCGGGCGTCGGGGGGCAGCGACCCGTCGGTCGGGACGGGCTCGCCGTCGGGGAGGGTGCTCGGCACGCCCCCAGTGTCACCCCGCCACCGCCGCCGTGTCGTACCCCTAGGGGGTAGGGGTTGCGTGGGAAACCCCAGGGGGGTATCAAGGAGTCATGGAGAACGCAGTCGGGTACGCCGGTGAGAAGGACGAGGTCCTGAAGCGCCTGCGCCGGATCGAGGGTCAGGTCCGTGGCCTGCAGCGCATGGTCGAGGAGGACGTCTACTGCATCGACGTCCTGACGCAGGTCTCGGCGGCGACGAAGGCCCTGCAGGCCGTCGCGCTGTCGCTGCTCGACGACCACCTCGGGCACTGCGTCGCGCAGGCCGCCGCCGAGGGTGGTCCGGTCGCGGACGCCAAGATCAAGGAAGCCAGCGCGGCCATCGCGCGGTTGGTGAAGTCGTGAGTGACGTCGGGAGTGAGGCAACCGTGAACGAGTTCGACGTGTCCGGCATGACGTGCGAGCACTGCGTGCGGGCGGTGACCGAGGAGGTCTCGACCCTGCCCGGTGTCACCGACGTACGCATCACCCTCGTGCCCGGCGAGAACTCCACCGTGCACGTGACGAGCACCTCCCCCCTCGACCGGGCCGCGGTCGCCGCCGCCGTGGACGAGGCGGGTTACGAGCTGGCGGAGTGATCCCGTGAGCGATCGGGTCGAACTGCTCATCGGTGGCATGACGTGCGCGTCCTGCGCGAACCGCGTCGAGAAGAAGCTCAACCGGATGCCGGGCGTCGAGGCGAGCGTCAACTACGCGACGGAGAAGGCGCACGTCCTGCTGCCCGTCGGCACCGCCGTCGAGGCGGCGATCGAGGTCGTCGAGGCGACGGGGTACACCGCCACCGTGCCCACCCCCCTCCCCGAGAGCGAACCCGTCGTCTCCCAGGGGGATCCGGCGACGGAGGTCCTGCGGCGCCGGGTCCTGGTCTCCGCCGCGCTGGGGCTGCCCGTCCTGCTGCTCTCGATGGTCCCCGCCCTGCAGTTCACCAACTGGCAGTGGCTGGCCCTCACCCTGACCGCCCCGGTGGCGGTCTGGGGTGCGTGGCCGTTCCACCGCGCCGCGTTCGTGAACGCCCGCCACGGTGCGGCGACCATGGACACCCTCGTCAGCCTGGGTGTGATCGCCGCGTTCGCCACGTCGCTGGTGTCGCTGTTCCTCGGTGACGCCGGGATGCCCGGGATGCACATGGAGTTCTCGCTCTTCGGCGCAGGCGGTGACGAGCTCTACCTCGAGGTCGCCTCGGTCGTCACCGTGTTCGTGCTCGTCGGGCGCTACCTGGAGGCCCGGGCCCGGCGCAGTTCCGGCGCCGCGCTGCGGGCCCTGCTCGCGTTGGGGGCCAAGGACGTCGGGCTCCTCGACGACACCGGGGAACGTCGCGTCCCGATCGCGGAACTGCGGGTCGGGAACCGGTTCGTCGTTCGCCCGGGTGAGACGGTCGCGACCGACGGGACGGTGCTCGAGGGATCCTCCGCCATCGACCTCAGCATCGTCACGGGTGAGACCGTCCCCGTCGAGGTCACCGCGGGCGACGCCGTCGTCGGCGGCACCGTCAATGCCGGCGGCCGCCTCGTCGTGCGCGCCACGCGCGTCGGGGCCGACACCCAGCTCGCCCGGATCGGTCGCCTCGTCGAGGCGGCCCAGTCGGGAAAGGCTGCGGCGCAACGGCTCGCGGACCAGGTGTCGGGGATCTTCGTGCCCGTCGTCCTCGTCGGGGCGGTGGCGACCCTCGTCGGCTGGCTGCTGGCCGG
Source organism: Kineococcus sp. AC630 (assembly GCF_979255925.1). NCBI lineage: Bacteria > Bacillati > Actinomycetota > Actinomycetes > Kineosporiales > Kineosporiaceae > Kineococcus > Kineococcus sp. AC630. Next base: position 38,937 of record NZ_CEEDMJ010000009.1, read on the forward strand.
GGCCTCCCCCGGTGCGGCTCTGACGACGGCCGTCGCGGTCCTCGTCATCGCCTGTCCGTGCGCGCTCGGGCTCGCGACCCCGACCGCGCTGCTGGTCGGCACCGGGCGCGGCGCCCAGCTGGGGATCCTCGTGAAGGGCCCAGAGGTCCTGGAGTCCACCCGGCGCATCGACACCGTCGTGCTCGACAAGACCGGCACCGTGACGAGCGGCCGGATGACCCTCGTCGACGTCGTGCCCGCGGCCGGGGTGTCCCCTGAGGACCTGCTGCGCGCGGCTGGTTCGCTGGAGGACGCCTCGGAGCACCCCGTGGGCCGGGCGCTGGCCGCCGGGGCCCGGGCGCGGGTCGCGCTCTCCTCCGTGCGGGACGTGGTCGCCGCGGCGGGGGCCGGGATCGCCGGCGTCGTCGACGGTTCGCCCGTCCGCGCCGGTCGTCCCGACTGGGTGGGGGTTCCCGTGCCTACGGAACTCTCCGGCGCCCTGGAGCAGGCCGAGTCCGCCGGACGCACGGCCGTCCTGGTCGCCTCCGCCGGCCGGGCCCTCGGCGTGCTGTCGGTCGCGGACACCGTGCGCGAGACCAGCGCTGAGGCCGTCGCCGGTCTGCGGTCGCTGGGCCTGCACCCGGTGCTGCTCACGGGCGACAACGAGCGGACGGCACGGGCCGTCGCCGCCGCCGTCGGCATCGACGACGTCACCGCGGGTGTCGCTCCCGAGGACAAGGTCGCCCACGTCGCCCGGTTGCAGGCCGAGGGGCACGTCGTCGCGGTCGTCGGGGACGGCGTCAACGACGCCGCGGCCCTCGCGACCGCCGACCTCGGCATCGCGATGGGCAGCGGCACGGACGTGGCGATCGAGGCGAGCGACCTCACCCTGGTGCGGGCCGACCTGCAGGCCGCCGTCGACGCGGTCCGGTTGGCGCGGCGCACGCTGTCCACGATCCGCGGGAACCTGTTCTGGGCCTTCGCCTACAACGTCGCGGCCCTGCCGGTGGCGGCGGCCGGGCTGCTGAACCCCGTCGTCGCGTCCGCGGCGATGGCGTTCTCGTCGGTGTTCGTCGTCACGAATTCGCTCCGCCTCCGCCGTTTCCGCTGACCGACTCCTGGGGAGCTTTCCACCCTTCCGCGTGCCGAGAAGGGTGGAAAGCTCCCCAGGAGTTGGTCAGCGGAGGGCGTTGGCCTTCGAAACCTCACCCAGCCAGTGGGCAGAGGGCTTGGGGTGGCGTTCGAAGGTCTCGCGGTCCCAGGCGATCAGGCCGAAGGTGGGACGGAACCCCGACGCCCACTCGTAGTTGTCGAGCAGGCTCCAGTGCAGGTACCCGCGGACGTCGATCCCGTCCTCGAGGCACGCATGGACTCCCTCGAGCGCACCCTGGGTGTAGGCGATCCGACGGGAGTCGTCGGCGGTCGCGATGCCGTTCTCGGTGACCATCAGCGGGACCCCGCCGGTCAGTTTCCAGGCCGAGCGCAGCCCGTCGGCCGCGGCCTGCGGGTAGAACTCCCACCCGGTCAGCGTGGTCTCGACGTCGTCGGCCACGGGGACCGGGCCGTCCGGGCCGACGAAGGTGCGGGTGTAGGCCTGCACGCCGACGAAGTCGTTGCCCCGGGAGTTCTCGAGGTACCAGTCGTCACGCGGGTGGCCGTAGGTGTGGAGCGTCTCCTCCGCACCCGGTTCGCCCGTGCTCTTGAACGCCTGGGTCGCGATCGTCCAGCCCGACTTCACCTCCGGCAGCTGCGAGAGCACGTCGCGGGCCCGTTCGTGCGAGGCCAGCAGCTGGTCGGCCACGTGCAGGTCCGGGTTCGGCAGCCCGTGCGCGACGAGGTTCGAGGCGTTCTCTCCCCCGGCCAGCATCGCCGCGATGTTGGGTTCGTTGATCGTGCAGACCCAGTCCACGTCGCGGACGACGGGCAGGGCCGCCTCCACGTAGCGGCCGAACAGGTCGACGGCGTCGTCGGCGCGCCAGAACCCGTCGCGCTCGAACCAGCGCGGCACCGTGAAGTGCATGAGGGTCACGACCGGTTCGACCCCGAACTCGCGGCAGGTGTCGACCATGCGCCGGTAGTGGTCGAGCGCGGCCCGGGACACGAACCCGCGCTCGGGCTCGATGCGGGCCCACTCGACGCTGAACCGGTAGGAGTTCAGGCCGAGGTCGGCCAGGAGGCGGATGTCCTCGCGGTAGCGGTGGTAGCTGTCGGCCGCGTCGCCCGAGGGCTCCACGATGCCGCGGGTGGTGGCTGCGTCGGGTTCGTGCTCGTGGGCCCACCAGTTGCTGGCGACGTTGCCGCCCTCGATCTGGTGCGCGGCCGTGGCGGCACCCCAGAGGAACCCCTCGGGGAAGCGGAGCATGGGTCGTCCTTCCGGTGTCTCGGAGAGCAGTCGCGTCAGCGCGTGTGCGCGCGGGCGGGGTTCGGGACGGCGTCCAGGAGCTGCACCGTGTAGGGGTCGGTGGGGTGCTGCAGGACGTGCGCCGTCGACCCGCGTTCGACGACGCGACCCTCGTGCAGGACGAGGATGTCGTCGGTGATGAGCCGGGCGCTCAGCAGGTCGTGGGTGATGTAGAGCAGCGACAACCCGAGCCGTTCACGCAGTTCCTCGAGGAGGGCCAGGACGCCGGCGCGCAACGACACGTCGAGCATCGACACCGGTTCGTCGGCGATGAGCACCTGCGGTTCGCAGGCCAGCGCGCGGGCGATGACGACCCGCTGACGTTGCCCGCCCGAGAGCTGGTGCGGGAGCTTCTGCGCGAACTGGCCGGTCGGTGCGAGGCCGACGGTCTCCAGGATCTCGTGGACCCGACGGCGGGCGTCGGCGCCCTCGAGGTCGGTGTGGTTCAGCACCGGACGGGTCAGCTGGTACTCCACCGTGTGCAGCGGGTTCAGCGCCGCGTAGGGGTCCTGGAACACCATCTGCACGTTGCGGTGCAGGGCCTTGAGACCCCGACCGTTGAGCTTGCCGATGTTCAGGTCGCCGTGGGAGACCGAACCCTCGGTGGGGGCCTCGACGCCGGTGATCATCTTCGCGAGGGTCGACTTCCCGGAACCGCTGGCCCCGACCAGCGCCAGCGCACCGCCGGGTTCCAGGGTGAAGGAGACGTCCTGCACGGCGTGGACGGGGGCTTCGCCCCGACGCGGCGCCGGGTAGGTCTTCGAGACCCCGTCGACGACGATCGCGGAACCGCCGGGACGACCGTGGTCGAGGCGGGGACGCAGGCTGCGGTCCTCGAACCCGGGCAGCGAGACGACCTCCCCGCGCGGGTCGGCGTAGTGGCTCAGCAGCATCCGGGTGTACTCGTCGTGGGGGTCCTCGTGGACCTGCTGCGAGGTCCCGTCCTCGACGATCCGTCCCTCGTGCATGACCAGCACGCGATCGGCCGTCTCCAGGACGATGCCGAGGTCGTGGCTGATGAGCACCGCGGTGAAACCCTCGGTGCGCTGGAGCGCGGTGATGGTGTCCATCACCGCGTGCTGCACCAGCACGTCGAGCGCCGTCGTCGGTTCGTCGAAGACGACCAGCTGCGGGTCCAGCGACAGCGCCAGCGCGATCGAGACCCGTTGCCGCATCCCGCCGGAGAGTTCCCCGGGGAAGCGGTCGAGGACCTTGGTCTCCAGTTCGACCTTGCCGAGCAGTTCCGCCGCCCGGTCCCGCCAGTGCGCCCGCGGTACGTGGCCGTGGGCCCGGAAGACGTCGACGAAGTGGTCGCGGATCCGGCGCACCGGGTTCAGGGCGTTCATCCCGGACTGCAGGACCATCGCGAACCCGCCGTGGCGCTGGCGGCGGAGCTGTTCGTCGTCGAGTTCGCGGACGTCGTGCCCGCCGAAGAGGATCTGGCCGCCGTTGGTGCGGGCCGGGGGCTTCTGCAGCCGGGTGATGGCGTAGCCGAGGGTCGACTTGCCCGACCCCGACTCCCCCACCAGGCCGACGAACTCGCCGCGGCGCAGCGTGAACGAGACGTGGTCGACGGCCTGGACGGGGTCCTGGCCGTCCGACTCGTAGACGACGGACAGGTCGCGCACGTCCAGCAGCGGTTCGCCGAGCTCGCCCCCGGAACGCGATCCGGTGCCCAGGGTGTCGGGGCTGGTCATCACTTCCCCTTCCGAGCGGTCTTGCGAGCGGTCTTGACGGTGCCCTCGCGCAACCTGGGGTTGCTGACGGCGTCGACGCCGAAGTTGATGAGGGTCAGGCTCATGGCCAGCAGGGCGATGCAGAGACCGGGGGCGAACAGCAGGGCCCACTGCCCGGTGAGCAGCGCGCTGGAGTTCTGCGCCCAGTAGATCATCGTCCCCCAGCTGACGACGGAGGTGTCACCGAGGCCCAGGAACTCCAGCCCCGCCTCGGCGAGGATCGCCGCGGTCGCCGCGCCGAAGAAGCTCCCGACGATGAGCGAGGTCATGTTCGGCAGGATCTCGCGGAAGACGATGCGAGCCGAGGAGTCGCCGGAGAACCGGGCCGCCTCGACGAAGTCGCGGGAGCGCAGCGACTGCGTCTGGGACCGCAGGACGCGGGCGCCCCAGGCCCAGCCGGTGATGACGATCACCGCGATGATGACGGTGATGCCACCGTTCTGCAGGTAGGCCGCGATGACGATCATGAAGGGCAGGCCCGGGATGACGAGGAACAGGTTCACCACGAACCCGATGACCTCGGCCACCCACCCGCGGGTGTAACCCCAGGACAGACCGACGAGCACGGCGACGACCGTCGCGAGCAACCCGGCGGTGAACCCGACGAGGACGCTGATCCGGGCCCCGTGGACCAGTTGGCTCAGGACGTCCTCACCGGCGGCCGTGGTGCCCAGCCAGTGCGCCGCGGAGACGTCCTGGCCGCCTTCGAAGCTGTTGTCCTTGCCGTCGTAGGGCGCGATCAGCGGCGCGAACACCGCGACCAGCAGGAAGAACACCAGGACGACGACGCCGACCCGGGCCTTGCGGTTGGACCAGACGGTCGCGGCGGAGCGGGCGACGGTGCGCCAGGCGCTCGGTCCGCGTTCGACGCTGAGATCGCTCGGGGTGGTCGAGGTGGCCACGGGGATCACTTCCGGGTGCGGGGGTCGAGGAGGCCGTAGAGCACGTCGACGAGGAAGTTCGCGACGAGGACGCTCACGGTGATCATGAGGAACAACGCCTGCATCAGCGGGTAGTCCTGCCCGATGACGGCGTTGAAGAGCAGGTAGCCGATGCCCGGGTACCCGAAGACCTGCTCGACCAGCACCGACCCGCCGACGACCCCGCCCAGCGACAGCCCGAAACCGGTGAGGTTCGGCAGGATCGCGTTGCGGGCGGCGTAGCGGATCGCGACGGTGCGACCGCGCAGACCGTTCGCCTCGGCGAAGGTGACGTAGTCGTCGCCGAGGGTGTTGATCATCGCGTTGCGCATCCCGAGGATCCAGCCGCCCAGCGAGGTCAGCAGGATCGTGATGGCCGGCAGCGCCGCGTGGGCGAGGGCGTCCCCGAAGAAGTCGAGACCGAACGCGGGGGTCGTCGTCGCGGAGTAGGCGCCCGTCGTCGGGAACCAGTGCAAGACGTAACCGAGGAAGAACAGCAGCAGCAACGCGGTCCAGAAGTACGGGAACGTCGAGAGGAAACTGCCCGAGAGGGTCGGCAGCGCGTCCAGCCAGGTCCCGCGCTTCCACGCCGAGGCGACGCCGATGAGGGTCCCGATCACGAACGCCAGCACCGTGACCGCACCGACCAGCACCAGGGTGTAGGGCAGTGCCTGCGACACCATCGAGGAGACGGTCTGCGGGTAGAACGTGTAGGAGACCCCGAAGTCCAGGGTGAGCACCTGGTGCAGGTACGAGACGTACTGCGAGAGCAGGTTGCCGTCCGGGACCCCGAGCTGCGCCTCGATGGCGGCGCGGGTGGCGGGGCTGACGGGCCCGTTCTGGGAGAGTTTCGCGACCGCCGCGTCGGCCGGGGTACCCGGCATCAGCCGCGGCAACGCGAAGTTGACGGTGACGGCGGCCCAGAGGGTGAGCACGAACAGGCCGAGCTTCCCGAGCAGGTAGCGACCGGGGAACCCGGCTCCGGGCACCCGGGAGACCCGGGGTGCCGCGGCGGTGTCGAGGGCGGTCATGCCGCACTCCCCTTCCCGGCGAGCCGGAGGCGGGTGAAGATGCCCAGCGGCGCGGAGTCGTAGTTCTGCGGGGCCATGTACGGGTCGGCCTCGGTGGGCCAGCCGGTGAACTTGGCGTCGTTGTAGAGACCCCAGAGCCCGCCGTAGTAGAGCCCGATGACGGGCAGCTCGTCGTAGACCTTCTGCTGCAGCGCCTGCGCGGCGCGCAACTGGGCGGCGGGGTCGGTGGAGGACTTGAACGCCGTCAACAGGTCGTCGACGGTCGTGTCGGAGAACCGTTCGTAGTTCGCCTGCGTCGTCTTCCCCACGTCGGTGACGAAGTCGCTGGACATCAGGTCGTTGAAGGCACGGAACACGTCGCCGCCGCCCATGCCGCCGATCGCGACCTCGAACTCGCCGTTGCCCAGCGCCGACTGGTACCCCGCCGGCTGCGGGAGCTGGAGGGAGACGTCGAGGCCGATCTCACCGAGCTGGCGCTGGACCTCCTGGGCCGCGCGGGTCCAGTCGGTGTAGCCGTTGGCGGAGGTGAGGGCGAAACCCAGCTGCTTCCCGCTCGCGTCGACCAGCTTCTCCCCCTGCAGGGTCCAGCCGGACCGCGCGAAGGCGGCGAGCGCCCCGTCGCGGTCCTGGGCGACCATCCCCTGGTCCGGGATGTCGGGGTTCAGCCACTCCTGCTGGTTGGGCAGCATCAACCCGGTCTGGCCGGCGGGTTGCATGTACCCCTCGCTGGCCACCTGGGCGATGCGGGCCCGGTCCAGGGCCAGCGACATCCCGCGGCGCACGTCGACGTCGTCGAAGGGGGCGACGGTGTGGTTCGGGACGAGGGCGATGATGCCGCCGGGCGGGAACCAGAACTTGTTGTGCTCGCTGGCCGCGCCCCACGTCCCCTCGACGTCGGAGATGAACGAGTAGCTCCAGTCGTAACCGCGGGTGACGGTGTCGAGCTGGTTGCTGGTGCCCGGCAGGATCAGGTGGGCGATCTCGATCTTCTCGGCCTGCCAGTAGTCCTCGTTGCGGTCCATCGAGTACTGCTGCGGGTTGTAGTTGCCCAGCACGAAGGGTCCGGTGCCGACGGGGTTCTCGTTGCGGAACGTCGAGGGGTCCGCGACGTCGCTCCACAGGTGCCGCGGCACGATGCAGGTGACGCCGAGGACCGCGAGCGCCGGAACGTCGTCGGTCTGCAGGTGGAAGACGACGTGGTCGCCCTGCACCTCGAGGGAGTCCAGGTGCTGCCAGGCGCCCTTGGTGTCGAGGGAGGGGTTCGCCTGGAACAGGTCGAAGGTGAACTTCACGTCGTCGGCGGTGAACTCCTCGCCGTCGCTCCACCGCGCCTGCCGGATCGTCATGTCGATCGTGCGGGCGTCGGGGAGTTCCCAGGACTCGGCGAGCCAGGGGATCTGCTCGCCGTCGAGGGGGTTCACCAGGACGAGGGGTTCGTAGATCCACGTGGACGCGGTCCGCTTGTTCGTCAGGTACGGGTTGAAGTTCCTGTCGAAGAGCGGGTTGCCCTTGTCCGCGTTGATCAGCATGGTGTCGGCGCCGATCGTCGGATCGGCCTGACTGCGCACCTGCACGCTGCATCCGCTGAGTCCTGCGGCACTCGCGAGCGCGGCACCTGCACCGAACCCTGCGAGCACTCCCCGGCGCCTCACGGCCGGGCCCTGCCGAAGCGTCATCGCTCTCGACCTCCACGTCGTCGTCCCCGCCAACGTATGCGCTTACATCGCGCGGTGCAAGCCCGTGCCGCCAGAACGGCTCAGAGCGTGGGCGGGCAGCTCTCCCGCAGCAGCACCTCGACGGGGAGCCGGGTGTCCAGCCGCGGCGCCTGCGGCAGCGCGAGGCGGTCGACGATCGCGCGCACCGCGGCCCGCCCCAGTTCCGCCATGGGCTGGGCGACGGTGGTCAGGGGCGGCTCGGTGAAGCGGGAGACGTCGATGCCGTCGAACCCGGTCACCAGGACGTCCCCGGGGACCGAGAGCCCGCCGGCCCGGACCGCGTCGAGCGCCCCCAGCGCGGACTGGTCGTTGGCGCACACCAGCGCCCGCGGCGTCCGCTCCCGCAGCAGCCGGGTCACCGCCTCGAAGGCCCGGTCCCCCCGGAAGTCCCCGCGCAGCACCGGGACGGCCTCCGGCGCCACCCCGGCCGCGGCCAGCGCGGCGAGGAATCCCCGACGCCGCTCGGCCTCGTCCGGGGAGTCCTGCGGACCGGCGACGTAGACGACGTCGCGGACCCCGAGGGTGGTGACGACGTGGGTGGTGAGGGCTTGCATGCCCGCGGCGTTGTCGACGCTCACGTGGTCGAACCCGTCGGTGCGGGTCGCGTCGGCCAGCACCACGACGGGGATGCGCCGCGCCACGTGGGCCAGCAGGTCGTCGGAGACCGTGCGGGCCAGCACGGCGAGCCCGTCGACCCGGCCGGCGATGTCGTTGACGATGACCTCCCGGCTCGGTCCCCGTCCGGCCGCGACCATCAGGGCGAACCCGCGCCGCCAGGCCTCCACCTCGGCCCCGCGCAGGACCTCGTCGAAGTAGAGGTTGCGCATGGCCGGCGCCGGTCCCGGTCGACGGTCGTCGACGATCCGGACCCCACCCCGCAGCGTCATCGCGGGTCGCGGGTCGCGGACCGCCTCGTCGCGTGGGTCCTCGCCGTCGAGTCCGTCGTGACCGGGGAAGCACAACCCGATCACCCCGGTCCGCCGTCCGGCGAGCGCACGGGCGTTGCCGGAGGGGACGTAGCCGAGGTCCCGCACGGCCGTCATCACCCGTTCGCGCGTCGTCTCCCGGACGGCGTCGGGGGTGCGCAGGACGCGGGACACGGTGGCGATGGAGACGCTCGCGCGGTCGGCGACGTCGTAGACCGTGGGTGCCTTGCCGCCGGAGGTTCCCGGGGACGACGTGGCCGCCATGGCTGCGCGCCTCCTGCTCGCTCGTGCTCGTCCCGCGTTCGAGCGGTCACCACCGCAGAGCGCGGTGGGCTCGGACGATGCTACGGCGCTCCCCGGATCCCACCACCGGTTGCGGCGCGGGCCCCGGGGTCCAACCCTGTTCCGATGAACAGCAGGAACGTCCAGTCCCGGGCCGAAGAGGGTGCCCGTCGGGGTGAGGCCTTCGCCCGGGCCCACGAGGCCGGGGTGAAGCGCGTCGGGCGCGTGGGCGTGGCGGCCGAAGGGGTGGTCTACCTGCTCATCGCCTGGCTCGCGGCGCAGGTGGCGCTGGGTTCCGGCAGCGGTTCCGCCGACTCCAGCGGTGCGCTCGGCCAGATCGCCTCGAAGCCCTTCGGGGAGGTCCTGCTGGTCGTCCTGGCCCTCGGCTTCGTCGCCCTGCTCGCCTGGCAGGTCGTGGCGGCGATCACCGCGGACAAGACCTCGCGCCGGGTGAGCGCCGCGGCCAAGGCCGTGGCCGCCGCCGCGCTCGCGGTGTCGTCGCTGAAGTTCGTCGCCGGGGGCGGCTCCTCCAGCGGTCAGCAGCAGCAGACCGTCACCCAGCGTGTCCTCGAGGCTCCCGGCGGGGCCGTCCTGGTCGTGGTCGTGGGTCTCGTGATCGTCGGGATCGGGGTCGCGACGGTCGTGCGCGGGCTCCAGAAGAAGTTCGAGGACAAGGTCGAGGGCTCGCTCTCGCCCGCCCTGACCGGACTGGGGGTCGCCGGCTGGGTCGCCCGCGGTATCGCCTTCGCCGTCCTGGGCGTGCTGGTCGTCGTCTCGGCGGCCGGCGACACGGGCAAGTCCCGCGGTCTGGACGCCGCCTTCCACGAGATCGCCGCCCAGCCCTTCGGCACCGTCGCGCTCCTGCTGGTCGCCCTCGGGCTCGCGGCCTACGCCGTCTTCCAGCTGATCACGGCCCGGCGCCGCAGCCGGGCCTGATCGGCTCGGCCCACCGTGAGAACGTGATCTGACCGGGACAGCGGCCCGGGAACCAATCCGGTCGAGGATCGGTTGCGAACTGAGGGTGGCCTTACGAACGCGGATGCCGAACCGGCACACTGGTCCGCGGCAGTCCATCCCCAGACTGGGATCTCACGGAAGCAGGAGTCACGTGTCTCGCAAGATCATCACCCCGGGGGACATCCGCGACCACGTCCTGCGCCTCGGGGAGAAGTACCCGCCGATCAGCCTGGACTCCGTCGACCGCACGGTGCACGACCCCCGCCGGGTGCGCGACACCTTCGGCCACGTCATCGACTACCTGGCGCGCGTGGAGCTCGAGGTGGACCGCAACGTCCTCGAGCTGCTCACGCTGCTGCCGGACGTCTCCGAGACGGACCGCCTCTTCTACGCCGACGTCTGGCAGCCCCAGGAGATCCAGCACGGGCTGATCCTGGACCGGTTGCAGCAGGACATCGACATCGCCCCCGCCGACCCCAACACCGACGACGTGAACGCCAAGATCCGGCTGCTGGGGTCCCTGGCGCACTTCAAGCCCGTCCAGGAGGTCGCGCGGCTGCTCTACTACCTGACCGGCGCCGCGACGGAGAAGTCCGCGGTCGTGGCCTACAACCTGCTCGTGGACGGCCTCGACGGGATCGGCGAGACGGCGATCTCGAAGACGGTCGTGCAGCCCATCCGCCGTCAGGAACCGGGCCACTTCGCCTTCTACCGGCTCTCGGCGACGGAGATGATCCAGCAGAACGTCCTCGCCCCCTGGCAACTGCGACTGGCGAAGGTCCTGCGCCGCAAGTCCTTCGGCCTGGTCGGCGCGCACAACCCGCAGTACAAGGCGCAGCTCGGGGGGATCCTCAGCACCCTTGGCCTGGCCGAGAAGCTCGAGGACTTCGGCGCCCAGATCGGTCTGGTCGAGCGTGAGCTGCTGTGGGCGCGCGACCAGGGCATGCGCGTGCCCGACTACATCATGGCCGCGCTCAAGGACACGATCGAGCAGTTCCGCACCCAGGGGCTGCCCCGCCTCGTGTGAGCAGTAGCGTTCCACCGTGCCGCTGACCGATCTCCCGCTGGCCGAGCTCCGCACCTACCGCGGTGACGTGGCCGAACCCGCCGACTTCGACACCTTCTGGGCCGACAGCCTGGCCCTGGCCCGTGCCCACGACCTCGCGGTGACGCTGTCGCCGTACGAGGGGCCGGCGCTGCCCGCGCTGCAGGTCCACGACGTGCGCTTCGCGGGCTGGGCCGGTGATCCGATCGCCGCGTGGCTGATCCGCCCCGCGCACCTGACCGGCCCGCTGCCGGTCGTCGTGGAGTTCATCGGCTACTCCGGGGGACGGGGTCTGCCGGTGGACCGGACGACCTGGGCCGCCGCGGGCTTCGCCCACCTCGTCGTCGACACCCGCGGGATGGGGCAAGACACCCCCGACCCGGACCCGAGCGCCCCCGCGGGACAGTGGTTCGGCGGGTTCATGACCAAGGGGATCACCGACCCGGCGACGTACTTCTACCGCCGGGCCTACGTCGACTGCGCCCGCGCCGTGGACGTCGCGCACGCCCTGCCCGCCCTCGGGATCGACGTCGACACCAGCCGGGTGGTCGTGCGCGGCGGCAGCCAGGGCGGGGCGTTCACGCTCGCCGCGGCGGGCCTGTCCGGGGACCGGGTCGCCGCGGCGCTCGTCGACGTCCCGTTCCTCTGCCACGTCCGTCGCGCGGTGGACACCGCCCCCGACGGCCCGTTCCCCGAGGTCGTCCAGTACCTCCGACGGCACTCCCCCGAGGCCGTCGAGCAGACGTTCACCACGCTGTCCTACGTCGACGGGGCGAACTTCGCGGCCCGGGCGAGCGTCCCCGCCCTCTTCAGCGTCGCCCTCATGGACCCCGTCTGCCCGCCCTCGACGGTGTTCGCGACCTACAACCGCTACGGCGAGCGCAGCGGCCGGGACGTGGACAAGGACATCGACGTGTGGGAGTTCGCCGACCACGGCGGGGGTCTCGGGTTCCAGGTGCAGCGTCAGTTGCGCTTCCTCGAGCGCCTCGGGCTCCGGTGAGCGGGTTCGAGCCGGAGGTCGACCCGTGGGCCCTGTCCCTGGTGGCCCGCGTCGAACGTGAACCGCTCCCCACCCACACCGACGTCCTCGTCGCCGCGGCCCGGGCCGTCGTCCTGCTGCTGGACGACCCCCGGACCACCGACCCCGAGGGTGAGCTCCACGACGCGGTCCAGGCCTGGCGCGACCGGCGGATCCGCAAGATCTGCCGCCGCGCCCGCGGCGCGAAGTGGGACCGCACGGCTGGGCTCCCGCACGTCGAGGCCTCCCACGGGGACGCCGTGGTCCGGGTCTTCGCCCCGCACCCGCGCGACGAGGTGCCGCCTGCGCTGAGACCCCTGCAGGTCGGCGGCCTCGACCTCACCGACCCGGAGGACCTCCGGGCGCCCGGTCCCGACGGGCTGCTCACGATCCGGCTCAGCCCCGGGGTGACGATGACCACGGGCAAGGCCGCCGCGCAGGTCGGGCACGCCGCCCAGCTCGCGTTCGAGCAGCTGCCCGCGGCCCGGGTGGACCCGTGGCGGGCAGCGGGTTTCCCGGTGCGCGTCGTGACCGGGGCCCCGGTCCTGGCGGCCGCCGGACGGATCGACGTGCGCGACGGCGGTTTCACCGAGGTCGCGCCGGGAACGGTCACCGCCAGTGCAGGTTTCGAAGGGACGGTCTGACGTGCCGGAACAGGGTGTGGCGCTGCGGCGCATGGGGTTCCTGACGATCGGGTCGTTCGACCCGGCCGATCCCGGACCCGGCCACGAGACGACGCTGGAGGTCGTGGAACTCGGTGAGCAGCTGGGTTTCGACTCGGCGTGGCTGCGTCACCGGCACCTGCAACCAGGGATCTCCTCCCCCGTCGCGGTGCTCGCGGCCCTGTCCCAGCGGACCAGCAGGATCCACCTGGGGACGGCGGTCACCCCGTTGGGCTGGGAGAACCCGCTGCGCCTGGCCGAGGACCTCGCGACGGTCGACGTCCTCACCGGCGGTCGTCTCGAACCCGGCGTGAGCGTCAGCACGCCCATGCAGTACGAACGCGTCAAGGCGGCGCTGTACCCCGACACCGCCGACGTCGAGGACTTCGGCTACGAACGCGTCCTGCGGTTGCAACGGTTCCTGCGCGGTGACCCCGTGACCGACTTCGCCGGGACCGAGGGCATCGAGGTGTTCTCCGACCGGGTGGAACCGCACTCCCCCGGACTGGCGGACCGGCTCTGGTACGGCGGCGCGAGCCTGGCGTCGGCGCGGTGGAGCGGTGAGCAGGGGATCAACCTGCTGGCCTCCAGCGTCGTCCGCTCCGAGGACGGGTCCAGCGACTTCGCCGCGATCCAGGCCGGGCACCTCGAGGCGTTCCGCGCGGCGCACCCCACGGGGCGCACCTCGCAGGGACTGGTCGTGATCCCGACCGACACCGCCACCGCCACGCAGCGCGCCAGGTACCAGGCCTACGTCGACGCCCGGACCCCGCGCACCCGGGAACCGCAGGGCCCCGGCCGGTTGCTGTTCGCCCCCGACGTCATCGGGTCCAGCGAGGAGATCGCCGGGCAGTTGTGGGCGCACGTGGGGTTCCGCCTCGTCGAGGAGGTCGCCTTCGCCCTGCCGTTCGGTTTCGAGCACGAGGACTACGTGCAGATCCTCACCGACATGGCGACCCGTCTGGGCCCCCTCCTCGGCTGGTCACCCGCCCCCTGAACCGCCCCCTGAACCGACCGTGGTCCCGCGGGGAGACCCAGCGGGACCACGGATCGGGGAGGTTACTTCTTGGCGTTCTTGGGGTCCGCCGCGTCGGAGGAGAGCGCGGCGATGAAGGCCTCCTGGGGCACCTCGACCCGCCCGACCATCTTCATGCGCTTCTTCCCCTCCTTCTGCTTCTCCAGCAGCTTCCGCTTGCGGGTGATGTCCCCGCCGTAGCACTTCGCGAGGACGTCCTTGCGGATGGCGCGGACGTTCTCCCGGGCGATGACCCGGGCCCCGATGGCGGCCTGGATCGGCACCTCGAACTGCTGGCGGGGGATGAGGTCCTTGAGCTTGCCGGCCATCATCACCCCGTAGCCGTAGGCCTTGTCCCGGTGCACGATCTGGCTGAACGCGTCGACCTGCTCGCCCTGCAGCAGCACGTCGACCTTCACCAGGTCCGCGGCCTGCTCGCCGTCCACGTCGTAGTCGAGGGAGGCGTACCCGCGGGTGCGCGACTTCAACTGGTCGAAGAAGTCGAAGACGATCTCGGCTAGCGGCAGCCGGTAGCGCATCTCGACGCGGTCCTCGGAGAGGTAGTCCATGCCCTGCAGGTCCCCGCGACGCTGCTGGCACAGTTCCATGACCGCGCCGATGAACTCGGCGGGGCACAGGACGGTGGCGCGCACGACCGGTTCCCGGACCTCGGCGATCTTGCCCTCGGGGAACTCCGAGGGGTTGGTCACCTCGACGACCCCCTTGTCCTCCAGCGTGACCTGGTACGGAACGCTGGGGGCGGTGGAGATCAGGTCGAGGTTGAACTCGCGCTCGAGGCGCTCGCGGACGATCTCGAGGTGCAGCAGTCCGAGGAACCCGATGCGGAACCCGAACCCCAGGGCGACCGAGGTCTCCGGTTCGTAGCTCAGCGCCGCGTCGTTCAGCTTCAGCTTGTCGAGGGCGTCGCGCAGCAGCGGGTAGTCGGACCCGTCGATGGGGTACAGCCCGGAGAACACCATCGGCTTCGGGTCGCGGTAGCCGCCCAGCGCCTTCGTCGAGGGTTTCGCCGCGTTGGTGACGGTGTCACCGACCTTGGACTGGCGGACGTCCTTCACCCCGGTGATGAGGTACCCGACCTCACCGACCCCGAGGCCCTTCGACGGCGTGGGCTCGGGCGAGCTCACCCCGATCTCGAGGAGCTCGTGCGTCGCCCTCGTCGACATCATGACGATCTTCTCCCGCGGGGAGAGGCTGCCGTCGATGACGCGGACGTAGGTGACGACCCCGCGGTAGGTGTCGTAGACGGAGTCGAAGATCATCGCGCGGGCCGGACCGTCCGGGTCGCCGACCGGGGACGGGATCTGCTGCACGATCTGGTCAAGCAGCGGTTCGACCCCGACGCCGGTCTTGCCCGACACCCGCAGGCAGTCCTCGGGTTCGCAGCCGATGAGCTTGGCCAGTTCCTCGGCGAACTTCTCGGGCTGCGCGGCCGGGAGGTCGATCTTGTTGAGCACCGGGATGATCGTGAGCTCGTTCTCCATGGCGAGGTAGAGGTTCGCCAGCGTCTGCGCCTCGATCCCCTGCGCCGCGTCGACGAGCAGCACGGCGCCCTCGCAGGCGGCCAGCGAGCGGGAGACCTCGTAGGTGAAGTCGACGTGCCCCGGGGTGTCGATCATGTTCAGCGCGTAGTCGGTGCCCTGGTGGCCCCACGGCATGCGCACCGCCTGCGACTTGATCGTGATGCCGCGCTCGCGCTCGATGTCCATGCGGTCGAGGTACTGCGCGCGCATGGCCCGCGAGTCGACGATGCCGGTCAGCTGCAGCATGCGGTCCGCCAGCGTCGACTTGCCGTGGTCGATGTGGGCGATGATGCAGAAGTTGCGCAGCAGCTCCGGCGGCGTCGAGGCGGGTGCCGGTGAGGCGGCGGCCATCGGGGACACGGGCGGGGAGCACCTCTCGATCGGGCGGGCAGACGAACCCCCATGGTCGCACGTCCGCCCCCTCTCCCGTCCGTCTGCACGTCCCCGTGCGCGGGAACCGGCGGGTGCGCAGCGGCGTCCCAGCTCCACGGTCACGGCGACCGAACCCGCTGGAGGTGCCCGATGCCCGAGCCGACTCCCCCGTCCACCCGTTCCACCCCGTCCCGGGGCCGGCTCCTGGCCGCGCCCGCCGTGGCCCTGGTCCTGGTGCTGGGGGCCGCCGCCTGCAGCGGGTCCGGCGCCGGCTCGGACGGCTCCGGTTCCGGTTCCTCCCAGGGCATGGCCGACAGCGGCGGGGACACCGCCGGCACGGCGGAGGGGGGCAGCGTCGCCGCCCCGGCGGAGGGTGCGGAACCTGCGGCCGTCGCGGCCGTCGGGGACGCCCAGCGTGCGGTCGTCTCGACCGGGACGATCGCGGTCCGGGTGGAGGACCTCCCGAGCGCGACCACCGCCGTCGAGGCGTTGACGACCGGGGCGGGCGGGTCGGTCGCGGCCAGCCAGGTGGGCGCCGCGGGCGAGGACCAGCAGGCCCACCTCACCCTGCGGGTCCCGTCGGCGTCCTTCGAGGACGTGCAGGCGGGCGTCGCGGAGCTCGGTCAGCAGACCGACCGCTCGACGACGTCCACGGACGTGACGGCGGAGGTCGCCGACGTGGACAGCCGGGTGGCGTCGGCGCAGGCCGTCCTCGTGACCTTCCGCGAGCGGTTGCCGCAGGCGAGGACGATCCCGGACGTCCTGGCCATCGAGGGCGAGATCGCCACCCGGCAGGCGGACCTGGAGGCGCTGCAGGCCCGGCAACGGGTGCTGGCGGACCAGGTGTCGCTGGCCACGCTGGACGTGACGTTGACCCAGGGCGCTCCGACGTCGATCGTCGCGGCGAGCGACCCCGGGTTCCGGGGCGGGCTGGGGGCGGGGTGGCACGCGCTCGGTGAGTTCCTGCGGGTGGCGTCCCTCGTGCTCGGGGCGGTGCTGCCGTTCGTGGTGCCGGTGGCGGTCGTGGCCGTTCCGGTCCTGCTGCTGCGCCGGCGTCGGACGCGCAGGACCGCACCGGCGGAGTGAGGCCGGGACGCGCCTTCCGGGCCCCGTGCGGCCGAGAGCTCAGACCAGGCTCTGCGCGGCGGCGTCCTGACGTCGGCGCTTGACGGCGTACATGTCGCGGTCGGCGGCCGCGAGGACGTCGGGCCAGGGCGTGGCACCGGCGTCCACCGTGGCGACCCCGACGCTGGCCGTGGCGGGGACCGGGCCCTCCAGCCGAGCGGCGCGGCGCAGGCGCACCGCCCAGCCGCCGAAGGTCGCCGCCCCCGCGGGCAGGACCGCGGCGACCAGGAACTCGTCGCCGCCGAGACGACCGTGCAGGTCGCCGCTGCGTCCCACCGCGGTGAGGGAGGCGGCGAGGGCCTGCAGGACGCGGTCGCCGGCCGAGTGCCCGTGGACGTCGTTGATCTCCTTGAACCGGTCGACGTCGACGTAGGCGACACCGAGCTGCTCGTGGGCGGGGTCCAGGACGGGCAGGACCGCCTCGAACCAGGCGTCGATGCCGCTGCGGTTGAGCAGTCCGGTCAGCGGGTCGCGGGTCGCGGCGTCACGCAGCTGGGTCGTCAGGTCCTCCAGGACGACGGCGCGGGCGCGGGCGGCGGCGTGACTGGCCTCCCGGCTGAGCTGGTCGGAGATGAGACGGGCGAAGACGTCCATGGTCGCGAGGTCCTGCGGCTCCACCACGACGCTCTCGCGGCTCGCCGCGCACAGCGTTCCGAGGACCTCCTGGCTCGCACCGAGGAGGGGGACGCTGACGTAGGTGGTGATGCCCAGCTGGCGGGCGGCCACGCTGTCCCCCCAGACGGCGGGGACGTCGTCGGTGACCTGACGTCCCTCCTCCAGGGAACGGCGGCACAGCGTGTCGGACCAGTCGACCGTCAGGCCCTCGGGGATCTCCAGACCGCCCGTGTTGGAGGAGTGCACGATCCGCTGCTGGTTGCCGGCCCAGTCGATCATCGTGAGGTACGTCGACTCCAGGCCCACCACGTCGTGCAGGAGTTCGAGCAGGGGCCGGGTCAGGTGCTCGAGGTCGTGGCCCCCGCTGACGGCGGCGGCCACCGCGGGCAGCGCCCCACGGTTCCCGCGCGGCACGAGCGGCCCGGGAACCTGCCGGGCCTCCTCGCGGGAGACCTCCTCGACGTAGGCGGCGACGGTGTTCAGGGTGACGAGGTCGCGTTCGCTCAGGCTCGGGGTCGCCGTCCTGGACGCACCGCACACGGTGCCCGTGACGCGCCCGTCCCGGGTCAGCGGGACCCCGGCGTGGGCGCCGAGGTCGAACAGGACGCGGTGGGGGTGGGCACTGATGGTGGAGCGGGCCGTGTCGGGCACCAGGGGGGCGAGTTCACCCGTCGCGATCAGGTGGCAGAGCGTCTCCGACGCGGGGTGCGAGAGTCCGAGGAGGACCTCGCCGACCCCGTCCCGGGACCCGACGTGGGTGATGACGCGCTGGCCGTCGCGGAACTCCCCGAGGAAGGCGACCTCGAGCTGCAGGTCCTCCGCGAGGGCGGTCAGGGCACCGGTGATGCGTTGGTCGGCCGTCCCCTCCTGGGCGCGCAGGAGCGTGAGCAGCACGTCGCGCACGGGCGTGGGAAGAGCCATGGCTCTGGTGTCGGGCGTCCACACCCCCACCTGTAGCGGTGTGAGCACCCTCACGAACGTCCTCGGGCGTCCGGTGCGCCCCGGCGGAGCGGTCAGGCGACGCGGGCGACGAGGACCTGGGCCGTGACCGTGGACTTGGGGCCGGAGTAGACGCCCTGCAGCGGTGAGACGTCGGAGTAGTCGCGGGCCCGGGCGACGACGACGTGGCGGTCGCCGATGGCGATGTCGTTCGTGGGGTCCCAGCCGGTCCAGGCGCCGTCGAAGAACTCGATCCACGCGTGGCTCTCCCCCGCGACCTCCTCCCCGAGTTCGGGGTCGCGGCGCGGGTGCAGGTAGCCCGAGACGTAGCGGGCCGGGATGCCGAGTTCGCGCAGGCCCGCGAGCGCCAGGTGGGCGAGGTCCTGGCAGACCCCGCTGCGCTGGTCCCAGGACTCCTGCGCCGTGGCGTGCACGCCGGTCGCCCCCGGGACGTAGGAGACCTCGTGGTGGATCCAGCCGCAGATGCGGTGCGCGGCCTCACGCGGGTCCGAACCACCCGCCAGGTCCCGCACCGCCTCGCGGAAGCCCTCCGGCGGCGGCAGGGTGCGCGGGGTGGGGGTGAGGAACTCCGCGAAGTCGTCGAGGAGGGCGTCGGAGCCCAGTTCCTCCCAGGTCAAGGGGTCGGGGACGACGAGTTCCGCGCGGCGGTCCGTCTCGACGAGGCTGATGCCCCGGGTGACGAGGACGTCGTGGCGGGTGTGCAGGTCGAACGCCGTGACGTGGGTCCCCCAGTAGTCCCAGTAGCGGGTCAGCGTCGCTGTGGGGCTGACCTCGACCCGGGTGTCCAGGGCGGTCTGGTCGGGCAGGGTCAACGGGGTCAGGCGCGCCTCGTTGAAGGAGACCCGGACCGGGCCGCCGTAGGTGTGGGTGCTGGTGTGCTCGATGCGCAGTCTCATCAGGACCTCCCGGCCGTCCAGGACACGGCCCCGGCCATCGGGAAGAACCGTTCCGCCACCGCGGAGGACGCCGCGGAACACGCTTGCTGCACCTGGCGCATCTGGTCGTGCAGGTCGGCCAGGAGTTCCTCCGGGCTCTGGAACTCCAGTTGCGTGCGGGCCTGTCCGATCACCCGCCGGGCGTCCTGGGCGTAGCCGACCCGGCGCAGTTGCGGGTCGATGGCCTGCAGGCACCCCTCGGCGACCTCGAGCGCCGCGACGACCGAGCGCGGGAACAGCCGGTCGAGGAGGAGGAACTCGGCCGCGTCGGCCTCACCCGCGGCCCCCGTGCTGGAGCCGTGGTAGGTGCGCAGGAACGCCTCGTAGGCCCCGGTGGAGCGCAGCAGCAGGGGCCACTGGGTCCCCCCGGAGACGACCCGCGTCGCGACGAGCCGGGCCGTCATGTCGGCCCGTTCCAGGGAGCGGCCGAGCACGAAGAACTGCCAGGAGTCGTCGCGGCTCATCGTCGCGTCGACGAGACCGGAGACGACGGCGGTCCGTTCCCGGATCCAGGAGAAGAACCGGTGGGGGCTCGCGGCGCGCCAGCGTCCGGAGGCGAGCGCGTTCCACGTCGTGTTCAGCGACTCCCACATGTCGCTGGACACCGTCTCCCGCGCGCGCCGGGCGTTCTCCCGCGCGGCCCCGAGCGCTCCCGTGATCGAGCTGGGGCTGACGGTGTCGTAGGCCAGGGTCTCCAGCAGTTCCCGGCGACCGGTGCGGACGTCGTGGTCGACGGGCGCACCCATGACGCTCAGCAGCGAGCGCGAGACCGCGGCCTCGTCGATCCACGGGTCGGCCAGGGTGCGTTCGACGTGGACGTCGAGGATGCGGGCGGTGGAGTCGGCGCGTTCGACGTAGCGGCCGATCCAGAACAGCGACTCCGCGATGCGGCTCAGCACGATCGACCCTCTTCCCCGAGTTTCTGCTGTTGCTGTTGCTGCTGCTGGGCCTGGTCGCTGCCCGACCCGGGACCCGGGTCGGCCAGGTGGTGCTGCCCGGTCGGCGGCACGGGTTCCTCGACGGGGGCCGCGACCTCGACCGCGACCGGTGGGAGGAGCTCCTCGACGGCCTCGTCGTCCCCGGCCAGGACCCAGGTGTCCTTGGACCCCCCGCCCTGGCTGGAGTTCACGACGAGGGACCCCTCGCGCAGGGCGACGCGGGTCAGGCCGCCCTTGAGGACCCGCACCTGCCGGCCGTCGTTGACGGCGAAGGGACGCAGGTCGACGTGACGGGGACGCAGGTGCGCCTGGGCGAGGGTGGGGACCGTCGAGAGCGCGATGACGGGCTGCGCGATCCAGCCCCGCGGGTCGGCCAGCACCCGGGCGCGCAGGTCCTCGATCTCCTGCGGGCTGGCGTCGGGGCAGACCACGAGCCCCTTGCCGCCGGACCCGTCGACCGGTTTCACCACGAGCTCCTCGAGACGGTCCAGCGCCTCCTCCCGCTCGGCGGGGATCTCGAGGCGGTAGGTCGGGACGTTGCCGAGGACGAGCTCCTCGCCCAGGTAGTACCGGGTCAGCTCGGGGACGTAGGTGTAGACGAGCTTGTCGTCGGCCACCCCGTTGCCGACGGCGTTGGCGATGCCCACCCCGCCGGCGCGGGCGGCGTTGAGGATGCCCGCGGCACCGAGCACGGAGCTGCGGCGGAAGTGCAACGGGTCGAGGTACTCGTCGTCGACGCGGCGGTAGACGACGTCGACGCGGCGGTCGCCGGCGGTGGTCCGCATGAAGAGGCGGTTCCCGCGGCAGACGAGGTCGCGGCCCTCGACGAGCTCGACGCCCATCGCCCGGGCCAGCAGCGAGTGCTCGAAGTAGGCGGAGTTGTAGACCCCGGGGGTCAGCACGACGACGGTCGGGTCGTCCACCCCGGCCGGTGCCGAGGCGCGCAGCGCGGCGAGCAGGTGCTGCGGGTAGTCCGCGACGGGCTGCACCCGGTGGGCCTGCAGCGCTTCGGGCAGGACCTGGGTGATGGCCTGCCGGTTCTCCAGCACGTAGCTGACGCCGGAGGGGACGCGGACGTTGTCCTCCAGGACGCGGAAGTCGCCGGCCTCGTCGCGCACCAGGTCGATGCCGGCCACGTGGATGCGGACGCCACCCGGCGGCTCGATCCCGACGGCGGCGCGGTGGAAGTGGCTGGAGGAGGTGATCACCTTCCGTGGGATGACCCCGTCCTTGACGGCCCGCATGGGGCCGTAGACGTCGGCCAGGAACGCCTCCAGGACCCGCACGCGCTGCGCCACGCCGCGCTCGACCCGGGCCCACTGGCGGGCCTCGATGATGCGCGGGACGACGTCGAGGGGGAAGGGTCGTTCCTCGCCCGCGTAGTCGAACGTCACCCCCCGGTCGAGGAAGGTGCTGGCGAGCTGGTCGGCCCGGGCCCGCAGCTCGGTGACCGGGAGCTCCTGCAGCGTGTCGTACAGCGCCGCCCACTCCGGTCGTGGTCTCCCGTCGACGTCGAGCATCTCGTCGACGGCCCGACCGGCCGCTGCTCCCGCCGGTGCGTCGCGGTAGCCCTCGAACACGTCACCCATGGGGCGCACCCTAGGGAAGATGACGTTTCCGGCGCGTTACGCGGACGTTGCGGCGCGTGTCGTGGACGTGTCGGTGACCGGTTCCGTCCGCTGCTAGTCTTGAAGGCGCCTTCGCCTGAGTGCGGAGGTCACGGTCTCCCGCCGTCCCTCCCGGTGTCCCCACGCCGGAAGTCCCCGGTGGAGCGACCGCCCTCTGACACGATCAGCGATCGACAGGAAGACGGAACACGTGGCGAACATCAAGTCGCAGAAGAAGCGCATCCTCACCAACGAGAAGGCGCGCCTGCGCAACAAGGCCGTCAAGTCGGAGCTGCGCACCGTCGTGCGTGGCTTCAAGGAGGCGCTCGCCTCCGGTGACGCCGAGAAGGCTCAGGCCGCTCTGGCCCTGGCGAGCAAGAAGCTCGACAAGGCCGTGAGCAAGGGCGTCATCCACAAGAACCAGGCCGCCAACCGCAAGTCGGCCATCGCCAAGGCTGCGGCCAAGGTCTGATCTCCGGATCCCTGCGAAGGGCCGGCTCCCCACGGGGAGCCGGCCCTTCGTGCGTCCGGGCCGTCCGGGGGCTCAGGTGCGCGCCTCGCCGACGGTGCGGACGGCCTTCTCCAGCGCGTGCTGGGCGTCGCCTCCCCCGCCCTTGACCGCGTGGTCCGCGGCGGCGACGGCGAGGATCGCGTCGGAGAGGCCCTCCGGTGAGAGGTGCTGGAGGTCTCGACGGGCGCGGTCGATGAGCCACGGCGCCATCCCGAGGTCGTGGGCGACCTCGGCCGACCGGCCGCGCCCGGCCGCCGCGACCTTGGCGAGCTGGCGCAGCCGCGCGGCCAGCGCCGCGACCACCACGACCCCGGGGACGCCGGTGGCGGCGGCGTGGCGGACCAGCACCAACGCCTGTCCCGTGCGGCCCTCGATGGCCGCGTCGGCGACCTCAAAGCCGCTCGCCTCGCGTCGACCGCCGTGGTAGCGGTGCACGGCGTCCTCGGTGAGCGTCCCGTCGGTGTCGGTCAGGAGCTGGTCGACCGCCGCGGCGAGCTCGCCCAGGTCGCTGCCGAGGGCCGCGACGAGGGCGCGGGCCGCCTCGACGTCGATGCGCCGCCGGGCGCGTCGGACGTCGGCGAGGACGAAGTCGACCTTCTCCTGGTCGCGCTTCAGCGGCTGGCAGGACACCTCGGCGACGCCGGCGACGGCCCGGGCCGCGTCGAGGACCTTCTTCGCCCGGTTGCCCCCGCGGTGGCGCAGCACGAGGACGACCGTCTCGACCGGGGCGGTCAGGTACTCCAGGACGTCGTCCACGAAGGCTTCGCTGGCCGCGTCGACCCCGTCGACCAGGACGAGGGAGCGCTCGTCGAAGAGGGACGGTGACGTCCACGTCGAGAGCTGCCCCTTCTGGTAGCCCGCCGCGGAGACGTCGGTGCGCTCGAAGGTCGGGTCGAGCTCGCGCATCCGCGCGTTCAGGGTGCTGAACGCCCGGTCGGCGAGGTGCTCCTCGGACCCGACGAGCAGGACGACGGGGGCCGGGCCGAGGTCCTGCGGGGCGGTCGTGGCCGCCGCGGGGGCCTTCTTCGCGGGGCTCTTGCTGGCGGTCTTGGCGGGCACGGAGCCACTGTCGCACGCGGCCCTGACAGTGACTCCCCGCCTGCGAACGGGCACGCTCCGCTGTTACTTTTGCGACTCCTGAGACACGAGGGAGTTGCCGTGAAGGTGAGTTCGAAGGTCGCCGGCGGTGCGGTCGCCGCGCTGTTGCTGGCCCCGGCGGCGACCGCCGAGGCGGCTCCGGGAAGCCGGCAGGAATCACCCCTGCGGGTGCAGGTCGTCTGCGGGCGCAACGACCAGCGGCTCGACATCGCCTGGCGCGCCGACGACCCGTCGACCTACCACCGCGTCCGGACCGACCTCGTGAACACCTGGGCCCCGCAGGCCGACGGTCCGGGCTGGCAGGCCGAGCACGTCCGGCTGGCGGCCACGGGCGTCGGGCCCGTCACGGTCAGCCTGCTGGCCGGTGAGGAGGTCGTCGCCCGACGGACGGTCACCGTCCTGGCGTGCGACGGCTGGCAGGGCCGGGCCGGGTACGAGCAGTCCGGTCAGGCCGCCGGCGACGCACCGCTGGCCATCGGCCCGTTCACCGGGGAGACGACGGTCGTCGGCGGCGCCGTGGTCGAGACCGCCCGGGACGGCCACCTCGCCGTGGCCGCCGACGGCACCGCCCACGTCGTCCGCGGCGCCATCGACGACTACTGGTGGGCCGACGGCGGACCCACCGGCCGGCTCGGGCTCCCCACCGGCAGCGAGGCCCGGACCGAGGACGGGTCGGGGTACTCGACGACGTTCACGGGTGGGACCGTCTTCTGGAGCCCGGCGACCGGTGCACGCACCCTGGCCGTCGGCTACCCCTACGGCGTCGGCCTCGACGGCACGGCCGACGACCCGCGTCCCGGGTACCCCACCGACGAGGGCGGGTCGGTCCACCGGGGCGACGGTTCCCTGGTCGGTTCCTGGCAGCACTTCGAGCACGGCGTCGGCTACCAGTGGATGCTGGGCACGGGGTACGTCTTCGACGGTCCCATCCGGGACGTCTACGCCGCGACGGCGTACGAGAACGGCCGACTCGGCTGGCTGATCAGCAGCCCGGAGGCGTTCGCCTACGGCTTCCACGCCCCGAACGACCGGGACAGCCTGCGTCAGCGCTTCGAGCACGGGGCCGTCTACGCGCCGCTGAACGGAACCGTTCCCGCCCGGGTCCTCTACGGCGCGATCGCCGCCTACTACGAGGGGAACCGGGGTCCGTCGGACTTCGGCCGGGTGGTCAGCACGGGCTACCCGCTCACCGACGAACTCACCACCCCGGACGGGGTCGGCCGCTACGCGCACTTCGCGGGCGGGGCCAGCGTCTACTGGTCCCCCACCTCCGGCGCGCACGCCGTCGACGACGTCGGCTACCCCTTCCGCAGCTACTGGGCCTCCCGCGGGTGGGAGGCGTCACCCCTGGGCTACCCCACCGGGGAGCGCGAAACCCTCGGGTCGCAGAACCCGTTCGGATCCGTCGGTGCGCTGCAACGCTTCACCGGCGGGACGGCGTACTCGCACCAGGACCCCACGGTGGCCGGGAACGTGACCGCGACCGTCCGCGGGGCGATCGCGCAGACGTGGAGCGCGATGGGCTGGGAGAACTCGGCGCTCGGGTACCCGCTTTCGGAAGAGTTCCCCGTCGTGGGCGGGGTGCGCCAGACGTTCCAGGGCGGCGCCCTCACCGCGAACGCCGCCACCGGCGCCGTGACCGTCACCCGATGACCGTCGGGGTCCTCGGGGTCGGGCGGATGGGGCTGCCGGTCGCGCGGCGGTTCCTCGCGGCCGGGCGGGACGTCCTGGCCGTCGACCCGGATCCGGTCCGGGTCGGGCTCGCCGTCGCCGCCGGAGCGCGCCGTTCCACCCCGGACGCCGTCGCCGGGCAGGTCGACGTCCTCGTCACCGTGCTGCCCGGTGCGGACGAGGTTCCCGCGGTCACGCCGACGCTGGAGCACCTGCGACCGGGTTCGGTCTGGCTGGACCTCACCAGCGCGGACCCGCGCACCACGAACGCGATCGCCGGCCGGTTGGACGCGGGCGTGGTCGGGGCGGCGATGGGCGGCGGCCCCGCCGACGCACGCGAAGGTTCCCTCGACCTGTTCGTGGGCGGCCCGGATCCGGACGTGCAGCAGGTCCTCCCCCTGCTGCGGGACCTGAGCGGGAACGGCGGCTCGATGCGTCACGTGGGGGCGCAACCCGGGGCGGGACAGCTGGTGAAGCTGCTGGCGAACCTCCTGTGGTTCAACCAGTCGCTGGCCGTCACCGAGTCCCTGCTGCTGGCCCGCGCCGCCGGGTTGGACGTGCGGGGGGTGTGGGAGGCCCTGGCCGGTTCCGCCGGCGACAGCGAGTTCCTGCGCCGCCACGTCGACCACCTGCTCCGCGGCGACTACCTGCGCCACTTCGGGGTGGACCGGGTGGTCGAGGAACTCGACGTCCTCGCGGAGGTCGCCCGGGACGCGGGGACCCCCTACGACGTGGGCCGGCTGGTGACCCGCCTGCACCACGAGACCCTGGAACGGTTCGGTCCCGTGGACGGCGAACTCCTCGCCGCGAGGTTGCTGGAGGAACGCGGCGGGGGACCCCTGCACGAGGGCTCCTGACCGGGGACGGTGCGGCTCTTCAGATCCCGGCCCGGTGGGTGAACTCGCCCCCCAGCACCGTGGCGAGGACCTCGGTGGCGCGCAGCGCGGCGGCTCCCCCGGTGGCGAACGCCTCGGCGGGGTCGACCGCGACGAGGACCAGGTCGGCGACGTCGCCGACGTGGACGCCGTCTCGGCCACCGCTGCTCGCCACCAGCGCGACCTCGAACGGCAGGTGCTGCTCGGGGTGCCACGGCGCGCGGTCGTCGACGCTGCGGTGGACGGCGCTGGCCAGGGCGTCCCACGGGTCCAGCCGCGCCACGGGCGCGTCGGAGCCGAGCAGCAGCCGCGCCCCGGCGGCGTGCAACGACGCGTAGGGGTAGGCGCGCTCGGCCCCGGTGGGCCAGTGCCGTTCCACGGTGTCGCGGTCGTCGACGACGTGCCGCGGCTGGATGCTCGCGGTGACCCCGAGACGGGCGAACCTGGGCACGTCGTCCGGGTGGACCTGCTGGGCGTGTTCCAGCGTTCCGACGCACCCGGCGGCCTCGAAGCCGTCGAGCGCGACGCGGACCGCGTCGTCACCGATGGCGTGCACGGCCACGGCGAGACCGTGCGCCGTGGCCCGGCGCAGTGCGGGTTCCAGTTCGGCGAGCGGGATCCGCAGCATCCCGTGGCCCCCGGAGGGGTACTCCTCGTGGCAGAACGCCGTGCGCGTCCCCAGGGAACCGTCCACGACGTACTTCACCGGTCCCACGCGCACCCGCTCGGGAGCGCCGGGAACGCGGTCCCCGGTGCGCAGGCCGGCGGCGACGGCCGCGTCCAGCCAGTCCGGCCAGATCCCCGCCGCGACCCGGACGGCGGGCTTCTCCCGGCGGGCCCAGACGTCGATCGGGGCGTACTCGAGGTCGACGATCCCGGTCACCCCGCGGGCGGCGGCGACGCTCGTCGCCACCGCCACCCAGCGGTCCAGCCCGCTCGCCTCGACGGCGTCCACGGCGGCGAAGAGTTCCATCGCGGGCGCCTCCCGCAGCACCCCGCTGGGTTCCCCGACGCCGAAGCGGGTGGCCGCCACAGAATTCAGCCAGGCCGCGTGCAGGTCCCCGCTCACGACGACCACCGGACGGTCGGGGAACCGGGCGTCCAGCACGTCCCGGTGGGCGGGTCCGCTCCACAAGCCGTCCCGGTAGCCGTGCCCCAGCACGAGGTCGGAACCCGGCGCCGCCCGGGCGAGGAGGACGTCGGCGACCTCCGCCGGCGAGGTCGCCGCCGCCACGTCGATGCGCCGGCGGGCGACGGCCCACTGGGTGAGGTGGACGTGGGAGTCGACCAGACCCGGCAGCAGGACGGCCCCGCCGGCCTCGACGACCTGCACGCCGTCCCGCGGGTCGAGGCCCGTGCCCGCCGCGCGGAGGTCGTCGCCGATCGCGACGACGCGGCCGCCGGCGAGCAGGACGTCGCAGATCCGGCCGTCCCGCCGGACCTCGTGCAGCAACAGCGGGGCGAGCGACGCACTCATCGACTGACCTCGAGACGGGCGGCCCGGCGGCGGGCCGGTTCGGCCGGGTCGGGCACCGGCGCCGCCGCCGGCCACCGTGCGGGGAGATCGTCTCGCGGCGCGGGGAGGACGTGGTCACGGGGTCCCTGCTCCCCCCGGACCGGGCCCGGGAGCAGGCGGAGGACCGGGTGGATCGGTGCCTAGCGTCCCAGGAGGTCCAGCCGCTCGAGGGCCGCGGGTGGGAGCTCCAGCTCGCGGGCCGCGACGTTCTCCCGCAGGTGGGCGACCGAGGAGGTTCCCGGGATGACCAGGACGTTCGGCGAACGCTGCAGCAGCCAGGCCAGGGCGACCTGCTGTCCGGTGGCTCCGAGTTCCGCGGCGACCTCCTCGAGCACGCCGTGCTGCAGCGGGTTCCAGCCTCCCAGCGGGAAGAACGGCACGAACCCGATGCCGTCGGCGGCGAGCGCGTCGACGAGGGGGTCGTCGCTGCGTTCGACCAGGTTGTAGAGGTTCTGGACGAAGACGACGGGCGCGATCGCCCGTGCCTCGGCGACCTGTTCGGCGGTCACGTTCGAGAGGCCCAGGTGCCTGACGAGTCCCTCGCGCTGCAGCTCGGCCATCACGGCGAACTCCTCGGCCAGGGAACCCGGTCCCGGGACCCGGAGGTTCGCCGCGTCCAGGACGTCGAGGCCGAGGTGGTCGAGGTTCGCCTGCACCTGCTCACGCAGGTCGTGCGGGGACGGGTCCCAGCTGCCGTCCGGTCCGCGCCGGAACCCGACCTTGGTGACGATCTTCACCGCTGCGGGGTAGGGGTGCAGCGCCTCGCGGACGATCTCGTTGGTGGTGGCGGGGCCGTAGTAGTCGCTCGTGTCGAGGTGGGTGACGCCGAGGTCGACGGCGCTGCGCAGGACGCGGACCGCCTCGCTGCGGTCGCGCGGCGGGCCGAACGCGTTGGGGCCGGCGAGTTGCATGGCGCCGTAGCCCATCCGGCTCAGGACGAGGTCATCGGTGAGGGTGAGGTCGTTGTTCACGGACCCAGGGTGCGCCTGCGTCGACGTCCGGCGGGAGCTACGGGTCGTCCTGGTACACCTGGTACCAGGACGATCCGTGGCGGGCCCGGGCACACTGAGCGGGTGGACGACCTCGGTGCTGCGCTGCGCGACTGGCGGGACCGGCTGGACCCGGCCGACGCGGGACTCACCCGGAGCGGAGGACGGCGTGCACCGGGGCTGCGCCGCGAGGAACTCGCCGTGCTGGCCGGCATTTCCATCGACTACGTCGTCCGCCTCGAACAGGGCCGGGCCTCCACCCCGTCGGCGCAGGTCTGCGGGGCGCTGGCTCGGGCGCTGCAGCTCGCGGACGAGGAGTCGGCCCACCTCCTGCGCCTCGCCGGGCACGCCGCCGATCCCGGCCGGGTCCCCCGGTTGATCCCGGCCAGCGTCCGCCGGATCGGCGAGCGCCTGGCCGGGCACCCGCTGGCCGTCTACGACGCGACCTGGTGCCTGCTGCACTGGAACCCGCTGTTCGCGGCGACGTTCGGCGATCCCACCGTGGAACGCGAGGGCACGAGCCTGCTGCTGCGCCACTTCGCCGACGGGTTGCCCCGCATCAGGTTCACCCCGGCGCAACGGGAGGCCTTCGAGGAGTCGCTCGTCTCGGACCTGCGCTCCACGACGAGCCGGTACCCGCGCGATCCGGACGTCGCGTCACTGGTCGCCGAACTGCTGGCGGGACCGCGGTTCGCGGAACTCTGGGACCGGCGCACGGTCGCCGGTCACGAGAGCGCGCACAAGGTCGTCGAGCACCCGGAGATCGGGGACGTCGAACTCGACTCCGACACCCTGACGACGCAGGGCTCGAACCTCCGGGTCGTCGTCTACACCCCGCGGCCGGGCTCCGACGCCGCCGGCAAGCTCGAACTCCTGGCCGCCCTGGGGACGCAGCGGATGGCGCCGCGCGTCTGACTCAGCGCGGCGCGGGCTCCGCGGCACGGCCCGGGTCGGTGAGCGAGGCGAGCATCCGGAGCTTCTCGTCGCTGGGGCTGCCCCGGTCCGCGTAGTAGAGGACCAGGAGCACCCCGTCGACGGGCAGCTTGTCGCGGTGCAGCTGCAGTTCGCCGACGACGGGGTGGTTCACGATCGCCGACCCACCCTCCAGCACGCGGACGTCGTGGCGTCCCCAGAGGTCCCGGAACCGGTCGCTGGTCAAGGCGAGTTCCCCGACGAGTTCGACGAACCGGGGGTCCTCGACCTCGTTCCCCACGGATCCGCGCAACGCCGCGACGAGTCCCTCGGTGGCGGCCTCCCAGTTCTGGTGGAACTCCCGCTCCTCCGGATCCAGCATCAGCGAGCGGAGGCGGTTGTTCCCGGGGCGCAACCGCGGGGAGAACGCGACCGCGAGGTCGTTGGCGGCGAGGACGTCGAACGCCCGTCCCTCCACGAACGCCGGCACCCCGACGCTCGCCAGCAACTGGTGCAGCCGCGCGGGAACGCGTTCCGGCCGGGGCCGTCGGCGGGATCGCGGCCGGGTGGTGGCGAGGCCGAGGAGGTACTCGTGGTCGAGCTCGCCGAGCTGCAGGACCCGGGCGATCGCGCCGAGGACCTGGGCGGAGGGGTTCTTGTCCCGGCCCCGTTCGAGACGCAGGTAGTAGTCGCCGCTGATCCCCGCGAGGAGGGCGACCTCCTCGCGCCGCAGCCCGGGAACCCGGCGGTTCCCGCCGCCCGGCAGTCCCGCCTGTTCCGGGGTGACCAGACCCCGCCGGGCCCGGAGGTACTCCCCCAGCCGGTTCGCCCGCTCCTCGCTCACCGTTCGATCGTAGGTCCGGCGGGCCGCTGGAGAGGGGGTCCTGCCAGGACCCCGGACGAGCGGGGTCCTGGCCGGGTCTCGCGCCCCGGCGCACCGTGGAGGCATGGACACCAGCAACCGCACCGTCTTCCTCCCCGGCGCCACCTCGGGCATCGGCCTCGCCCTGGCCCGTCACCTCCGCGTCGCGGGCAGCACCGTCGTGGTGGGCGGCCGCCGCGCCGACCTGCTCGAGACGCTCGCCGACGAAGGTTTCACCACCGTCGCGATCGACGTGACCGACCCGGCGAGCGTCGAGAACGCCCGCGACACCGTGCTCCGCGAGCACCCCGACCTCGACACCGTCGTCACCATGTCGGGGGTGATGCTCGTCGAGGACCTCCGCGACCCCGCGCACTTCGCCGCCGCGCAGCTGAGCGTCGAGACGAACCTGCTCGGCACGATCCGCCTCGTCGACGCGTTCACCCCGCACCTGCTGGCCCGCGGGTCGGGGACGATCGTCACCGTCACCTCCGGCATCGGTTTCCTGCCCTTCCCGCTGATGCCGACCTACGCCGCCACGAAGGCCGGCGTCCACGCCTACTCCGAGGCGCTGCGCGCCCAGCTGGCCGGCACCGGGGTCGAGGTCACCGAACTCGTCCCGCCCGCGGTGGCGACCAGCCCCGAGGTGGAGCGGAGCAACCCCGCCGCCCTCGACCTCGAGGCGTTCGTCACCGAGGTGGTGGGCCTCCTCGGTGCGGACCCGACCCCGCACGAGATCCTCGTCGAGGGGGTCCGGATGCACCGCTGGGCGGAACGCGACGGGACCTACGACGAACTCGTCGCGCGGCGCTCGCAGGCGCTGGCGACGTTGCCGGGCCGCTGACCGCGGGTGGACGCCGGCGGTGCGGGGTCCACCCCTCAGCCGTTGGAGTACTTCGCCCGCCGCTCCGCCTGCGTCGGGTCCGAACCCCGCACCAGCGTCCGCAACGCCCCCGCCGAACCCGCCACCGCCACGTCCCCGTCGGTGTCCGTCCGCAGCACCCGCGCCCCCGTCCGCGCCAGCAGCTCCAGCGTCGGCGCGGCCGGGTGGCCGTAGTCGTTGACCTCTCCCACCTCCACGATCGCCACCCGCGGCCTGAGTTCCGTGTAGAGCTCGGGGAACTGGTTCGCGGACCCGTGGTGGGCGACCTTCACGACGTCCACCACCGTCCCCTCGGGAACCTCCGACAACGCCCGCCGCTGACCGTCGCGTTCCAGGTCGCCGGTCAGCAGCACCGACACCCCGGCCACGTCCGCCAGCAACGCGATGCTCGCGTCGTTCACGTCGGAGGAGTCCGGCGCGGACTCCTCCGACACGGCGGGCAGTGGCGCCAGCACCGTCCACGACACCGGACCCGCGGAACCGGTCACGCCGGAACTCAGCACCGTGACGTCCGCGTGGGCACCGGACGCGATCTCCGCCACCCTGCGCGCGGCGGGTTCGACGGCCAACGGCGACACGAACACCTCCCCCACCTCCCGCCCGTCCACCGCACCGGCGAAACCCCCGACGTGGTCGGCGTGGAAGTGGGTCAGCACCACCGCGTCCAACCGCTGCACCCCCAGCCGGTCCAGGCACCCGTCGACCAGGACGTCGTCCGGACCCGCGTCGACCAGCACCGCCGACGACGGCCCCGACCGCAGGACCACGGAGTCGCCCTGCCCCACGTCGCACCCGACGACCAGCCAGTCCGGCGGCGGCCACGGCCCCGACGGCGCACCCCACCGCGGCGCGCACCGCACCAGTGCCGCACCGCCCACCACCAGCACGAGGGCCAGCCCCAACCACCTCCGTGGCCGGGAACCACTGCGCCGGAAACGCACCACGGCCGCCACCGCCCCGAGCAGCAGCACCGTCAGGACGACCACGACCAGGACCCCCGTCACCCCGCCGGGAACGGTCATCGCCACGGGCAGCCTCGCGGCGACGCGGGCGAGACCGGCGATCCACCCCGCGCACAACCCCGCCGGCCAGGCCAGCCACGTCGCCCCGGTCGACCACACCGGCGAGACGAGCGTCGCCGCCAACCCCAGCACCGTCGCCGGCGCCACCGCGGGGGCGACGAGGACGTTCGCCGGGATCGACACCGGGTTCACCGACGGCTGCAGCAGCACCAGCACCGGGCCGCAGACCACCTGCGCCGACACCGGGACCGCCACCGCGAAGGCCACCGGGCGCGGGAACCCCAGCTCCAGCAACCGTTCCGCGAAGGGGCGCCCCAGCAGCACCAACGCCCCCGTCGCCAGCACCGAGAGCACGAACCCGAACTCGCGCGCGAGCCACGGATCCGCGACCAGCAGCACCAGCACGGCCGCGGCCAGCACGGGGACTCCCCGCACGGGCCGGCCCACCGCCAACCCGACCAGCCCGACACCCCCCATCACCGCGGCGCGCAGCACGCTCGGATCCGGCCGGGCCAGCACCACGAAACCCACCAGACCGATCGCCGCGACGACGAGACGGGCCCGCCGACCGAACCCCAGCCACGACGCGACCAGCACGAGGAACCCCACGACGAGGGTCGTGTTCGACCCGCTCACCGCGGTCAGGTGGGTCAGCCCGACGGCCTTCATGTCGTCCTCGAGGTCCGCCGGGAGGCGGGACGTGTCGCCGACGACGAGGCCGGGCAGCAGCCCGCGGGCGTCGGCAGGTTGCGGTTCCACCGCCTCCCGCAACCCCTCGCGCAGTCGCTCCGCGCCCCGGAACACGCGGCCGGCCGATCCCACCACCTCGGGTCGCCCGGTCGAGGAGACCACCGCGGCGGACCGTTCACCGGGGTCCGCGGGTCCCAGTCGACCGCCGAACTCCACGCGCTCCCCGAGGTGCACCCGAGACCACCCCTCGGCGTCGGCGAACACCGTCACGCGCGCCTCGACCGGGATGTCACGACCGCGGGCCCGCAGCAGCGACACCGTGACCTCGACGACGACCCGCGGCGGTCCGCCGGGCCGCAGCGCCGTGATGGCCCGGGGATCGCTGCTCACGACGCCGGTCGCGGTGACGCTCACCTGCCGTTCCGCGAGGTCGGCGATGCCCCCGTGGCCGGACCGGGCCTGGTGCAGCACGACCGAGGTCAGGACGAGTGCGGTCGCGACGAGCACCAGGAGGAGCCGGGCTCCCCGGCGGAGCACGACGAGCGCGCCGCCGGTCAGCGCCACCCCGACGAGCAGACCGTCGAGGGACGTCCTGGCGGCGAGCGGGTGGGCGATCGCGACGAACGCCGACAGCCAGGCCAGGAAGGCGGCCGCCACGAGCCGCAGGTCGAGTCCGACGGTCACACCGTCACCAGGTCCCGCACCCCGTCCAGCAGTTTGGGCCCGATGCCGGTCACCTCGCCGAGGTCGTCGACGGAGGTGAACCGGCCGTTCTCCTCGCGCCAGGCGACGATCCGGCCGGCGAGCACCTCCCCCACCCCCGGCAGGGCGTCGAGCTGCTCGGCCGTGGCCGCGTTCAGGTTCAGCGGTCCGCCGCCACCGGAGCCACTCGCCACCGCCGGCCCCGCGACGGCCTGCCCGGGAGCGGGCACCAGGACCTGCTCGCCGTCGACCAGGACGCGCGCGAGGTTCACCGCGTCGAGGTCGGCGTCCGGCAACGGACCGCCCACCGCGGCGAGGGCGTCCCCGACCCGGCTCCCGCCGGGCAACGTCACCAGACCCGGCGTCGCGACCCGTCCCGCGACGTGCACGACGACCGGGGTGCCCGAGACGTCCGGAGCGGGAGAGCTCGAGACCGCCACCGTCGCCGTCCGTCCGGGCAGGACGTCCCCCGCGGGCGCCGCGTCCTCGGGCCAGGAACGCCACGCGGCCAGGACCAGCCCCGCGGCCACCAGCAGCGCGACGAGCAGCACCCCGACCGCTGCGCGCGGACTCACCCGCACCCGGGCCGCCCGGACGGAGGGCGGTGTCCGGTCAGCGATCCGCCGTCGGAGTTCGCCGGTACCGGAACCGAACGGCTCCTCGGTGTCGTCCCAGTCCTCCTCGAGGTCGTCCTCCACCGCGTCGGGCACGACGGGTTCCACCCGCCGGAACTGTCGGGACGCCAGCGCGCGCGCTCGGTGCGCCGACTCACGCGGCCGGTAGGAGGAGGACACCCTCGGCACGCTAGGCAGTCCTCCGGGGCGGGAACCGCCTCCGCCGCCCGGGCTGTGGACGGTCCCCCGCGGACGAACCCTGTGGAGACCGCGGTGCGCCCGGGTGCTGCGCCGCCTGCGCACCCACTCCGACGCTCAGCCGCTCCGGAGTTCCCGCTCGATCTGGGCCGCGACCTCGGCGACCATGTCGACGTCGTCGGAGTGCAGCAACCACTGCACCTGCAGACCGTCCATGACCGCGACCAAACGTCGGGCCGCGGACGCCGGCGCGGGGTGGGCGCAGTCGACGAAGGCGTCGGTGAGGGTGGCGACGACGAAGCGGTAGCGCTGGTCGAAGAACTCGTGCGCGGGGTGCTCCGGCGAGGCGGACTCCGCGGCCAGGACGGTGAACAGCTCCACGATCCCGCGACGGGACTGGTTGCGCCGCACCACTTCCAGCAACGCAGCGAGGCGCTCGCGGCCGGCACCGCCCTGCAGCCCCGACGCCACAGCGTCGTCCACGTCACGGCGTTCGAGCACGGCGAGCAGCAGCGACTCCTTGCTCCCGACGTGGTGCTGCAGACCGGCCGGGGAGAGCCCGCAGCGGGCCGCGAGGTCGCGCATCGACGCCGCCCGGTACCCCGCCTCGGCGAACAGCGACACCGCCTCGTCGAGGATCTGCTCCCGGCGCGCTCGTCCCTTCGCGTACTCCCCACGGATGGCCATCCCCAATACCTATCACCTGCATGGTTTTCGGGGGTAGCCTCTGCGGCATGACCGACACCGACGTCCCCACCACACCGCGGGGTGTCCTCGCGCAGCTCACGCTCGAGGAGAAGGCCGCCCTGCTGGACGGTTCCGACTTCTGGCACACCGAACCCGTCGAGCGCCTCGGCGTCCCCGCGCTGATGGTCACCGACGGTCCGCACGGTCTGCGCAAGCAGCCCGAAGGGGGCGACCACCTCGGCCTGACCGGCAGCGTCCCCGCGACCTGCTTCCCGCCCGCCGCCGGGCTCGCGTCGTCCTGGAACGTCGACCTGCTGCGCCGCGTCGGTGCGGCGCTGGGCCGCGAGACCCGCGCCGAGAAGGTGTCGGTCCTGCTCGGCCCCGGGGTGAACATGAAGCGGTCCCCGCTGTGCGGGCGCAACTTCGAGTACTTCTCCGAGGACCCCGTGCTGGCCGGCGACCTCGCCGCCGCCATGGTCGACGGCGTCCAGAGCCAGGGCGTCGGGACGTCGCTGAAGCACTACGCGGCGAACAACCAGGAGACCCGGCGGATGACGATCTCCGCCGACGTCGACGAGCGGACGCTGCGCGAGATCTACCTGACCGCCTTCGAGCGCGTCGTGAAGCAGGCGCAGCCGTGGACGGTCATGTGCTCCTACAACCGGATCAACGGCGTCTACGCCTCCGAGGACCCGTGGCTGCTGACCACCGTCCTGCGCGAGGAGTGGGGTTTCGCCGGGCTCGTCGTCTCCGACTGGGGCGCGGTCAACGTCCGCGAGGACGGCGTCGCCGCCGGCCTCGACCTGGAGATGCCCTCCTCCTCGGGGGCAGGCACCCAGCGCATCCTCACCGCCGTGGCGGCCGGGACCCTCTCCACCGAGGACGTCGACCGCGCCGCCCTGCGCGTCCTGGAACTCGTCGAGAAGTCGAGGGCCGCCCTCGCCGACCCGGGGTCGTTCGACGTGGCCGAGCACCACGCCCTGGCCCGCGAGGCCGCCACCCAGAGCGCCGTGCTGCTGAAGAACTCCGGCGACGTCCTCCCGCTGGTCGCCACCGGCGGGACCATCGCCGTCGTCGGGGAGTTCGCGCGCACCCCGCGCTACCAGGGCGCCGGCAGCTCCCAGGTGAACCCGACCCGGCTCGACGACGCCCTGACCGCCCTGCAGGCGCAGTTCGCCGGCCGCCGTGAGGTCACCTTCGCCGCCGGGTTCGTCCCCCAGGACGAGGAGGTCCAGCCCGGGCTCGTCGCGGAGGCCGTCGCGAACGCGGCCGCCGCCGAGGTCGTCGTGCTGTTCCTCGGCCTGCCCGCCTCCTACGAGTCCGAGGGCTACGACCGCGACCACACGAACCTGCCGCCCGCGCAGCTCCACCTGCTCGAGGAGGTCGTCGCCGCGAACGCGAACGTCGTCGTCGTCCTGGCCAACGGGTCCGTCGTCAACCTCGAACCCTGGCAGGGTTCCGTGCCGGCCGTCCTCGAGGGCTGGCTCGGGGGCCAGGCCGGTGGCGGTGCCGTCGCCGACCTGCTCTCCGGGGTCGCCAACCCGTCCGGCAAGCTCGCCGAGACCGTCCCGCTGAACTACCTCGACAACCCCACCGTCGGGAACTTCCCCGGCGAGAACGGCCACGTCCGCTACGGCGAGGGTCTGCTCATCGGCTACCGCTGGTACGACGCGCACCAGCTGCCCGTCGCCCACCCGTTCGGCCACGGCCTCTCGTACACGACCTTCGCGTACTCCGACCTGAGCGTCGTCGACCGGGGCGAGCACGTCGAGGTCTCGCTCACCGTGGAGAACACCGGCGCGCACGCCGGGACGGAGACCGTGCAGGTCTACGTCAGCGACCACGAGGCGAGCGTGTACCGGCCCGAGCAGGAACTGAAGGGTTTCGCCCGGGTGACCCTGGCCGCCGGCGCACGCGAACGCGTGGTCGTCCCCCTCGACGCCCGCGCGTTCTCGTTCTGGCACAGCGCCGCCGGTCGCTGGGTCCTCGAAGGGGGCGACTTCGGGATCCGCGTCGGGTCGTCCTCCCGCGACATCCGGCTCGCCCGGACCCTGACCCTGCAGGGCCAGGGCGTGAAGCTCGAACTCGCCGTGGACGCCGAGGCCGAGGAGTGGCTGGCCCATCCCGTCGCCGGGGACGCCGTCCGCAGCGCGCTCGAGGGCACGATGTGGTCGGAGATGCTCTTCGACGAGCACAACGGGCAGATGATGCGGGCCATCCCGCTGCAGCGCCTCACCCGCTTCCCGGGGTTCCCCCTCGCCGAGGGCGATCTGCCGGAACTGGTCGTGAAGGCCAACGCCTCCTGAGGACCCGCGACGCACGAGGAGCCCGCCCGGATCCCGGGCGGGCTCCTCGCGTGCCGTGCTCAGAGCGGGAGGGTCATCACGACGTGGGGCCGTTCCTCGCTGTCCCCGCGCCACCCCTCGGTCATGCCGAGCTTGCGGGCGACGGCGAAGCTGGCGGCGTTGTCGGGGTGGATGATCGAGATCAGCCGCCGCAACCGCAGCACGTCACGGGCGTAGCCCACCCACATCGACGCCGCCTCGGTCGCGAACCCCTGACCCCACGCCGACCGGGAGAGCCGCCAGCCGATCTCGACGTCGTCGGGGTACCAGCGCATGTGGTGCAGACCGGTGAACCCCAGGAACCGCCCGTCCTCGCGACGTTCCACCGCGGACAGCCCGAACGGGTTCTGCTCGAAGACCCCGTCGCAGCGCTCGGCCAGCGCGTCGGAACCCGCGCGGTCCAGCGGCGCGGGGAAGTGCCGCATCACCTCGGGATCGGCGTTGAGCTCGGCGAAGGGTTCCCGATCGGCCGCGGTCCAGCGCCGCAGCAGCAACCGGGGTGTGACCAACCGGAAACCCTCGTCCACCGCTGGACTCCTCAGGCCGGGACGATGTTGACGAGCTTCGGCGCCCGGACGATGACGGTCCGCAGGCCCCGCCCCTCGAGCGCGGCCTGGACCTTCTCCGAGCTCAGCGCCAGCTCCTGCAACGCCTCCTGGGTGATGTCCGGGGACACCTCCAGCCGGTCACGCACCTTGCCCTGGATCTGGACCACGCACGTCACGGTGTCCTCGACGAGCAGCGCCTCGTCCACGACGGGCCAGCCGGCGCGGGCGACGCACGGGTCGTGGCCCAGCAGCGACCACATGTCCTCGGCCGTGTACGGCGCGACGAGCGACAACATGATCGCCGTCGCCTCGGTGGCCTCGCGGACGGCGGGGTCCCCGCCCCCGACGCCGGAGTCGATCGCCTTGCGGGTCGCGTTCACGAGTTCCATGACGCGGGCCACGGCGACGTTGAAGCGGAACGCCTCGACGTGCTGCGACACCTCGTGCACGGTCTTGTGCGTGATCGAGCGCAGGGCGCTGTCACCGGTGGAGGGGTCCACCCCGGCAGCGGAGGTGACGTCGCGCGCCAGGCGCCACGCCCGGCCCAGGAACTTCGAGGAACCCGACGGGGACACGTCGGCCCAGTCGATGTCGTCCTCGGGCGGGCCCGCGAACGCCATCGTCAGCCGGATGGCGTCGACGCCGTGCTCCTCGAGCTGGTCGGAGAGCCGCACGATGTTGCCCTTGGACTTGCTCATCGCCGAACCCTCCATCTGCACCATGCCCTGGTTCAGCAGGCGGGTGAAGGGTTCGTCGAAGGGCAGGTAGCCCAGGTCGTGCAGCACCTTGGTGATGAACCGGGCGTAGAGCAGGTGCAGGATCGCGTGCGTGACGCCGCCGACGTACTGGTCGATGGGGCCCCACTGCGCGATGAGGTCCCGGTCGAACGCCTGGGTGTCGTCCTTCGGGGACACGAAGCGCAGGTAGTACCAGGACGAGTCGACGAAGGTGTCCATCGTGTCCGGGTCCCGGCGCGCCGGGGTTCCGTCGACGGGGCTGGGCACGTTCACCCAGTCCTCCGCCGCCCCCAGCGGCGAGGTGCCCTTGGGGGTGAGGTTCAGACCCTCCGAGGGCGGCAGCACGACGGGCAGCTGGTCCTCGGGGACCGGGACCTCACCGGTCTCGGTGTGCACGATGGGGATCGGGGTGCCCCAGTAGCGCTGACGCGAGATCAGCCAGTCGCGCAGGCGGTAGTTCTTCGCCGCCCGGCCCTTGCCGGCCGCGACCAGGTCCTCGATCGCCCGGGCGATGCCGGCCTTCTTGTCCAGGCCGTCCAGCGCGCCGGAGTTCACCAGCCTGCCGTCACCGGCCGTCGCCTCGCCGGACTCCGCCGGGTCGGGCAGGGGGTTGCCGTCCGCGTCGCGGACGTCGACGACGACCCGGACGGGCAGGCCGAACGCCTTCGCGAAGTCGAGGTCACGCTGGTCGTGCGCGGGCACGGCCATGATCGCGCCGGTGCCGTAGTCGGCCAGGACGTAGTCGGCGGCCCAGATCGGCAGCCGCTCCCCGTTGACCGGGTTCACCGCGAAGCGGCCCAGGTCGACCCCGGTCTTCTCGCGCTCCGAGGCGAGGCGGTCCATGTCGGAGGTCTCCTGCACCTGGGTGCGGTAGACCTCGAACTGCTCACGGACCTCCGGCGACGCGCCCGCGGCCAGTTCCTCGGCCAGGTCGGAGTCGGCCGCGACGACCATGAAGGTCGCGCCGTGCAGCGTGTCCGGTCGGGTCGTGTAGACGCTGATCGGCTCCGCGCGGCCCTCGATGACGAACTCGACCTCGGCGCCGGTGGAGCGCCCGATCCAGTTGCGCTGCATCGAGATGACCTTGGCGGGCCACTGGCCCTCCAGGGCGTCCAGGTCGTCCAGCAGCCGGTCGGCGTAGTCGGTGATCCGGAAGTACCACTGGGTCAGCTTCTTCTTGACGACCTTGGCGCCGGAACGTTCCGAGGTGCCGTCGGGCAGCACCTGCTCGTTGGCCAGCACGGTCTGGTCCACCGGGTCCCAGTTGACCAGGGAGTCCTTGCGGTAGGCCAGCCCCTTCTCGTACAGCTTGAGGAACAGCCACTGGTTCCACTTGTAGTACTCGGGGTCGGACGTGTGCAGGACGCGGTCCCAGTCGAAGGAGCACGCGTAGCGGCGCATCGACGCGCGCTGCTGGGCGATGTTGTCGTACGTCCACTGCCGCGGGTCGAGGCCGCGCTTGATGGCGGCGTTCTCGGCGGGCAGACCGAAGGCGTCCCAGCCGATCGGGTGCATCACGTCGAAACCGCGCTGCAGCCAGTACCGCGCGATGACGTCCCCGAGCGCGTACGCCTCGGCGTGACCCATGTGCAGGTCGCCGGAGGGGTACGGGAACATGTCCAGCACGTACTTCTTCGGGCGTTCGTCGCCCGCCTCACCGCTCGTGAACGGCTTGCGCTCGTCCCAGACCGGCAACCACTTCTCCTGCAGCGCGAACGCGTCGTAGCGGTTCTCGTCCGCCTCGTCCCGTGCCTGCGTGTCGGTCTGCGTCATCTCGTCCTCCCGGTGCGTCCGTGCGTCCCGCACCTGAAACCTCCTGCGGACAGCGGAAGACCCCTCACTCAGGAGGGGTCACGGCGCCGGCACCTGCGAGGTCGCAGCAGCTCAGCGCCGGCTGGCAAGTCGGCGGGAAGACACGACCGACAGCCTACTCCGTCGGGCTCACGAGCGTTCCGGACGGGCCGAGCGGTCGGCGCGACGCCGACCCCAGCCGTGCTGCGGGGTGCTGCGACGCAGCGCGCGACGCTGGGCCAGGGCCTGCTCGGCGCGCACCAGCAGGTCGGTGACCCCGCCCTCGTCCCAGGGCGCCAGCACGGCCGCGCCGGCCTCCACGGACAGCCGCCCGCTGCGCGCCCCGCCGACCGCGGTCGGGTCGGGCGCCGGCGAGACCGCCGCGACCTGCAGCCGCTCCTGCGCCAACCCGACGCGCATCCGCCGTTCCAGCTCCTGGGCGTGCAGCCCGGCCCCGGGTCCCAGGACGATGAAGCGTCCCTCGTCCACGCGGGCGACGACGTCGGAGGTGCGGGTCGCGGCCCGCAGCGAACCGGCTGCGGCGGCCCACTCGGCCTCCTGCTGCCGGCGCTGCTCGTCGGCGCTGCGCACGACGCCACCGACCTGCACGCCGGGGGTGACCTCGATGATGCAGGCGTGCACGGCGCCCCCGGAGCGGCGGGCCGACTCCAGCACCTGGTTGCCCACGAGCATCAGCCCCCGACGGTTGAGCAGCCCCGTGACCACGTCGTTGACGTTCTCGTCGCGCGCGTGCTCGAGGGCGGACACCAGCGAGTCGGCGGCCCGTTCGGCCTCCCGGTGCGCCCGGTGCGCGACCGCGAGGGCCGCGGCGAGGATCCCCGCGAGCGCCAGGGCGCAGCCGAGGGCGACGAGGAGGGTGGTGGTCACCGGGGCCACGGTGGCCGTGACGGCGGTCGCGAGGACCCCCACCACGGGCACGGCGACGAGAGCGGCGGTCCACGTGCGGCCGTCGGGGCTGCTGCTGGCGCGCGCCGGACGGACCGAGGGCTCGGAGGATCCGGGGGTGCTGGTCACCCTGGTGACGTCGGCACGCGGGGGTGTCGGCTGGATGGGGCGAGAGGGTGACGAGCGCATCCGTGCATCGTGACGCGGCGATCCGGGCGGAGCGCCCGTCTCAGGCCGCGGCGCGCGAGAACTCACCCGCCCGGCGCACCTGGTCCTCGTCCGGGCGAACGCCGGTGTAGAGGACGAACTGCTCCGCGGCCTGCAGGGCGGCCACCTCGGTCCCGGTGACGACCTGCTTGCCCAGCTCACGACCGAGGCGCACGAAGGGGGTGTCCTCGGGGACGGCGACGACCTCGAAGACGGCGTCGGCGGCCTCGACGGCGGCCCGCGGCACGGGGAGGTCCGCGGCGGCGGAGCCACCGGCCATCCCGACGGGGGTGGCGTTCAGCAGCAGGGTCGGGCGGTGCTCCCCGAGGTCGGGCACCCAGCGCGCGCCGTAGGCCGCGGCGAGCGCCGGGCCGGCCTGGGGGTTGCGGGCGACGACGACGAGGTCGTCGAAGCCGTTGTCGCGCAGGGCGGCGAGCGAGGCCTTGGCCATCCCGCCGCTGCCGAGGACGGCGGCGGGGCCGCTGGGGACGATGCCGTGGGTGGCGAGGAGGCCGGCGACGGCGAG
Organism: Kineococcus sp. AC630; assembly: GCF_979255925.1. Classification (NCBI taxonomy): domain Bacteria; kingdom Bacillati; phylum Actinomycetota; class Actinomycetes; order Kineosporiales; family Kineosporiaceae; genus Kineococcus; species Kineococcus sp. AC630. The sequence goes on from NZ_CEEDMJ010000009.1 coordinate 81,007, forward strand.
GTAGTCGGTGTTGTGGGCGACGAGGTGGGCCACCCCGTCGATCGGGGTGTTGACGATGGTGTTGACCGAGTCGATGGCGGCCGCGGAGGGGTCGAGGGCGTCGACGAGCGGGATGACGGCCTCCTTGAAGGGCATCGAGATCCCGGCACCGCGGATGCCGAGGGCGCGGAGGCCGCCGATCGCGGCGGGCAGGTCGGTCGTCGTGAACGCCTTGTAGACGAAGTCGAGCCCGAGCTCGGCGTAGAGGAAGTTGTGGAACCGGGTCCCGAGGTTGCTGGGCCGGCCGGACAGGGAGAGGCACACCTGGGTGTCTTTGGAGAGCACGACCCCATCCTGGAACACACCAAGGATGTTGATGGTTCAATGACAGTGTGAACAGGTCCGCGAAACGCATCGGGTTCCTCTCCTTCGGCCACTACCAACCCGTCGCCGGGTCGGCGGCCCGCACCGCCCGCGACGCCCTCGTGCAGACGGTGGAACTGGCGGTGGCGGCCGAGGAACTCGGCTTCGACGGCGCCTACGTCCGCGTCCACCACTTCGCGCGTCAGCAGGCGGCCCCCTTCCCGGTCCTCGCCGCGATGGCGGCACGCACGAGCCGCATCGAGCTCGGCACCGGCGTCATCGACATGCGCTACGAGAACCCGCTCTACATGGCGGAGGAGGCCGCGATGACCGACCTCATCTCCGACGGCCGGCTGCAGCTCGGCGTGAGCCGTGGTTCACCCGAGCCCGCCCTGCACGGTCCCGCGACGTTCGGGTACGTCCCGGCCGAGGGTGAGACCGAGGGCGACATGGCCCGTCGTCACCTCGACGTCTTCCGCCACGCCATCGCCGGCGGGAAGGTCGCGGAGGCGAACCCGCGGATGACGGGCAGTTCGCGAGCGCTGCCGATCCTCCCCCAGGCCCCCGGCCTCTCCGACCGGATCTGGTGGGGCTCCGGCTCGCGCGAGACCGCGCGCTGGACCGCCGAGCAGGGCCTGAACCTCATGAGCTCGACCCTGCTCACCGAGGACACGGGCATCCCCTTCGACGAGCTGCAGGCCGAGCAGATCGCCCTGTACCGCCAGGTCTGGAAGGACTCCGGTCACTCGCGGGAACCGCGGGTCTCGGTGTCGCGCAGCGTGATGCCGATCGTCAACGACCTCGACGAGGCCTACTTCGGCCGCGACCGCCACTCCACCGACCAGGTCGGTTCGCTCGGCGAACCCGGCCTCGCCCGCTTCGGGCGGACCTACGCCGGGGACCCGGACCAGGTCGCCGAGGACCTGGCCAAGGACGTCGCCGTCCAGGAGGCCGACACCCTGCTGGTGACGATCCCGAACGCCCTCGGAGTCGACTACAACGCCCACCTCATGAGCTCGATCGTCGAGCACGTGGCCCCCGCCCTGGGGTGGACGCGCGCGTCCTGACCTCCTCCCGCACGACCGCGGCCCGGGCCTCGACCCCGTCGAGGACCCGGGTCAGCGCGGTGTGGGCGATGACGTCGAGGGAGAAGTCGTAACCCTCGAGCAGCAACCGCCCGGTCTGCGGGTGGTGACCGTCGAGGAACACCGCCCGGAACTGCTCCTCCCGGGCGGTCACCCAGCCCTCGGTGTCCAGCCCCGTCCGGGCGACGTCCTCGGCGTCGCGCACGAGATCGACCGCCGCTCCGCGCAGCAGCGCGAACAAGCCCAGGTGCGTCGTGAACGCCTCCTGGAGCGGCAGTCCCGCGTCGACGAGGGCGCGCAGGACCCGTTCGGTGAACTCGACCCCCGGGGCGCTGGCCTGCGGGCGGGTCAGGCGCAGTTCGTGCGCGAGCCACGGGTGCCGCGTCAACGTCGCCCACAGCAGCGCGTGCGCGCGTTCCACCCGGGCCCGCCAGCCGTGCGGTTCCTCGCCCCAGCGCACCCCGGCGAGCACCAGCGCGCACATCCGGTCCACCAGGTCGTCCTTGTCCGCGACGTAGCGGTACAGCGTCATGGGCGAGACCCCGACGTCGCCGGCGAGGCGTCGCATCGACACCGCCGTCATCCCCTCCCGGTCCGCGATCCGCACCGCCGCGCGCACCGCGGCCAGCAACGCCGGGTCCTCCCCCTCGGACGCGGGCGGCTCCGGGCGGGCCGCGACGCGGGTCCCCACCCCCGCCACCACCTCGACGAGACCCTCGCCGCGCAAGGTGGCGATCACCTTCGACGCCGTGGCCATGGCGATCCCGAACTCCGCGACCAGCGCCCGGGTCGAGGGCAGCCGGTCCCCCGGGGCCAGCAGACCGCCGGCGATGCGGCCACGCAGTACCGCAGCGACCTGTTCCGCTCGACCCACGACACACCCCCCGTCCTAGTGCACCTCCGCGTCCGGACCGTTCCGAGCGTCCACCGCACTAGTACGGTCGAAGCTTGAGCGGTTGCGACACAGGTGGTCTCGAGTTCGAACTCATCTACAGCGTACGTTCCCCCCATGTCCGGACCCAGCATCCTCGTGGTCGGCGCCGGTGTCGCCGGCCTCGCCCTCGCCGCCTCCCTCCGCGACCACGCCGTGGTCACCGTCGTCGAACGCGACACCGCCCTGCGCCTCGGCGGCCAGACCGTCGACCTGCGCGGTCCCTCCCGCGTCGTCGTCGAGCGCCTCGGTCTCACCGCCGAACTCCTCGCCCGGCTCGTCCCGCAACGCGGCTACGCCATCGTCGACGCCGACGACCGCCCGCTCGTGCGGCAACCGGTGGAACTCTTCGACGGCCTGGGCATCGTGAGCGACAGGGAGGTCCTGCGCGGCGACCTCGTCCACGCCCTGGCCGGCGCGACGGGCGACGCACGGCTGCGGTTCGCCACCACCGTGCGGGAACTGCACCCCGACCCCGACGGGGTCGACGTCGAGTTCAGCGACGGCGGGCGGGATCGCGTCGACCTCGTCGTCGGTGCCGACGGGGTGGGTTCCGTCGTGCGCCGTCTCGCCTTCGGACCCGACGAGAGGTTCCGGACCCCGCTCGGGATCGGGATCGCCTGGTTCAGCGCCGACGGCCCCTTCGGTGGGAGTTCCGGTGACTGGTACCGCGCCCACCACACCCCCGGGTTGCGGGTCGGGGTCCGACCCGGCCGGACGCAGGGTTCCTTCCGCTGCGAACTCGCCTTCCGCTGCGACAGCTGGGACGCTCCGCGACGCGGCCGTGAGGCCGTGCTCGACGACCTCGACCGCCGGTTCGCCGGTGTCGGCTGGCACACCCCCGCGTTGCTGCGCGCCGCACGAGCGGCCGACGACCTCGCCGCGCAGGAGATCGCAAGCGTCCACCTCCCCCGGTGGAACGCCGGCAGGGTCGTGCTGCTCGGTGACGCGGCGTGGTGCCCGACTCCGCTGACCGGGATGGGGACCGCGTTGGCCCTCGTCGGTGCGCACGTCCTCGCCCAGACCCTGCGGAGCAGCGACGCCGCCGCCTGGAACGGGGAGTTCTACCCCGCCGACTTCACCGCCTGGGTGGCCCGTCGGGCGAAACTCCCCCCGGGCGGCGTGAACGGTTTCGTCCCCGGAACCCGGGCGTCGCTGGCCCTCGGGACGGCCGCCATGCGGTGGATGGGCCGCCCGCCGTTCCGCTCGTTCGCCCGCCGGATCTTCGCCGACCCCGACGAACTGGTCCTCCCCACCGGCACACCGTCCGTTCCGGCGGGCTGAAGCTCTGGCGCGGAGGGCCTGGACCGGCGCACGCTGGTGTCCCGAGGTCGCAGCGAGGAGGCGGGCCGTGGACGTGTCCCGACGCGACGTCGTCACCGCCGGCCTGTCGAGCGTGCTCGGGACGCGCACCGGGCCGGCGCCGGGCGACGTCTCGTTCAGCGCCACCGACCTGTTGACCGGCCGACGCGTCGAACACCGCGAGGAACGTCCCTGCCCCGTGCTCACCCTCTCCGCCGGCCTCGCCCTCGGCCTCCTCCTGCGCGAGCGCGGTGTGGACGAGCTCACCCGGGTCCTCCGCTTCACCCGCGGTGACGTCGTGCGCTCCTCCCCCGTGTGCGCCTGGCACCTGCAGCGGGGGTTGTCCCTGGCCCGTCTCGGCGACGCGGCCCTGCGTCGCGGTGACGCGACGGCCACGAACCTGCTCGTGCGCCACGTCGGCGGGCCCGCCGCCCTCACCGGGTTCTGCCGTGAACTCGGCGACGGGTGGACGAGGCTGGACCGTGCCGCCCCGGCCTCCTGCGGCGGTGACCCCTGGGACCCGCGCGACACGACCACGGTCACGGCCCTGGCTCTCGACCACGCGGCGCTGCTCCTCGGCGACGTCCTCCCGCCCGGTAGCCGGGGCGTGCTCAGCGGGCTGTTCCCCACGGCCCGCCTCGCCGGCGGGTGGGAGTTCAGCGGGAGCACCGCCACCGCGCGCTACGGCTCCGTCGTCGCCGTCGGCACCGCGCGCCGGGACCGGCGTCGCATCGTGCTGGCCGCTGCCGTGCGCAGCGGGCAACCGGGGACGTGGGGCTCGGAGCGTGCTCTCGTCCCCGTGCTGGACGACGTGCTGGCCGGCTTGGACCGCAGGTGGTGAAGTCCCGGGAACGACGGAAGGCCCGGACTCTCGTCCGGGCCTTCCGTCTGCGGTGGAGCTGAGGGGATTCGAACCCCTGACCCCCTCCATGCCATGGAGGTGCGCTACCAGCTGCGCCACAGCCCCGCTCTCGTCACTCAGGGTTTCCCCCGGCAACGAGGACAACACTACCGCACCGGCCGGGGTGGTCCGAACCACCCCGGGTCGCGCGTCAGCCCTCGGCGCCCACCGCAGCGCCGGGCGGGCCGGCGTTGTACTCCTCCAGGACCCACCCCCGGGAACGACGGCGCAGCACCGCCCAGTGGGCGTTGCGGAAGCCCGCGAAGGCGCTGCCCGCGGTCACCGGCAGGTCGAGGAGGCGCAGCACGCCCGCCTTCAACGCGGCGCCGTGCGAGGCGACGAGCAGGGTCCCCCCGTCGGGGACCGCGGCGGCGTGCGCCTCGACGGCGACGGCGACGCGCTCACCGAGCCGGGTGCGGGTCTCGCCCCCACCCATCGCGACGTCGTCACCGCGACGCCAGGCCGCGTGCTCCTGCGGCCACTTCCGCGCGATCTCGGCGCCGACCAGGCCCTGCCACTCCCCCGCGTCGACCTCGCGCAGGGCGGGGTCACGGGTGAGGGTGTGCCCGGTGCGGGACGTGAGGGCCGAGGCGGTGTCGAGCGCACGGACGAGGTCGCTGGAGACGACCACGTCGATCGGCAGGGTCGAGAGGTGGGCCGCCGCTGCGGCGGCCTGGGCCCGCCCGACGTCGTCGAGGGGGACGTCGAGCTGGCCCTGGAAGCGGTTCTCGGCGTTGAACGGGGTGCGCCCGTGACGCCAGAGGACGACGGTGGAAGCCGTCACGCCTGACTGTCGGACGGCGTGGACGCCGCCGTGGACGCGGTGGCCGCCAGTTCGATGACCGGGCAGTCCTTCCACAGCCGCTCGAGCGCGTAGTACTCGCGCTCCTCGGTGTGCTGGACGTGCACGACGAGGTCGACGAAGTCCAGGAGGACCCAGCGGCCTTCGCGTTCGCCTTCGCGGCGCACCGGCTTGGAGCCCATCGGGAGGAGCTTCTCCTCGATGGCCTCGGCGATGGCGCGCACCTGGCGTTCGTTGGGAGCCGAGGCCACCAGGAAGGCGTCGGTGATGAAGAGCTGGTCGGACACGTCGAGCGCGATGACGTCGGTCGCGAGCTTGTCCGTCGCCGCGGCCGCGGCGCTGGTCACCAGCTCGAGGGCTCGATCGGTTGCGGGCACGGAACTCCTCGCCTGCATGAGCAGGTGTCGGCCGGGCACGAGGCCCGGGAAGCGGTCAGTCCGCTGATTCTCCCACGGCGAGAGCCTCCTGCCGGGCGCCGACCGCCGCGCCCTCCGCCGGGGCCGCGTACAGGCCGTGCTTGGAGATGTGCTGGACGACACCGTCGGGCACGAGGTACCAGACCGGGAGGCCGCCGGCGACGCGCTCGCGGCAGTCCGTGGAGGAGATCGACAGCGCCGGGACCTCCATCAGACTGACCCCGTCCAGCGGCAGACCGTCGTCGCTGAGGGGGTGGCCCGGCCGGCTGACGCCGACGAAGTGGGCCAGCGACCAGAGCTCCGCGACGTCCTTCCACTGCAGGATCTGCGCGAGGGCATCGGCGCCCGTGATGAAGAAGAGGTCGGCCTCAGGACGGATCTCGCGCAGCTCACGCAGGGTGTCGATGGTGTACGTGAACCCGCCGCGGTCGATGTCGATGCGCGACACCGTGAACCGCGGGTTCGACGCCGTCGCGATCACCGTCATGAGGTAGCGGTGCTCGGCCGGGGCGATGTCGACGCGCGACTTCTGCCAGGGCTTGCCCGTGGGCACGAACACGACCTCGTCCAGGTCGAAGCGGGCGGCCACCTCGCTGGCGGCCACCAGGTGCCCGTGGTGGATCGGGTCGAAGGTGCCACCCATGACCCCGACCCGGGGCCGGCGCCCCACCGACGAGCTCAGTGGCGGGTCCCGACGCTCTTGAACGCCAGCGTCACGATGAGCATCATCGCGAGGAGGCACAGCGCCACGATCATGAAGGCGATGGGCGGCATGGGCAGCTTCCCGTGGACCTCTTCGGTCGCCTGGTTGGCCTGCGCGACGAGCGCGTGCAGCATGGTCGTCCTCCTGGCTTGCGGGCTGGTGCGTGCTGGGTCGTGCGTGCGGGTCGTGCGGTGGAGCCGGTGGTCAGTCTGTCACGGCGCGCGGAGCACCGCGGGGCGGGTGTGCGGGAGGATCACCGCGTGTCGACCGCCGAGAGCCCCCCCGAGGTCGCCCTGTCCGTGGTGGTGCCGGCCTTCGACGAGGCCGAGGTGCTGCCCGCGTTCGCGCAGCGGCTGCGTCCCGTGCTCGACGGCCTGCTCGAACAGGGTCTCGGCGGCTACGAGGTGCTCGTCGTCGACGACGGCAGCTCGGACCCGACGCCCGTCGTCCTCGCCCGGTTGCGCCGGGACTGGCCGCAGCTGCGGGTGGTCCGCCTGCGCGCCAACGCCGGACACCAGGCGGCCCTCTCGGCGGGGCTGGCCCGGGCCCGCGGGCGCGGCGGGGTGCTCACCATGGACGCCGACCTGCAGGACCCACCGGAGGTCCTCCCCCGGATGCTCGCCGCCGCCGCCGGGAACGACGTCGTCTACGCCGTGCGCGAGGACCGCTCCGTCGACTCCGCCCTCAAGCGGCTGACGGCGGCCGCCTTCTACCGCCTGGTCTCCGCACTCGGCGGCCGGGCCCCCGCGCAGGCGGGCGACTTCCGCTTCACGAGCCGGGTCGTCGTGGACACCGTCCTGGGCCTGCCCGAGGCGCACCGGGTGCTGCGCCTCGTCGTCCCCGACCTCGGCTTCGCCTCCACCACCGTCGGCTACGTCCGCGAGGCCCGCGGAGCCGGGCGCACCAAGTACCCGCTGGGGCGGATGCTGCGACTCTCCCTGGACGCCATCACCGGGTCCTCGACGGCACCGCTGCGCCTGGCGTCGTTCTTCGGCCTGGGCGGGGCGCTGCTGACGTTCCTGCTGCTGCTCTACGCGCTGGTGTCGTTCGCGCTCGGATCGACCGTGCCGGGGTGGACGTCGACGCTGGCCGTCGTCGCCGGGGTCGGCACGCTGCAGCTGCTCTGCCTCGGGGTGCTCGGCGAGTACGTCGGGCGGCTCTACGTGCAGCTGCAGAACCGGCCGACGTACCTGGTGGCGAGCGACTCCCTCGAGGACCCTCCGGACCGGGGTCAGACGCGGACGTGACCGTCGCCGAGCACCTGCCAGGTCGTGGTGGTCAGCTCGGCCAGCCCCATCGGGCCGCGGGCGTGCAGCTTCTGGGTGGAGATCCCGACCTCGGCTCCCAGCCCGAACTCCCCGCCGTCGGTGAACCTCGTCGAGGCGTTCACCGCGACGACCGCGGAATCGACTGCGGCGCAGAAGTAGTCGGTGACCCGGACGTCGGTCGCGAGCACGGCCTCGGTGTGCGCGGAGGTCCACCGCGAGATGTGCTCGACGGCGTCCTGCACCGAGTCGACGACACCGACGGCGATCTCCATCCCGTGGAACTCCGCCGCCCAGTCCGCGTCGGTGACGGGCTCGGCCGGGATCCCCTGCGCCTGCGCGGCCTGCAGCGAGGTCGCGTCGGCGTGCAGGAGCACACCCGCCCCGTGCAGCGCGGCGAGCAGCGTCGGCAGGAAGTCGGCGGCGAGCGCCGAGTGGACGAGGACGGTCTCGGCCGCGTTGCAGACGCTGGGTCGCGAGGTCTTGGCGTTGAGGACGATCTCGACGGCCTGGGCGAGGTCGGCGGAGGCGTCGACGTAGACGTGGCAGTTGCCGACGCCGGTCTCGATGACGGGGACGGTCGCCTCGCGCACGACGCGCTGGATGAGGTCGGCGCCGCCACGCGGGACGAGGAGGTCGACCAGCCCGCGCGCGGTCAGCAGGACCCCGACCCCGTCACGACCGAAGTCGTCGATGCTCGTGACCGCGTCGGCGGGCAGCCCGGCGCTCTCCAGGGCTGCGCGGACGACCTCGACGAGGACGGTGTTGCTGGACTGCGCGGCCGAGCCACCGCGCAGGACGACGGCGTTGCCGCTCTTGAGCGCCAGCACCGCGACGTCGACCGTCACGTTGGGCCGGGCCTCGTAGACCACCCCGAGCACCCCCATGGGGACGCGCAGCTGCCGGAGCCGGATGCCGTTGGGGAGGGTGGAGCCGCGGACGACCTCGCCGACGGGGTCGGGCAGCGCCGCGACCTCGCGGACCGCGGCGGCGACGGCGGCGACCCGGACCGGGTCCAGGCGGAGGCGGTCGAGCAGGTGCTGGGAGGTGCCGTCGGCCTCGCCGCGGGCGAGGTCCTCGGCGTTGGCCGCCACGATGCGCTCGGTGGCGGCGTCGATGGCGTCCGCGATCGCGTGCAGCGCAGCGTCCTTGGTCGCCCGGGTGGCCACGCGCAGCGGTCGTGACGCCACCTTGGCGCGCCGGCAGACCGCCAACACGGCGTCCTCGACGGTGGTTCCGGCAGCCTTCTCGGGCGCGAGCGTCATGGGCGCAGCCTACGCGTGCCCCGCAGATCGTTCAACGATCCTTCGCCGGAGGGGACAGGGACCTCACCAGGGGGCGATGTCGCCGATCAGGTCGAGGGTCCGCACGCGGCGGGCGGGCACTCCCCCGCCGCCGACCCCGTGGCGCCGGCGTTCCGCCTGCTGGTCGACCCGGTGCTCCACGGTCGCGCGGTCGACGACCTCGACGCCGACCACCGACCAGCACGGCAGTCCGGTGCTCGCGCGGTGCTCGGGCCACAGCCGCAGGGCCATCGCGGCGGCGTCGTCGACGTCACGGGCCTCGTCCCAGTAGCGCAGTTCCACCCTCGTGCTGCTGTAGCGCACGCTGGAGAGGAACGGGTGCTCGCTCAGCAGGCGGTCGAGCGCGCTGCGCAGGGTCTCCAGGTCGGTCTCGACCCCGGCGACCGTCAAGGTCACCGACCACAACGGCAACGGCGTCTGCGCCACTCCTGGCTCCCCGGATCGAAGCTGTCTGGGTCGAGGGCGCGGTCAGCGCCCCAGGAGCACCAGGTGGTCCCGGTGGACCACCTCGCGCTCGTAGGCCGGACCCCACTGCCGGGCGAGCTCGCGCGTCGACCGGCCGAGCATGTCCGGCAGTTCTTCCGAGGAGTAGTTCACCAGTCCACGGGCCAGCGCGTGGCCGTTTCCGTCGACCAGGTCCACCGGATCCCCCGCGCGGAAGCGTCCCGACACCCCGACGACCCCCGCGGGCAGCAGCGAGGAGCGGTTGGCGCGCACCGCGCGCACGGCCCCGTCGTCGAGCACGAGCCGGCCGGCGGGTGCGGCGGCGTGCGCGAGCCAGAGCTGACGCGTGCTGCGGCGGGCCCGGCGAGCGGTGGGCAGCGCGAACCAGGTACCGACGTCCACCCCGCTCAGCGCGTCGTGCGCGAGCGTCGCGGAGGTCACCAACGTCGGTACCCCCGCGGCGACGGCGATCGCAGCGGCCTCGACCTTCGTGGTCATCCCGCCCGTCCCGACGCCCGCGGCCCCGGTGGAGCCGACGGTCACCCCCGAGAGGTCCTCGGGGCCGCGGACCGTGGCGATCCGGCGCGCGCCCGGCGTGGAGGGCGGGGCGTCGTAGAGGGCGTCGACGTCGGAGAGCAGCACGAGCGCGTCGGCGCGGACGAGGTGGGCGACGAGCGCCGCGAGCCGGTCGTTGTCGCCGAAGCGGATCTCGTGGGTCGCGACGGTGTCGTTCTCGTTGACCACGGGCACGACCCCGAGGCTGAGCAGCCGTTCCAGCGTGCGCTGGGCGTTGCCGTAGTGGGTGCGTCGCACGACGTCCTCGGCCGTCAGCAGCACCTGCCCGACGGTGAGGCCGGCCCGGGCGAAGGCCCGGGTGTACTCGGCCAGCAGCAGGCCCTGCCCGACGCTGGCCGCAGCCTGCTGGCTCGCCAGGTCACGCGGCCGCTTGCGCAGGCCCAGCGGCGCCAACCCGGCCGCGATGGCGCCGGAGGAGACGAGGACGACGTCCCCGCCCTCCACCCGGCGTCGCGCGAGCACGTCCACGAGCGCGTCCAACCGCGACGCGTCCAGTCCCCCGGCCGCCGTCGTCAGCGACGACGAGCCGACCTTGACGACGACGCGCCGGGCCTGCGCGAGGTCCTCGCGCCGGGCGACCGGGGACGGGGTGCTCACTGCTGTGAGAACTCCTCGCTGGTGGTGTCCTCGTTGGTCCAGTGACCGGCCTGGCGTTCGGTCTCGAGCTCCCCGCGGGCCTCGGCCTTGGCGGCACGACGCTCGCGTTCCTGGACGCGCTTCTCGTCGCGGGTGGGACGGGAGTGGTCCTCCAGGCGCAGGTCGCTACCGCGCTGGCCCAGGACCTCGGCCCCGGCGATCATGGTGGGCTCCCAGTCGAAGACGACGGCGTTCGCGTCGTCGCCGATGACCACCTCGGCACCCGGGGTCGCCCCGGCCTTGAACAGCTCGTCCTCGACGCCCAGGCGGGCGAGGCGGTCGGCCAGGTAGCCGACGGCCTCGTCGTTGGTGAAGTCGGTCTGGCGGACCCAGCGACGGGGCTTCTCGCCCCGGACGCGGAAGCGGACCTGACGGTCCTCGACGTCGCCGTACTCCTCGCGCGTGACCTTGAAGCCCTGGTCGTTGATCGCGGGCGGGTTGAGCACGATCCGGGTCGGGACCGCTTCGGGCGCAGCGGCTCGCGATGCGGCGACGAGTTCGGCCATCGCGAAGGACAGCTCGCGGAGCCCGGTGTGCGCGACCGCGGAGACGACGAACACGGGCGCGCCGCGCTGCTCGAGGTCGGCGCGGACGATCTCGGCCATGTCCCGCGCGTCGGGCACGTCGGCCTTGTTGATCACGATGATCCGCGGACGGTCCTGCAACGGGACCGTGCCGTCGTCGACGGGGTAAGCGGCCAGTTCCTTCTCGATCGCCTCGAGGTCGCTGACCGGGTCGCGGTCGCTCTCGAGGTTCGCGCCGTCGAGGACGTGCACGAGGGCGACGCAGCGCTCGACGTGGCGCAGGAAGTCCAGGCCCAGCCCGCGGCCCTCGCTGGCACCCGGGATCAACCCGGGGACGTCGGCGATGGTGTAGCGGGTGGAGCCGGCCTCGACGACACCGAGGTTCGGCACGAGCGTGGTGAAGGGGTAGTCGGCGATCTTGGGCCGGGCCGCGGACAACGCCGCCACCAGGCTGGACTTGCCGGCGCTGGGGAACCCGACGAGCGCGACGTCGGCGAGGGTCTTGACCTCCAGGTGCAGGTCGAGGACCTCACCGGGCTCACCGAGGAGGGCGAAACCGGGCGCCTTGCGCTTGGCGGAGGCCAGCGCCGCGTTGCCCAGACCACCGCGTCCACCGGGAGCGGCCACGAAACGGGTCCCGTAGCCGACCATGTCGGCGAGGATCTCGCCCTTGGCCGAACGCACGATGGTGCCCTCGGGGACGCCGATGACGAGGTCGTCGCCCTCGGCACCGTTGCGGTGGCTGCCCATCCCGAAGCGGCCGTCGGGCGCGCTGCGGTGCGGCCGGCGCTGGAGCTCGAGGAGGGTCGTCACCTGCGGGTCGACCTCGAGGATCACGTCCCCGCCCTTGCCGCCGTTGCCGCCGTCGGGACCGCCGAGCGGCTTGAACTTCTCGCGGTGGACCGAGGCGCACCCGTTGCCGCCGTCACCACCGGACGCGTGCACGACGACGCGGTCGACGAAGTGGGTGGACATGGTGAGGAGCCTTTCGTAGCCCAGCGATGGTGATCTTGCAGGTAGTCCCAGCTCGATCTCCGGCGCTGGGCGCCGGCTCCACGATTGCGGGGGCTGACGCACGGAGGGGCGGACCGGATCGCTCCGGTCCGCCCCTCCGCGTTCACGACTGGTGGTACGTCACACGCCGGCTTCGACGATGTTGATGACCTTGCGGCCACGACGCGTGCCGAACTCGACGGCGCCGGGGATCAGAGCGAACAGCGTGTCGTCGCCGCCACGGCCCACACCCGCACCGGGGTGGAAGTGGGTGCCGCGCTGGCGGACGATGATCTCGCCCGCGAGGACGACCTGACCGCCGAAGCGCTTGACGCCGAGGCGCTGGGCGTTGGAGTCACGACCGTTGCGCGAGGAGCTCGCGCCCTTCTTGTGTGCCATGAGTCAGCTCACTCCCCGATGCTGGTGATCTTGACGCGGGTCAGCGGCTGGCGGTGGCCCTGACGCTTGCGGTACCCGGTCTTGTTCTTGTACTTCAGGATGGTGATCTTGGGGCCCTTGGCCTCCTCGACCACCTCGGCGACGACCTTGACACCCGCGAGAGCCGAAGCCTCGTGAGTCACGGTCTCACCGTCGACGAGGAGAAGGGGCTGCAGTTGCAGCGTCTCCCCGTTGGCCACGGGGACACGGTCGATGGTCAGCACGTCGCCGACCGAGACCTTCTCCTGCCGGCCGCCGGCGCGGACGATGGCGTACACCACAACGAACCCGTTTCTCTCGTCACAACTGGAAGGCCAGCAGACCGATGGACCGGTCTGTGGCTCGCGCACGATGGCGCACCAAGGGTCAAGCGTACGGAACGCCGTCCCATGGGTCAAAACGGCTGGCCGCGAACGGCAGGCCGAATCGTTCAGTCGCCCGCGGACGAGGCGCCCGAGGCGGACCCCTCGCGCTCCTCTCGCTCCTTGTGGCGGGCGGCCGCGGCCACGGCCGCGATCGCGGCGAGGACCGCGGAGTCCTTGGCGGGCTCCCGGGGGGCGTCCTGCTCGGACTCCCCGTGCGGGGAGGAGCCGTTCGCGGAGGGCCCCTCGGTCGAGGGGGCGTCGCCGGCGGGACGGCCGTTCTCCGTCTCCCCCTCGGCCCCCTTGTCCCGGCCCCGACCACGGCGCGAGCGGGACTTCGCGCTGCCCCCGTTGCCACCGGAACCGCCGTTGCCCCCACCGTTCGAGGAGGCGCCGGAGGAGCCGTTGGAGGAGCTCGAGGAACCCGTGGGCGTCGGCTGCGGGGCGGGGTTCGCGTCGGCGGCGGCGTCGAGCTCCTCGAGGACCGCCGCGAGGCCCTGTCCGGTGCGCTTGCGCGTCATCTGGACCAGCCCGAGCGAGGTCACCTCGGCCACCTGGTGCTTGGTCCGGTCCCGGCCCAGGCACTCGATGAGGCGGCGCAGCACGAGGTCGCGGTTGGACTCGAGGACCATGTCGATGAAGTCGATGACGATGATCCCGCCGATGTCGCGCAGCCGGAGCTGACGGACGATCTCCTCCGCGGCCTCGAGGTTGTTGCGGGTGACGGTCTCCTCGAGGGTCCCGCCCACACCGGTGAACTTCCCGGTGTTGACGTCGACCACGTGCATGGCCTCCGTCGGGTCGATGACCAGGGAACCGCCCGAGGGCAGCCAGACCTTGCGGCCCAGCGCCTTCTGCAGCTGCTCGTCGATGCGGTGGTGGGCGAAGACGTCCTCGCTCCCCTCCCAGCGCACGAGCCGGTCAGCGAGGTCGGGGGCCACGTCGTCGACGTAGTCGCGCACCGTCTCCCACGCCTCGTCACCGGACACGACGAGTTGGGTGAAGTCCTCGTTGAAGACGTCGCGCACGACACGGACGGTGAGGTCCGGCTCACCGTGCAGCAGGATCGGCGAGTTCTTGCTGGACGCCTTGGCCTCGATGGCCTCCCAGGTGGCCTGCAACCGCTGCACGTCCGCGGCCAGCTCCTCCTCGGCCACACCCTCGGCGGCCGTGCGCACGATGACGCCGGCTCCCTCCGGGACGACCTGCTTGAGGACCTTCTTCAACCGCGCGCGCTCGGTGTCGGGCAGCTTGCGGGAGATGCCCGTCATCGACCCGCGGGGGACGTAGACGAGGTAGCGACCGGGCAGCGAGACCTGGCTGGTGAGTCGCGCACCCTTGTGCCCGACCGGGTCCTTGGTGACCTGGACCAGGACGGAGTCGCCGGACTTCAGCGCCGCCTCGATCCGGCGAGGCTGCCCCTCGAGCCCGGCGGCGTCCCAGTTGACCTCACCGGCGTACAGCACGGCGTTGCGGCCCTTGCCGACGTCGATGAACGCGGCCTCCATGCTGGGCAGCACGTTCTGCACGCGGCCCAGGTACACGTTGCCGACCATCGTGGTCTGCGCTGACTTCGCACCGTAGTGCTCGACGAGGATCCCGTCCTCGAGGACGCCGATCTGGGTCTTGTCGTCCTGCTGACGCACGACCATCACGCGTTCGACGGACTCGCGGCGGGCCAGGAACTCGGCCTCGGTGAGGATCGTGCGCTTGCGGCCCTGCTCACGGCCCTCGCGGCGGCGCACCTTCTTGGCCTCGAGACGCGTCGAGCCCTTGAGCGCGGTGATCTCGTCCTCGCCGGTGCCACCGGTCGTGACCGCGGCGCGGGGGCGACGCGGCTCCCGGACCCGGGTGACGGTGTTCGGCGGGTCGTCGGGCGAGACGTCCTCGGACTCCGCGGAACCGCTGCGACGGCGACGGCGGCGACGGCGACGCGAGGAGCCGTTCGACTCCTCGCCGTCGTCGTCCTGCTCGGTCTCGTCCTCGGGGTCCTCGCTTTGGTCCTCGGAGTCGGTCTCGGGAACGTCCTCGTCGTCCGCGCCGGTCTCGCCCGACTCGTCCTCGACGTCACCGTCGACGGGGGTGCGGCTGCGGCGACCGCGGCCACCTCGGCGGCGACGCCGACGCGGCGCTCCGCCGTCCTCGTCGTCGTCGTGGTCGTCGTCGCCCGCGTCACCCTGGTCATCGACCTGGTCGTTCTCGTCACCGGTCCGGTCGAGGACGTCGTCCACCTCGACGTCGGCCTCGCCATCCTCCTCGCCGTCGAAGGCGAAGGCGTCCTGGTCGCTGACGGGGGGCGGGCCGGCGGGTGCGGAGGCGCGTCGACTGCGACGCACGGGCTCCTCGTCGACGGGGGCCTGGAAGAAGAGGGCGGTGGCGCGGGCGGCCGCGTCGGCGGCACGCTCACCCTCGCTGGGGGCACGTCGTCCCTGGGCGAACCCGGCGGCTCGCAGCAGGACCGGGTCGTCCATGAGGTCGGGGTCCTCCGCCACCGGGGTGACGGGGGCTTCGACGGGGGCCTCCTCCACCGGGACGTCCTGCGCGAGCGCAGCGGCCTCGACGGGCTCCTCCTCGACGGGGACGGCCGGCGCCACGGGCGCGGCGGCCGTCTTGCGGCTGCGGCGACGACGCGCGGGAGCCGCGGCCGGGGCCTCGGTGGGGGCCTCCGCATCGGTCTCCACGGCGGCCGGTTCGACGGCGGGCTCGGGGGTGGGTTCCGGGGTGACCTCGACCTGGGGGGTCACCTCCGCCACGGGTTCCACGACGGGTTCAGCGGCCACCTCGGCCGGGGTCGCGACCTTGCGGGTCGCCCGACGCGCACGACGACGCGGGGGCGCCTCGGTCTCCACGACAGGCTCGGGCGCCGGCGCCACGACGGGCTCCGGCTCCGCCGCCACGACAGGCTCGGGCGTCGGTTCCACCACGGCGGGGGTGACGGGGCCGGCCGCGGCGCTGGTGTCGCCGGACACGTCGACGTGGGCCGGCGGACCGGCGGGTCGACTCGCGGCACGGCGCCTGCGGGGCCGCGTCGTCGCCGCGCCCTCGGCTGCTGCTGCGTCGTTCTCTTCGGGTGTGGTGCTCACGGGTGCTCCGCTCGCCCGCAGCGCCCGCTCCACCGGTGAACCCACGGCCGCGCGAGCGTCCTGGTCGGAATCGCCGGGTGGGTCGTCCCGCACCCGACGGAAGTCCTCTGTGTGCACCGACGGGTTCGCGCTCTTCGCGTGCTCCGTCCGTGCCGCCGGCGGTCGACGTCCGGCGTGTGGCCCGGGGCGCCTGCGAGGTCCTTCCACTGGACCGCGGCGCTCCCCGGAGCCCGCGCGCAGGGCGACGGTCTCGACAGCGGGCCGGGCGCCCGGTGTAGGGAACGCTCGACCACTGTCAGTGTCGCACAGCTCGCCACAACGGGTCCGGGCCGTCCGCGGCAACCGTCGCCAAGGGGGCCGGCGGTCCGCTAGTCTCCGATCAACACCATCCAGAGTGGCCGAGAGACCTGGCTCGACGACGCCACAGCAACCACCGCGCAGCGGCAGGTGCTCCCGCCAGGGGCGATGGAGGAAACAGCGTGATCAGCCGTACCCGCTCGACCCTGACCCGGCGCTTCCACGTCGACTTCTCGCGCACCGCCTCCACGGCGTGTCGCCAGGGCGCCCCGATGCGCCGGGGGACGCCGCGCGCGGTCTGAGCACCGCCGCCGCATCCCCGCAGCACCTCGCTCGACCTCCTCCCCCGCGCCCTCGCGCACCCCGACGGACGGTCACCGTCCGCCTACCCCCCGGAGCACACCCATGTCCGCGCCCCGTCGCACCCTCCTGCCCGCCAGCACCTCCCGACTCCTCGCGTCCCGCCGGCGGGTCCTCTCCGGAGCCCTCGGCCTCGGCGCGCTCGCCGGCACCGGCACGCTGGCCGCCTGCGGTGACGAGAGCACCTCCTCGGGCCTGAGCGCCGGGAAGGCCGTCGACCTCAAGGGGGCGACGATCAAGCTGATGGTGAACCAGCCGCACGTGCTGGCCTTCACGGACCTGCTCGGCAAGAAGTTCGCGGCGGAGTTCGGCGGGAAGCTCGAGGTCACGGCGATCCCCTACGACCAGCTCACGAGCAAGCAGATCCTGGACGTGCAGGGCGGCGACGGGGAGTTCGACGTCTTCGACTACTTCTACTTCGGCCTCGGCCAGCTCGTCGACGCCGGCGCCCTGGTCGACCTCACGGACTGGATCGGCGCGAACACCGACATCGCGACCGACGACTTCCTGCCCTCGATCTACGACCCGTACACCCTGATCGACGGCAAGCGCTACGGCCTGCCCTTCGACGGCGATACCCACGTCCTCTACTACAACACCGAGGTCTTCGAGAAGTACGGCGTCGAACCCCCGAAGACCTGGGACGACTACGACGCGGTCGCCGCGAAGATCACCCAGGACTCCGGCGGCAGCGTCTACGGCGCGATCGTCGAGGGTCAGCAGGTCCCGATGATCCTGGGTTGCTCCTTCATCAACCGCCTCGCTGGCTACGGCGGCACGCTCGTCGGCTCCGACAGCAAGGCCGCGTTCCACGGGGCGGAGGGGCTGGCCGCGCTGCAGCACCTCATCGACGTCTCCCCCGCGGCCCTGCCGACGCCGCTGCAGACCGGCTTCGACCAGGCCAACTCCGCCTTCCTCTCCGGTCAGGGCGCGATGCTCGACACCTGGACCGACCTCGGGCTGAAGGCGCAGGACCCGACCGGCTCGAAGATCGTCGACAAGTGGGGCGTGGTCACGCTCCCCGTGGGCGGGAAGAACACGACGGCGCGCACCGCGCTGGACGCCGGGTTCGGCCTGGGCGTCTCGAGCGCCTCCCAGCAGATCGACAAGTCCGCCGCCTTCGTGAAGTGGGCGACGAACCAGGAGAACAACCTGCTGCTCGCCTCCACCGCGGGTTCCGGGATCGACCCGGCGCGCAAGACCGTCCTGGACTCCACCGACTACGCCACGGCCGCGGGCATCGCGACCGACGTCATCCGCGAGGGTCTCGACGGTGACCCGCTGGCCTGGCCGAGCCAGGCCGGTGCGCCGAAGGCGTTGCAGGACCTCGTCGACCAGCTGGCGCTCGCCATCCAGGGGTCCACGGAACCGCAGGCCGCGCTCGACAAGGCCGCCGAGAGCTGGGAGAAGGAACTCGGATGAGCCAGCTCCTCGACGGGCAGCGGACCGTGCCCGGGCCGCGGCGGGGTCGCCGCGATCCTGCGACCCGGCGCGCGGTCCCCGGCCGGCACCGGCCGGGGCACGTCTCGACGTGGCTGGCCGCGCCCAGCCTCGCGGGGCTGGCGCTCGTGCTCGTCTACCCGACGGTGTTCGTCGTGGCGTTGGCCTTCACGAAGTCGTCGCTGGGCAAACCCCTGCAGCACTTCACGGGTCTCGACAACTTCGTCGACGCCTGGGAGTCGCTGGCCTTCGCGGGCTCGCTGGTCCGTTCCGTGGTCTTCGCCGTCGTGGCCGCCCTGGTCGCGACGGGCCTCGGGATCCTCCTCGCCCTGTTGCTGCACGCGCGGGGAACCCGGTTCGGCGCCGTCGGGACGATCCTCCTGCTGCCCCTGGTCACGCCGCCCGTCATGGTCGGGGTGGCCTGGAAGCTCATGCTCGCCCCGGTCGGGGGCGCGTTCGGCGGGTTGTTCTCGGCGATCGGCTTCCCCGGCGCGAACCCGTTGGGCGACAGCGTGGGGGCCTTCGCCGCGTTGATCGTCATGCACGTCTGGCAGTGGACGCCCCTGGTGACCCTGCTGGTCTTCGCGGCCCTGCTGGGGGTCCCCGAGGAACTCCGCGAGGCAGCCTCCCTCGACGGCGCCGGTGCGTTCCGCACGTTCACCTCGGTGGTCTGGCCGGTCGTCGCCCCCAACGTCCTCTCGGTCCTGCTGCTGGAACTCGTCATCGGGTTGAAGGTCTTCGACCTGGTGACCGTGGTGACCCAGGGCGGGCCCGGGGTCTCCACCATCGTCAGCAGCTTCGAGATCTTCCGGACGGGCATGCGCGGCAGCTACGAGATCGGGACGGCCGCCGCCGAGACGCTGGTCTTCGGCCTGGTCGTCGGGGTCCTCACCACCGTGGTGACGCTGGTGCGCTCGCGCGCCGTGAAGGCCGACCAGTGACCGGCGCCGTGCTGCGCCGCAGCGGTCTGCGCGTGATCCTCGCGGCCGTCGCGTTCGTGGCGCTGCTGCCCATGCTGTTCATGGTCTCGCTGTCGCTGCGCAGCGTGGACGACATCGCCAACGGCGGCTGGCTGCCGACGAACTTCGTGTGGTCGAACTTCAGCAAGGCCTTCGCGACGGTCCCGCTCTCGACGATGCTCGCGAACTCGTGGGTCGTCGCGATCGGGGCGACGCTGCTCACCTCGATCGTCGCGGTGCCCGCCGCCTACGTGACCGCCCGGGCCGGGATCCGCGGAGAACGTCTGCAGACGGTGCTGCTGGCCAGCTACTGCGCCCCGCCGATCGTGGCGATCCTGCCGCTGTACTACCTGCTCAAGCAGACGGACCTGACGAACTCGGCGATCGGGCTGGTCCTGGTCAACGGTCTGGCCAACGTCCCCGTCGCCGTGTGGTTGCTCGACGGTTTCGTGCGGCGCATCCCGCTGGAGATCGAGGAGGCCGGCTGGGTCGACGGCCTCTCCACGACGAGGGGTCTGTGGCACCTGGTGCTGCCGTTGCTGGCGCCCGGTCTCGTCGCCGCCCTGCTGATCTGCCTGTTCCTGTCCTACAACGAGTTCCTCTTCGCCGTGTCGTTCTCGCAGAGCACCTCCAGCCAGACCCTGCCGGTCGGGTTGTCGCTGTTCCAGGGTGACCGCACGGTGCAGTTCGGCCAGCAGGCCGCGGCGTCGCTCGTCGGGATCCTCCCGATGTACGTGCTCGCGGTGGTGGCCCAGAAGTGGCTGGTCGGCGGACTGTCGGCCGGAGCCGTCAAGTGACCGAGTTCGAGGAGACGTCCGTGACCGACCGCAGGATCCACCTGAACGCCTTCGACATGACCTGCGTCGGTCACCAGTCCCCCGGGTTGTGGAGGCACCCGGCCGACGAGTCGCACCGCTTCGACGACATCCGCTACTGGACCGACCTCGCGAAGCTGCTGGAGCGAGGGAGGTTCGACTCGCTCTTCATCGCCGACGTCCTCGGGATCTACGACGTCTACCAGCAGGGTCCCGAGACGGCGCTGCGCGAGTCGACGCAGGTCCCCGTGGGCGACCCGCTGCTCGCGGTGTCGGCGATGGGTGCGGTCACCGAGTACCTCGGGTTCGGGGTCACCGTCTCGCTGACCTACGAACAGCCGTACTCCTTCGCCCGGAAGATGGCGACGCTGGACCACTACACCAACGGCCGCGTCGGCTGGAACGTCGTGACCAGCTACCTCGAGTCCGCCGCGAAGAACCTCGGCCTCTCCACCCAGATCACCCACGACGACCGCTACGAGCTCGGCGAGGAGTTCATGGAGGTCGTCTACAAGTTGTGGGAGGGCTCCTGGGAGGACGACGCCGTCGTCCGCGACGCGGAGGCGGGGGTGTTCACGGATCCGGCGAAGGTCCACCCGATCGAGCACCACGGCCGGTTCTTCGACGTCCCCGGCATCGGGCTCACCGCGCCGTCCCCGCAGCGCACGCCGGTCATCTTCCAGGCCGGTGCCTCCCCGCGGGGGATCGCGTTCGCGGCCCGGCACGGGGAGGCGATCTTCAACACCGCCACGCGTCCCGAGGTCATGCGCCCCTGGGTCGACCGGCTCCGGGCCTCGGCCGCGCAGGCCGGTCGCGACCCGCACAGCGTCAAGGTGTTCACGCTCGTCACGATCATCACCGCGGCCACCGACGAGGAGGCGCGGGCGAAGTACGAGGACTACGCGCAGTACGTCAGCTACGACGGCGCCCTGAACCTCTACGGCGGCTGGAGCGGGCTGGACCTCTCGAGCTACCCGCCGGACGAGCCGCTGGAGTACGCCGAGACGCAAGCCGTCCGCAGCGCCGTCGAGGCGTTCTCCACCGCCGACCCGGACCGGAAGTGGACACCCCGCGACATCGCGAACTGGGTGGGGATCGGCGGGATGGGTGCCGTGATCGTCGGCTCCCCCACCACCGTCGCGGACGAACTGCAGCGCTGGATCGAGGTCGGTGACGTCGACGGGTTCAACTGCGCCTACGCCGTCACCCCGGGCACGTTCGAGGACATCGTCGAGTTCATCGTCCCCGAGCTGCAACGCCGTGGCGTCTACCCCAGCGACTACGAGGGGGAGACGCTGCGCGAGACGATCTACGGCAAGGGCCAGGTCCACGTGCGCGACGACCACCCCGCGGCGTCGTACAAGGTCTCCCGGGTGCCGCGGTGACCGCCCCCGACACCGCCGTGGTGTCGGTGTCTTCGAACCTCTTCGCCCTGCTCGACGTCTTCCCACCCGCGAACGGGTGGGTGTGAGGAGAACCATGACCACCAGGAACCAGGTCCTCGACGCCGCCCGCGACGTCGCGAACCACCTCGCCCTCGACGCGCTCGAGCGTGACCGGGCGAACGCCGAACCGTTCGCCGAGGCCGAACTGCTGCGCAAGGCGGGTCTGCCGAACGTGCTGCTGCCCGCGACGATCGGCGGTGCCGGACTGCCGTGGTCGGTCGCGCTCGAGGTGGTCCGGGAGATCGCCCGTGCCGACGGGTCGATCGCGCAACTGCTCGCCTACCACTACGTCAACGCGCACAACCTCGTCTGGGTCGCCGACGACGCGGGCCGGCGCCGCTGGGGTGTGCCCACGGCCGAGGACCAGTGGTTGTGGGGCGACTCGGTGAACCCCGTCGACCCGGACCTGCAGCTCGTCCGCGACGGGGACGGGTACCGGTTGCGGGGCACGAAGAACTTCTCCACCGGTGCGAGCGTCGGTGACGTCACGGTCGTGGGTGGCCTGACCGACACCGGGGAGGACCTGCTGGTCGTCGTCCCCCGCGAGGCCGAGGGTTTCGTCAAGGGCGGCGACTGGGACAACCTCGGTCAGCGGCTGTCCGCGTCGGGTTCGGTCCGCTTCGACGACGTCCGCGTCGACCCCGACGCGGTCCTCGGCTCGGCGTCGACGAGCGGGGCGTTCGGGTCGCTGGTCACGCCCGCGATCCAGGCCGCGTTCGGGCACTTCTACCTCGGGGTCACCCGGGGGGCCTTGGAGGCCGCCGCGGAGTACACCCGCACGTCGTCACGACCGTGGTTGCTCTCCGACGTGCAGAAGGCCGTCGAGGACCCCTACGTGCTCGCCACCTACGGGCGGCTCGTGGCCCGGCTGCGGGCGGCGGAGGCCCTGGGCCGCAGCGTCGGAGAGTCGCTGTCGCAGGCGCACGAGCGCGGTGGGGACCTGACCTGGGCCGAACGCGGCGAGGTCGCGGAGGAGATCGCGGCCCTCAAGGTCGTGTCCTCCGACCTGGCCCTGGAGGCGACCTCGGCGATCTTCGAGGTGACCGGGGCCCGGGCGTCGGCGAACCGGTTCGGCTTCGACCGGTTCTGGCGCAACGTCCGCACCCACACCCTGCACGACCCCGTGCAGTACAAGGCGCGCGAGGTCGGCGACCACTTCCTCACCGGCGCCCACCCGGCCTTCTCGCTCTACACCTGACGCCTCTCCCCCGCGGAAACAACACTTTCCGCCCTCGAACGCCTCCCCGGAGGGCGGAAAGTGTTGTTTCCGCCCTCCGGGTGGGGGGTCAGGGGGTGTGGCGCAGCAGCACCGCAGCGTGCGGTGCGAGCACGACGGGGATCGCGGTGCTGCCGGGCGCGACGCCGCGGGTCGAGTCCTCCTGCGCCGTCACGGGGACCGTCGGGACGGGTGTCCCCGTCCACAACTCCTCGACGGTGCCGAGTCGCGCGGGCAGGTCGACGTTCTGGCTGTCGAGGGCGACCTCGAGGGGCTCCGAGCCCAGGTTGAACGCGGCGACGTAGCCGACGCCCTCCCCCTGCGACGTCCAGAGCACCAGCGGTCCCTCCCGGAACACCTCGCGGTTCCCCGTGGAGGACAGGACGGCGAGCACGTCGGGGTTGGTGAACAACGCGATCGTCGCCGGGTCCGAGGTCGGCAGGTCACCGCCGATCATCAACGGCGACCGGGCCACCACCCACAACGTCATGAGGGTCCTGCGTTCGGCCGGCGTCAAGCGGTCGTGCCGGGGTTCCCCGCGTTCGGCGCGGATCCCCACCCGACCGAGCGGGAGCATGTCGCCGTCCGGCCACCCCTGCGGCCCCGCGTGCGGAGCCCAGCGCGCGAACCGGGCGAAGTTCGCCTCGACGTCCTCCCACCGGTCCCACAGGTCGTCGCAGATCCGCCACATCGTGGCGTGCTCGCGCAGGTGCCCCAGCCGCGACGAGGAGAGGTCACGTCCGGGCGACAGGCTGAGTTCCATCGGCCGCCCGCAGCGCCGGATGGCGGCGGCGAAGGCCTCGATGTCGACGGCCTGGTAGGGCCAGAGCATGTCGTCGACCTTGAGGAAGTCGACGCCCCACTGCGCGTAGAGGGTCAGGACCGAGTCGTAGTAGGCCTGCGCGCCCGGGTTCGTGTGGTCGAGGCCGAACATGTCGGGGTTCCACTCGCACACGTTGGTCCGGTCGGCCACTTCGTCCACCCCGGGTGCCGAGCGCGGAATCCCGCGCATGACGTGGATCCCGAACTTCAGACCGAGGGCGTGCACCTGCTCGGCCAGCGGAGCGAACCCCGCCCCGCCCGCGGCGGACGGGAAGCGGCCCGGGTCCGGCACCAGCCGGCCGAGCTCGTCGAGGCAGAGCGGGGCCCCGTCGTTGTACCCGTGCGCGCGGGCCGTCGGGTCGGACCAGTCGATGTCGACGACGACGGTGTCCCAGCCGAACTCCAGGAGGTGCTCGGCCATGAAGCGGGCGTTGGCGAGCACCTCCTCCTCGGTCACGGTCGTGCCGTAGCAGTCCCAGCTGTTCCAGCCCATCGGTGGACGGCTCACGGGCGCAGGGCCTCCGGCAGCCGGTCCGCGTGCGCGGCGAGCAGTTCGTCGGTCATGGCCCGGATCTGCTCCAGCGTCAGCAGCGCCGCGGTCAGCGGGTCCACCGCGACCGCGTGGTGGACGTTCTCGACGTCGCCGGTGAGCGCGGCGCGGACGGCGAGGGTCTGCACGTTGACGTTGGTCCGGTTCAGTGCCGCCAGCTGCAGCGGCAGTTCCCCGATGGCCGTCGGCTGCACCCCGTTCTCGTCGACGAGACACGGCACCTCGACGCACGCGTCGGCGGGCAGGTTCGAGATCACACCGGTGGCGTTGGGGACGTTGCCGTAGACGACGCTGGGGACACCGGTGACGACGGAGTTCACGATCGACGCGCCGTACTCGACGCTCGGGGCGAGGTCGGCCTTGAGCTTCTCGAGCTGGGTGTCGATGTCGCCCTGGTCGTCGTGGTTGACGCAGATCTCGTAGTAGTCCCAGCGCTCAGGGATGTACTCACAGATCATCTCCGCGTTCTTGCGGAAGTACGGCAGGTACTCCGAGGCGTGGTGGCTGGACTCGGTCTCGAAGTAGCCGAACGAGTTCATGATGGTCGTGCGCACCTGCTCGTTGCCACCCTCGTAGGTGCTGGCGGACGCGGCGGCCTCGCTGTGGTCACCGTCGTCGCCGGCGAGTTCGGCGGCCGCCCGGCCGACGACGTGCTTCTGGTTCATCACCTCGCGCAGTCGCGGGTAGAGGTCCTCGGTGCCGTGGCGGAACCTCAGGATCCAGGCCTGGTGGTTGATGCCGGCCGAGAGGAAGTTCACCTCGTCGTAGGGGATGCCGAGGGTGCGGGCCAGCATGCGGGTCGTGCCCTGGACGCTGTGGCAGAGGCCGACGGTCTTCAGGCCCTGGGCGTTGAGGTAGGCGGTGGCCATCGCCATCGGGTTCGCGTAGTTGATGAACACCGCGTCCGGGCAGACCTCGCGCGCGTCGGCGGCGATCGCTGCGTAGGCGGGGACCGAGCGCAGGAAGCGGAACACCCCGCCCGGCCCGACGGTGTCACCGACGGTCTGGTCGATGCCGTACTTGCGCGGGATGAGCACGTCGTGCTCGTACGACTCCACACCCCCGACCTGGAAGGTGATGATGACGAAGTCGGCACCGTCGAGGGCGGTCCGGCGGTCGGTCGTCTCGACGACCTCGGTGTCGAACCCGTGGTGCGCGACGAGTTTGCGCGCCGCGTCGGCGACGGGGGCCAGCTTGTCGGGGTTCACGTCCATCAGGCACAACTGCGCCGAGCGCAGGGCCGGGAAGCTCACGAGGTCGCCGATGAGGCGGAAGGGGAAGACGAAACCACCAGCGCCGATGATGGTGATCTTGGGGCTCTGCGTCGAGGACATGCCTCGATCCTAGGACGCGGACCGGTCGACGGTCTTCAAGAAGTCACCGCAGTGGTTCCAGGATCCTCAGCTACGCTCAGGTCTGTGAGCACCCCGGACGTCCAGGAACCAGCCCTCTGGGTGCACCGGGGTTCCGCGCCACCGATGCGGGAGTTCCACCGTCACGACGACCTGGAGATCAACGTCGCCCTGCGTGGATCGCTGGAGTACCTCCTGGGGGGTGAGCGCGTGCTCGTCCCCGAAGGGCACACCGCCCTGTTCTGGGCCGCGGCACCCCACCGGTTAATCGGGGCGGATCGACCGCAGGAGAGCGACATCTGCTGGATCCACCTGCCCCTCGCGGCGGCCCTGCGCTGGGCACTGCCCGAGGCCTTCTCGACCGTCGTCATGTCCCACGGCACCGTCGTCGTGCCGACGGCGGCCGTCGGGACGCACGTCGAGGCGCAGTTCGAGACCTGGCGGCGGGACCTCGACGCCGGGGCGGACACGGCCATGCTCCTGCTCGAGGCGAACGCACTGGTACTGAGGATCCTGGGACACCGGGAACCGGTCCCCACCCCGGCCCCCCGGCCACGGTCCGCGCTGCGTCCCGTCGCGCTGATGGCCCGCTACACCGCCGAGAACTTCCGGGAGGCGATCTCCCCCGCCGACATCGCCCGGGCGGCGAACCTCAACCCGAACTACGCGACGACGTTGTTCCGGCGCTCCACCGGCGTGACCCTGGGCGACCAGTTGCTGCGTCACCGCATCGCCGAGGCGCAGCGACTGCTGCTGACGACGTCCCTGACGACGGCCGCCGTCGCGCACGCCGCGGGTTTCGGCTCGGGGAGCAGCCTGTACGCGCACTTCACGCGCGCCTGCGGCTGCTCCCCCGGCGCCTATCGCGCCACCCGCGCCGTCACTTCGTCGGTTTCGCCGTGAAGAGCGCGTCGAGCTTGGTGTTGGCGGCAGTGAGGCTCGACACGTCCGCACCGGCCATGACGTTGTCCATCGCCGAACTCATGATGCTCTGGATCTCGGCACCCTGCAGGACGGCCGGGTACGGGAACGTCGTGCCCTGATCGATCTGGTCGGTGAAGGCACTGATGTCGAAGCCCGTCTTGCTCAGCGCGGCCGTCGAGGTCTCGACGGTGTCGGCGATGGCCGGCATGACGACCCCGGCCTTCGCGACCACGGACTGGCAGTCCTCCGACGCGAGGTAGCGGACCCACTTCCACGCCGCGCCCTTGACCTTCGAGGAAGTGGAGATCGAGTCGGCGAGGGAGTTCTGCATGGCCGCCCGCTTGCCGTCCGGTCCGGTCGGGGTGGGCGCCAGCTGCAGGTGCACACCTTCCAGCGCGCCGTAGTTCGCCGTGTTCCAGGACCCCTCGGTCACCATGGCGTACTTGCCGGCCTGCATCTGCTGGTCGGGCGAGCCGCCCTCGGTGAAGGCCAGCGGGGGCATGTAGCCCTTGTCGATGAGGCCCTTCCACCAGGCGTAGGTGGCCTGGAAGCGGGGGTCGTCGTAGTTGAACTCCGTCCCCCAGGCCTTCTTGTCCATGTACGTCCACCCGGTCGTCATGGCCAGGTAGGACCACTCGACCTGGCCGAAGGGCGCCCCGGAGGACCCCAGGCCGAGGCCGTAGGTCTTGACCTTGGACTTGTCGAAACCGGGTTCGTCGCCGCGGACCCCGTTCTCGTCCACGGTGAGGTGGGCGATGGTCTTCTCGTAGGTCCCCCCGTCGTCGGGGTTCCACGTCAGGTTCTTCATCTGGTCCGTGGTGACCCCGGCGGCCTCGGTCATGTCCTCGTTGTAGAAGATGCCGACGGTGTCGAAGTCCTTGGGCAGGCCGTACCGCTTGCCGTCCGGACCGAGCCACAGGTCCGTCGTCCCGGCGACGTAGTCATCGAGGTCGACGTCGGCGGCGGCGACCTGGTCGTCGATGGGCACGATGAGCCCGCGCTCGGCGAACTCGCCGTAGCGCGAGGTGTGGTCGGCGAAGACGTCGGGGGCGGAGTTGCCCACGAAACCGGTGAACAGCTTGTTCCAGTAGTCGTCCCACCCGAACTGCTCGATCTTGATGTCGATGTCGGGGTTCTGGGCCTGGAAGTCGGCGGCGCACTGCTGGTACGCGGGCAGCTGGGCCGACTCCCACAGCCAGTAGTTGACCGTTCCGGTCTCGGCGTCGGCGCCCGGATCGACCCCGTAGCTGCCGCAGGCGGACAGCAGGAGGGCGGCACCGGCGAAGGCGATGGCGCTGCGGATCCTCTTCTTCGAAGTCACGGTCTGGTTCCTCACTTGATGCCCGAGAAGCCGATGGAGTTGACGACCTTCCGGCTGAACACGGCGAACAGGACGATGACGGGCAGGGCGGCCAGCAGCGTCGCGGCCATCAGACCCGCCCAGTCCGGAGCGCCCTGCGGGGTCTGGGACTTGAAGATGCCGAGCGCGACCTGCAGGGTGCGGTGCGCCGGGTCGCTGGCCACCAGCAGCGGCCAGAAGTACTCGCCCCAGGCCTGGATGTACTGCAGGATCGTCAGCGTCACCAGCGGCCCGGAGGCCATCGGCAGGATGACCCGGGTGAACCGGCCGATCGCGCCGGCGCCGTCGAGGCGGGCGGCCTCCTCGACCTCTTTCGGGATCCCCAGGAAGAACTGACGGAGGAAGAAGATGGCGAACGGGGTCATGAAGAAGAACGGCAGGATGATCGCCGCGTAGCTGTTGAGCAGACCGAGGTTGCGCATGAGCAGGAAGTTCGGCAGCTGGGTGAAGATCGGCGGGACCATGAGCGCGGTGAGGAAGAGGAAGAAGACCGCGTTGCGCCCCGGCCACTTCAACCGTGAGAACGCGTAGGCGGCCATCGCGCCGAAGAAGACCTGGCCCGCGGTGATGAACGTCGACACGATGACGGAGTTCAGCAGGTTTCGGCCCAGGTTGACCGAGGCGCCCGACCCGGCCTGCGCCTGCGCCTCGGCCGTCGAGGCGAGCCCGAGGACGCGCTTGAACGCGCCGAAGGTCGACTCGACCGGGAGCAGGTTGGAGGGTTCGGTCGCGAGGTAGGCGCCGTTGGAGAACGCGGTGCGCAGCATCCAGTAGAACGGGAAGAGCGTCACCGCCATGATCAGGCCGAGCAGGACCCAGGCGAGGATCCGCCCGGGACTGCGCCGGCCGCGGGGGGCGGGGGTGGGTGGGGAGACCGCGAGGGCCTCGTCGAACGTCGTTGCGGTGGTGGCCATGACCGGTGTCGCCTCCTGGTAGCTGCGGGGTCGCTCAGGCGACGTCGGACTCGTCGGCGCGCATCAGCCGGAGCTGGACGAACGCGACGACGGCGAGGATGAGGAAGAGCACGACGGAGACCGCCGAGGCGTAGCCGAACCGGTAGCGCTGGAAGGCCAGGTCGAAGATGTAGTACTGGATGACCCGCGTCGCGTCGGCCGGTCCGCCCGAGGTGGTGACCGCGACGGTGTCGAAGGCCTGGAACGAGCCGATGACGGTGATGACCAGCACCAGGGCCAGGATCGGGCGCAGCAGCGGCAGGGTGATGCGCCAGAACATCTTCCACTCCGAGGCGCCGTCGACGCGGCCGGCCTCGTAGACGTCGCCGGGGATCATCAGCATCCCGGCGAAGAGCAGCAGCGCGGTGTAGCCGAGGTGGCGCCAGGTGTTGACCAGGGCGATGGTGGGGATGGCCCAGTTCTGGTCACCGAAGAACGGGACGGCGTCCAGACCCAGCCAGCCGAGGACCTGGTTGGTGATGCCGATCTGCGCGTCGAGCATCCAGTAGAAGACGAGCGCGACGACGACGTTGGAGATCAGGTAGGGCAGCACGACGATGCTGCGCACCAGGATGGACCGCGTCAGCCGGTGCAGCAGGACCGCCAGCAGCAGGGCCAGCACGGTCTGGGTGACGATGTTGATGAGGACGTACTCGACGGTCACCTTCATGGCGTTCCAGAAGGTGGCGTCGGAGAAGACCTCGCGGTAGTTGTCCAGACCCACGAACACCGGGGCGTTGAACACGTCGAAGCGGGTGAAGCTCAGGTAGAAGCCGCGCAGGGTGGGCCAGAGGTAGAAGACGACGAACCCGAGCAGTGCGGGGGCGATGAAGGCGAGGGCCGTCCAGCGCTCCCGGGGACCGCCGTTGACGTCGGGGCGCAGGCCGGTGCCGCCCGGGGAGGGCTTCGCGTTCCGGGTGCGAGCGGCTCTGCTCGTGGTGGCCATGGGTCAGACCCCTTCGAGGGGAGCGGGTGGGCCGAGCGGGGTGGGATGCACTGTGTCTCCGTGGTCACGTCGTCGTGGGGCCAGGCTGTGATCGTGCACCGAGTTCTACGGCAAAACTCAGCGAACCGTCAACAAGCTGTGCAGAGCCGACCCAGACCGTGATCGCACCGCAACCTGAGCGACTGCCTTCCGTCGCGATAGTCGACTACGGTGCATCCGTTCCTCTCCCTGTTCTCCCGACCGGTGCGAAGGTGGTCTCGTGACCTTGGACCCCGGTGTCGTCCCGCCGCAGTCGGCCTGGACCCCGCTGACGGGCGCGGCCCACAGCATCGCCCTCGAGGTCCTGCTGGACGGCCCGCTGACCCGCAGCGAACTGGCCCGACGCCTGGAGCTGTCGGCGGGCAGCCTGACCCGCCTCTCCAAGCCCCTGCTGGACTCGGGACTGCTCGTGGAGAGCCGCGACGTCTGCGACCCGGTGTCCGGGCGGCTCACCCGTCCCCTGGACGTCGACGCGTCGACGCACCGCTTCGTCGGGGTCAAGCTCACGGCGGACACGGCCTACGCGGTCCTGACGACGCTGCGGGCGGGGGTCGTCGCGACCCGCGAGGCGGTGCTCGTCGACCGGGAGCCGGCCGCGGTCGTCGCGGTGGTCGCGGACCTGGTGCGCCACCTCGCCCGGACGGACCCGGGAGAGGTGCGCGCCGTGGGCGTCGGCCTCGGCGGCCGGATCGTCGCCGACGGCATCGTCGACAGCGCGCGCTACCTGGGGTGGGAGGACGTCCCGTTCGGGGCGGCCCTCGAAGCCGAACTCGGGTTGCCCGTCGTCGTCGACAACGACGTCATGTCGCTGACCCGGGCGGAGCAGTGGTTCGGGACCGCCGACCGCTGCGACCACTTCGCCGTCGTGGTGGTCGGGGTCGGGATCGGGTACGGGCTCGTCGTGGGCGGTCGGGTGATCGACCGTCCCGACGCCGGCGTCGGGCTCCTGGGCCACCACCCCCTCGACCCGCACGGACCGTTGTGCCCGGAGGGCCACGTCGGGTGCGCGGACGCCGTGCTGACCACCGGCGCCCTGACGAGCAGGGCCGGACTGGGGATGCGCCGCGAGATCACCGTCGAGGAACTCCTCGACCTCGCGGACGCCGGAGAACCGTTGGCCCGCAGGGTCGTCGACGACGCGGCCAGGGCACTGGGGGTGCTGGTGGCGGCGGTGGGGAACTTCACCATGCCCGAGAGGATCGTCATCTCGGGCGAGAACGCGCGCCTCGCCGAGGTCGGCCGGGCCGCTCTGCACGACGGGATCGCGCAGGGCCGCAGCCGGATGGCCTCGGACCTCGTGGTCGACGTCCAGCTCACGGGTTTCGCGGAGTGGGCCCGGGGTGCGGCCGTGACCGCGATCCGGACGTTCGTCCTCGGCTCACGCCGCTGACGAACGTCCGGACCGCAGCCTTCAGACCACCGGTTCGAAGGTGAGCACGAACCGCGTCGGCTGCGCCTGGAGCCGGTAGGCCGGCAGCGCACCCGGTCCGCAGGAACCCGTCCCGATCCCCTGCTGGGCCTGGTCGAGGTGCAACCAGATCCGGCCCTCGTCGTCCAGCGCCGAGGTGTGCGTCGCGGCGTCGAGGGTCTCGGTGCTCCACGGCCGCACCGTCACCCCGATCGTGGGTTCCGCGCGGACCCGCAGACCCGAACCGTCGTCGGCGGTCAGGACCGCCCACCGCACGTCGGCCCGCTGGCCGTTCTCCTGCGGACGGACGTAGGGGGTCTGCAACTCCTCCACCGACCGCGAGAACCTCCCGGTCCACGTCGCCGACCCGGTGTCCGGGTACGCCTCACCGGGACCACGGCCGAACCAGTCCAACCGCCGCAACGTGCGCGGCAGCGCCAACCGGATCCCCAGCCGCGGCAACGGGACCGACAGCCCACCCGGGGTCTCGGGGGTCACGTCGACCTCGAGCCGGACGGCTCCCCCGACGTCGCTCCACCGCCAGGTCGTCACGAACCCCGTGTCCGTACCCGCCGGAGCGGAACGCCCGGTCACGACGACGTCGCGCTCGGACACGGCGACGGACCCCGTCCGGTGCCGCAGCCGATGCAGACCGAGGGTGCGCCAGGTGGGTTCCAGGGGTTCCCCGTGCTCACCGCGGTCGTTGTCGGTGGGGGCGCGCCACACCGACAGTTCGAGGGTCTCCACCGGGAGCCCGCCCAGGGCCCGCAACGTCCCGGTCCGGGCGTCGAGGACGGCCGGACCGACCAGCAGGTCCGGTCCCCGGCGGACCGGGGCGATCGCGACCGAGGTCTTCGGGAGCGCGGCCTCCACCAGCTGCACCTGTCCCCGGCCCAGCACGTGACCCGCCGGCGCCCAGCCGGTCTCCTCCGCCAGCTCGGCGACGACGGTGAACCAGCGTTCACCCACGGCCGGGGAGAGCTGCAGGACCTCCGCGGGGAGGTCGAGCAACACCGAGGCGCGCGGGGCCAGGTCGGGGGTGGGCAGGTCGCCGTGGGCGACCTCGAGGCCCTCGTCGGCGACGCTCCACCGCAGGCGGACGTGGGCGAGGTCGACCACGTCGTAGTGGTTGGTCAACCGCAGCCGCGTCCCCTCGGGTCGCAACCGCACCTGGGCGATCACGGCGGCGTAGTCGAGCAGCCCCGGGGACGGGGTGCGGTCGGGGAAGACCAGACCGTCGGCGACGAAGGCGCCGTCGTGCAGGGGTTCCCCGAAGTCGCCGCCGTAGGCGAAGCGCTCCCGGCCGTCCGGGCCCTGCTGGCGCAGGCCGTGGTCGATCCACTCCCAGACGAAACCGCCCATGCACCGCTCGGAGCTCTCGAAGAGGTCCTGGTACTCGACGAGCCCGCCCGGGCCGTTGCCCATGGCGTGGGCGTACTCGCACTGCACGAAGGGCATGGCCCGTCGCCGGGTGTCCGCCTCCGCGTCCGGCAGGGCCTCCTCGCTCCGGGTGGCGATGTCGGCGACCTCGGCGTGGCTCGCGTACATGCGGGAGTAGACGTCGGCGTAGGGGACGGCCCAGTCGTGTTCGTAGTGGACCAGCCGGGACGGGTCGCGGTCCTTCGTCCAGGCCGACATGGCGGCCAGGTTCTGCCCGGTCCCGCTCTCGTTGCCCAGCGACCAGAGCACGACGCTCGCGTGGTTCTTGTCCCGCTCGACGGTGCGTCGCATCCGGTCCAGCAGGGCCTCGCGCCAGCGCGGGTCGTCGGAGGGGTTGTCCCGCCAGTCCAGCAGCCAGAAGCCGTGGGTCTCCAGGTCGCACTCGTCGACGACCCAGAGGCCGTGCTCGTCGCACAGGTCCAGGAACGCGGGGTGGGGCGGGTAGTGGCTGGTGCGGACGGCGTTCACGTTGTGCTGCTTCATGAGCAGGACGTCGGCCAGCATCTCGGCCGGGGTGACGGCGCGTCCGCGGTCGGCGGAGACCTCGTGGCGGTTCACCCCGCGCAGCTTGACCGGGGCGCCGTTGACGGTGAACACGCCGTCGACCACGGCGACGGTGCGGAAGCCGATGCGCAGCCGGACCCGCTCCCCCGCCGAGACGACCTCGGCGGCGTAGAGCCGGGGCACCTCCGCGGACCAGGGCTCGACGCGCTCGAGGGTGACGTCCTCGTTGGTGGCGACGTCGACGCCCAGTTCGGGCACGAGCAGCCGCGCCGCCGAGGGTGTGTCGACCCGCAGCGTCCCCGCACCCGTGGTGTGGTCGTAACCGGCGTGGACGAAGACGTCCTCGACGCCGTCGAGGGGACGGGCCAGGAGGGTGACGTCGCGGAAGATCCCCGACAACCACCACATGTCCTGGTCCTCGACGTAGCTCGCCGCGGACCACTGGTGCACCCGCACCGCGAGGACGTGCTCGTCGGTGCCGGCCAGGGCGTCGGTGACGTCGAACTCCACCGGGAGGCGGGACCCGACGGAGCGGCCGACCTCGGTCCCGTCGACCCACGCGGTGAACGCGGAGTCGACCCCCTCGAAGCGCAGGACCACGCGGGGGTCACCGGCGGTGAACCCGTCGGGCAGCACGAAGGTGCGTCGGTGGTCGCCGGTCGGGTTCTCGTCGGGCACGAAGGGCGGCTCGACGGGGAACGGGTAGACGATGTTCGTGTAGGCCGGTTCACCCCAGCCCTGCAGCTGCCAGTGCCCGGGAACGGTGATCTCGTCCCAGGCCGCGTCGTCCAGCGCCGGGTCGGCGAGGTCGGCCGGGGTGTCGGCGCGCTCGGCGTAGCGGAACCGCCAGCCGCCGTTCAGCGACAGCGTGGGTGCGTCGGAGCGCACCCACGCCCGCGCGGGGAGGTTCCCCCGCGCGGGCGTGAAGTCCTCGAACCAGTGGCTCATCCCTTGGTGGCTCCCAGCGTCAGACCGGAGACGAACTGCTTCTGCAGTGCGAAGAACACGACGAGCACCGGCAGCGCGACCAGCACCGAGCCGGCCGACAGCAGGTTGTAGTCGGTGAAGAACTGGCCCTTGAGGTTGTTCAGCGAGCTGGTGATCGGGAACTTGTCCCCCGACTGCAACAGCACCGTCGCCCAGAAGAACTCGTTGTAGATCCAGGTGATCTCGAGCACCGCCAGGGCCGCGAGGGCCGGGCGGCACAGCGGCAGGGTGATCTGCCAGTACTGCTTGAAGACGCTCAGGCCGTCGACCTGGGCGGCCTCGTAGAGCTCGTAGGGCAGCGTCTTCATGTAGTTGCTGAGCACGAAGGCGCAGAACCCCGTCTGGAACGCGGTGTTGACGATGATCAGCGCCCAGTAGCTGTCCAGCAGCGTCCCGGAGTAGCTGAACCAGTACGGGACCTGGATCGCCTTGAACAGGCGGAACAGCGGGATCAGCAGCGCCTGCGGGGGCAGCAGGTTCGCCGCGGTGAACAGCCCCAGCAGGGCCAGGTTGAACTTGAAGTTGAACCGGGCCACCACGAACGCGACCATCGAGGCCAGGAACAACGCCAGCACCACGGAGGGCACCGTGATGATGACGGAGTTCAGGAAGTGCAACCCGAAGTCGCCCTGCTGCCAGGCGTGCACGTAGTTCTGGATCGTGAACCCGCCGAAGGACGCGTAGCCGTGCGCCTGGGTGTACCCGTAGTCGCGGAAGGAGTTGAAGACCGCCCACAGCAACGGGAAGAGCCAGAGCACCGAAGCGGCGATGAGGAAGACGTACAGCACGATCCGGGCCGGCGGCACCTTGTGCGGCACCTTCGGGACGTCCGCGGCCCGGCCGCGGACCCGAGGCACGGTGGTGGAGCTCATCGTTCTTCCTCTCGCATGACGACCGCCAGGTAGATGCTGATGAAGATCAGCGAGATCACCAGCATGATCGTCGCCAACGCCGAGCCGAAGCCGATGCGACTGGCCTCACCGACGATGTTCGCGGTGACCAGCGTGGCGATCAGTTCCAGCCCGTTGCGACCCTGGTTGATGACCCACACGAGGTCGAAGGCGCGCAGGGACTCGATGACGGTGATGACCAGCACGATGATGTTGATGGGGCGCATGACCGGGAAGACGATCCGGAAGAACGTCTGCACCTGGGTGGCGCCGTCCATCTGCGCCGCCTCCTTGAGCGAGGCGTCGACCCCCTTGAGGCCGGCCAAGTAGAGCAGCATCACGTAGCCGACCTGCTTCCAGCAGGTCGCGAAGAGGGCTGCCCACAGGTTCCACTTCGGGTCGCCGTAGAAGTCGACCTGCGTCCCGAGGACCGCGTTGATGAGGCCCTGGTCCCGGGAGTACATGAGCTGCCAGATGAACCCGACCAGCGCCAGCGACAGGACGACCGGCAGGTACAGCGCGGTCTGGTAGAACCGGCTGCCCTTGAGGTCCTTGTCGATGAGGACCGCGAAGAGGATGCCCAGCGGTGTCGCCACCACGAACATCACGACGAGCCAGATCAGGTTGTGCTCGATCGCCGGCTTGAAGGGCGGGTAGTTCGTGAAGACGTTGGTGTAGTTCTCCACGCCGATGATCTTGACGTCGGCGAGCGACCCGATCCCGTTCCAGTTGGTGAAGGACAGGAAGACCGAGGAGATCGCGGGGAGCCAGATCAGGCCGACGACGATCAGGGTCGGGATCGCCACCATGAGGATGACGGCGATGCGGTCGAAGCCGCTGAGCCGCTTGACGCGCTGGTTCTTGCCGGTGCCGTGGTGCGACCCCGCAGTCGGCGCGGGGTGCGCCGTCTGCGGGGCGACGAGCGGCAGGTCGGGAGACGACACGGAACGCTCCTCAGGAGGTGAAGATGCTCTTCTTCTGGTTTTCGATCTGGGTGCACAGACCGTCGATGTCGTCCGGGTTCGAGATGAACGTCTGGAGCGACGGGATCATGACCGTGGAGGCGAAGTCGGGCCGGGTGTCGCGGTCCATGAACTGCGAGATGGACTTCGCGTTGGCCACGAACTCGGCGCACTTCTTCTGCAGCTCGGTGTAGTGAGCCTGGTCGGACTTCGTGTTCGCCGCGATGCCCGAGGGGTCGTTCGTGGTCTGCACGACACCGTCGTCGGGCGAGCCGAGGTACTCCAGCAGCTTCTTGGCGCCGGCCTCGTTGCGGGGCCGCTTCGACATCATGAAGCCGTCGATCGGGGCCTCGACCGCGTCGGCGCCGACGTTGGAGTCGACCTCCGGGAAGTTGAAGAAGTCGATGTCCTCCTGGTCGGCGTCCTCGAACTGCTGGCCGATGAAGGAGCCGATGACCATCATGCCGGAGGTCTTGTTGACGACACCGGTCGCCGCCTCCTGCCAGGTGCGGCCGAGGGAGTCGGGCTGCGAGTACTGCAGCAGGCCCTTCCAGGTGTCGAAGACCGTCTTGACCTTCTGGTCGGTCCAGGCTTCCTTGCCGGCCATCAGGTCGACGTGGAACTGGTAGCCGTTGATGCGCATGTTGAGCTGGTCGAAGGTGCCCATGGCCGGCCAGCCCTCCTTGTCCGCGAAGGCCAGCGGCACGAGGCCGTCGGTCTGCATCTTCTTGGACAGGGTGACCATCTCGTCCAGGGTCTCGGGGGCCGTGTAGCCCTTCTCCGCCCAGAGCGACTTGCGGTAGAAGACGGCCCACGGGCCGTAGGTGGTCGGGACGAAGTACTGCTTGCCGTCCTCACCGGTGGAGGCCTTCTTGAACGCGTCGGTGTAGTTCGCCCCGATCGTGCTCCACACGTCGGTCAGGTCGGAGGCGAGACCCTGGGCCGCGAAGAACTGCATGCGGTACCCGGCGAACCAGGAGAAGACGTCGTCCGGGCTGCCCTGGAGGTAGTTGTTGATGTTGTTCTGGAAGGTCGTGTGGTCGACGGTGTTCAGCTTGATCTTGATGCCCTGCTTGGTCTGGGCGTCGGCGACCATGGCCTTCATCGTCTTGACCGGGACCTCGTCGGAGAAGTTCGAGCCGAGGGTGACGTCGCCGCCACCGCCCCCGCCACCGCCACCGGCGGCGTCGTTGCCGCCGCAGGCGGCGAGCAGGGCGGGGACACCGGCGGCGAGCAGCGAGCCGCGCAGCATCGAGCGGCGGCTGAAACCCTGGCGGCCGGCGGAGGCGGGCACGAGACCTGCGAGGTACTCGGCTTCGGTGGTGGGGCGGTTCATCGCGACTCCTTCGTCGGCGTCCGGCGAGGGCCGGCTCTGCGCGTTTTCGAGTCGACCGGGAACGCGGTCGACCACGTCAACAACTCTGGTCCCGAGGCCGCCCGCTGTCAAGCTGTTCGCGCAGAACCGAACGAACCTGTGACCTGTTGATGTTCGGGTCTGGTCGAAACCGGTGTCCGAAACTGCCCGTCGGCGTTGACTCCGGGGCCCTCCGAGCCGCATGCTCGACGGGTCAAGGTCGACGGAACCACGCTCGCCGTGGGGTGGGGGTGTCCCGGTGGTAGTGGCTCGAAGTCGTCAGAAACTCATCCTCGAAGCGTTGCGCAGCAGCGGAAGTGTCCGCGTCTCTGACCTGGTGGGCCGTCTCGGCGTCTCGGACGTGACGATCCGCCGGGACATCACGGAACTGTCTCGATTGGGTCTCGCCGACCGTGTCCACGGGGGCGCGGCCCTTCCCGAGGGTTTCGGCGCGGAGTTCGGTTTCCCGACACGGGACACCGGGAACCGACACCGGGAACGTTCGATCGGAGAACTCGCCGCGTCGCTGGTCCAACCGGGTTCCTCGGTCGCCCTCTCGGCGGGCCCGGCGACGCTCGACGTCGCCGCCGCCCTGCAGACCGTCCCCGGTCTGACGGTCGTGACGAACTCCCCGGCCGTGGCGCAGGTCCTCCACGAACCGTCCCGGCACGACCGCACGATCATCCTCACCGGCGGGATGCGGAACGCGGCGGGCGCGCTGGTGGGACCGGTGGCGAACCGCAGTCTCGAACCCCTCCACGTCGACCTGTTGTTCCTGGACGTGCACGGGTTCAGCGCCGCGGAGGGACTGACGAGTTCGGAACTCGCCGAGGGCGAGACGAACCGTGCCCTCATCTCCGCGGCGGCCTGCACCGTGCTCGTCGCCGGCTCCGACCGCTGGGGCCTGGTCGGTCTGGCGACGATCGCGGGTCTGGACGAGGTGGACGTGCTGGTGAGCGACGACGGTCTGCCGCAGGCGGCCTGCACGGCCGTCAACGACCGCGGGGGGCAGGTTCTCCTCACCCCGGGTGACGGTGGTGGTGGGACCGGCTGACCGGCCCCACCCGGCTCAGACCCGCCGCGTGCGCACCAGCACCAACTGCTGGGGATGCAACGCCGGAGCCGCGACACCGACGGCGGCGAGCGTCCGCCCGTTCATCCGCACCCCGCTCGCCAACCAGGGCAGGTCGGCCTCGCCCCGCACCGCGGGGGTGTCCCCCGGTGCCTGCGCGCTGACCTCGTACTGCGCGTCGGGCAGCAGTCCCGGCAACCGGACCCGGCCCGGGACCGAGGCGTCGGGGGTGCTCAGCTGCACCACCGCGAACAGGGCGTCGGAACCGTCAGCGGCCACCGTCCCGTGCACCTGGAAGGAGGGGTCGTGGTCGTCGCAGCGCACCACGGTCCCGGTGTGCAGCAGACCCCGGAGTTCCTTGTAGAGCGCGACCCAGCTCGCGAGTTCCGCGCGTTCCGCGGTTCCCATCCGGGTGATGTCGGTCTCGATGCCGAACGAGGCGAACAACGCCGTCCCCGCCCGGAACGACAGGTCCGAGCTGCGGTGGGTGGTGTGCGACGGCGAGGCGCCGACGTGGGAACCGATGAGTTCCGGCGGGACGAGCTGGGTCGTCCAGCGCTGGATCTGCTGCCGCTCCAGCGGGTCGATGCAGTCGCTGCCCCAGACCCGGTCGGTGTGCTCGAGGATCTCGAGGTCGATCCGCAACCCGCCGGAGGAGCAGGACTCGATCTCGACCCCGGGGTGCCTGGCCCGCAGTTCGTCGAGCAGCCGGTACACGGCGAGGGTCTGGGCGTGCACGCCGGCGGCGCCGGAGGGTCCTGAACCGGCCTCGAGCAGGTCCCGGTTGTGGTCCCACTTGAAGTAGGCGATGTCGTACTCGGTGAGCAGCGCGTCGAGACGTTCCAGGACGTGGGCGAACGCCGCCGGGTTCCCGAGGTCGAGGACCTGCTGCTGACGCGACGGCAGCGGGGTGCGCCCACCCGTCTGCAGGACCCAGTCGGGGTGGGCCCGCACGAGGTCGGAATCGGGGTTCACCATCTCGGGTTCGACCCAGAGGCCGAACTCCAGCCCCAGCGCCCGGACGCCGTCGACGAGCGGGTGCAGACCCTGCGGCCAGACGCCTTCATCCACGTACCAGTCGCCGAGGCCGGCGTCGTCCCGGCGGCGGTGGCGGAACCAGCCGTCGTCGAGGACGTAGCGTTCCGCGCCGACCTCCGCGGCGGCCCGGGCCAGGGCCAGCAGCTTCCCGAGGTCGAGGTCGAAGTAGACGGCCTCCCACGTGTTCACGACGACCGGTCGCGGGGTCGAGGGGTGGTGCGGACGCGATCGCAGGTGCTGGTGGAACCGCGCCGCCATCCCGTCCAGCCCCTGCGCGGACCAGGCTCCGAACACCCACGGGGTGCGGTACTGCGCCCCCGGCGCCAGTCGGACCTCACCGGGGAGCAGGAGTTCACCGGCCGCCAGCGTGGTCGTCCCGCTGGACAGCTTCTCCACGCTGCTGCGGTGGTTCCCGCTGAACGCGGTGTGGGTCGCCCAGACCTCCCCGTCGCGGAAGCCGAACCCCTGGGTCCCGACGGCGAGCACGAGGGGCGCGTCGGGACCGGTGCGACCGCGGCGGTTCTCCCGCACGTGGGCGCCGAAGACCAGCGGACGCCGCTGCGGGATGCGTTCCTTCGCCCAGCGACCCGCCAGGTCGAAGATCTCGGTCGCGACCGGCGGGACGGGGAGCGCCAGGGCGAGGTCGGCGACCTCGTAGTCCCCCTCGGCCGTGTTCGTCAGCGTCGCGCGGTGGCGCAGCAACCCCGACGGGAGCAGTTCGAGCTCGAGGGTCAACGCCAGACCGGCCTCGGGGTCGGCGGTGTCGAGCACGAGGCGGCCACCGTCGGTCCGTTCCTCGACGAGGGCCCCGGTCGGGACGAACCGCGTGGACCACGCCGTGCCGGCGCGGTGACCGGACAGGCCGGGACGGCCGTTCCAGCCCCAGGCCTGCTCGGGCAGCAGCCGGGTGGGCTGCGGCACGTCCAGGTCGTTGTTGGCCCGGGCGGTCCGTCCGGAGGTGACGAGGTCGGCGAGAGCGGCCTCGGAGAGCTCACCGAGGTCGGCGCCCCAGTGCACCAGCGTCGGGGTGGAGGTGGCGTGCACGTCCACGACGAGGCTCACCCCCGCAGCCCGCAGGTGCAGGACGCGGCCGAGCGCACCGGTGGTGGCCCCCGGGGTCGCGGGAGGGGTGCTGCGCTGGGGGTCGTGCGGTGAGGTCACAGGAACTCCGTCGGGCACGTCGGTGTGGCGGGACGGTGACACTTCTACGCTGAAAGCTCCACGGCGTCAATCACCCGTCCAGCGTGGCGACTCCTCGACGCGAGACCCTCCGGTAGGTTTCACTCCAACACTCACGACGACGAGAGGGCAGGACGTGGACGCACCGCCTCGCACGACCCCGTCCACGGTGTCCTGGACGCCTCTGACCGGGACCGCCCACAGCATCGCCCTCGAGGTCCTGCTCGACGGACCCCTGCCGCGCAGCGAGCTCGCCCGCCGCCTCGACCTCTCGGCCGGGACCCTGACCCGGCTGTCGAAACCCCTGCTCGACTCCGGGTTGCTGCAGGAGACCGGCAGCGCCTACGACCCCGTGACGGGGCGGCCCACCCGCCCGATGGACGTCGACGAGCACTCCCACCTCTTCGTCGGGGTGAAGCTCACCGCCCGC
The DNA here is from genome assembly GCF_979255925.1 of Kineococcus sp. AC630. Classification (NCBI taxonomy): domain Bacteria; kingdom Bacillati; phylum Actinomycetota; class Actinomycetes; order Kineosporiales; family Kineosporiaceae; genus Kineococcus; species Kineococcus sp. AC630. The sequence continues at coordinate 121,856 of NZ_CEEDMJ010000009.1, forward strand.
ACCGCGCACGCCGTCCTCACCTCGTTGCGGGCCACGGTGCTGGCCAGTGACGAGGCCGTCCTCGGCGACACCTCCCCCGAGACGGTGGTCGCCACCGTCGTCGGGCTCGTCCGGTCGCTGCTGGCCGAGCACGGGGCGAGGACGTCGCTGCGGGCCGTGGGGGTGAGCCTCGGCGGTCTGGTCGGCGAGGGCGGGCACGTGCTGAACGCCAGCTTCCTCGGCTGGCAGGACGTCCCGCTGGGACCCGTGCTGGAGGAGCAGCTCGGGTTGCCCGTCGTCGTCGACAACGACCTGCTGTCCTTCACCCGCGCGGAGCAGTGGTTCGGGACGGCCCGACGGTGCCGGCACTTCGCGGTGCTGACGATCGGCGAGGGCCTCGGGTACGGCCTGGTCGTCCACGACGAGGTCGTGGACCGACCCGACGCGGGCGTGGGGTTGCTCGGGCACTTCCCCCTGCTGCCCGGTGGGCCGCTGTGCCCGCTGGGGCACCAGGGCTGCGCCGACGCCCTGCTCACCGTCGCCGCCGTGGAGGCCCGGGCCGCCGCCGCGCTGCGCCGGCCGGTCCGCTACGAGGAGGTCCTCGACCTCGCCGACGGCGGGGACCCGCTGGCCCGGCGCGTCGTCGACGACTCCGCGCACGCCCTGGGGACGCTGGTCGCGGCGATCGGCAACCTCACCATGCCGGAGAAGCTGATCCTGTCCGGTGAGGGGATCCGCCTCGCCGTCGTCGGGCAGGACGCGCTGTGGGCGGGGATCCGCGAGCACCGCAGTCCCTTCGCCTCCCGGCTCGACATCGACGTCCAGCCCACGGGCTTCACCGAGTGGGCCCGCGGTGCGGCCGTCACCGCGATCCGCACGTTCGTCCTCGGCCACCGTCGCTGACCCTCCCCCCGGAGGGGTGTGTCCCGTCGACCGAGGTCGGCTGGGCGGACGGGGTCGCGACGCCTACCCTGGAGTCGTGCGGACCGCGGGAGCGACGAACGGGCGACTGGTGCGCCGTCGCCACGTCGACCTGTGCCGCACCCACGGCGCCACCTGTTCCTGAGGACGAGTCCCCCACCGGATCTCTCCTCTGGAGCCCACGTGAGCCCGTCCCTGCGCACCCCGTCCGACGACGACCTCTCCCTCTGCCTGGTCGGGGCCGGTCCCCGGACCCTCGGCGTCCTCGACCGGTTGTCCGCCCGCGTCCTCGACGACCCGACCCGGGTCGTCGACGTGCACGTCGTCGACCCCCACCCGCCGGGGGCGGGACGGATCTGGCGGGCCGACCAGCACCCGCTGCTGTGGATGAACTCCCGCGCGGCCGACGTCACGGTCCTGCCCGACGACTCCTCGGTGCTGCCCGGCCCGGTGCGCACCGGGCCGACGCTGTTCGCCTGGCTGGAGGAGCACCGGGACGACCTGGCCGCGGAGTTCGAGGCCGCGGGCGAGGCGGAACTCCACCGCGAGGTGCTGGGGGTGCAGGAGGGCACGTTCGTCTCCCGGGCGCTGGGCAGCCGCTACCTCTCCTGGGCGTGGGACCGGACGCTCGCGGGGCTGCCGGCGAACCTGCGGGTGCACGTGCACCGCACCCGGGCGGTCGACCTGCGCGGCCGGCAGGTGGTGCTCGAGGACGGCGGGACGCTCGACGTCGACGCGGTGGTCCTCGCGCAGGGCCACCCGGACGTCGTCCCCGGCGCGCGGGAGGTCACCGCGCAGGAGTTCGCGGACCGGCACGGACTGGGCTACGTCGCCCCCGGGTACACCAGCGACCTCGGCCTCGCGGAGGACGAGGTGAGGTTGCCCCCGGGCGCCGACGTGATCGTGGCGGGGATGGGGTTGGCCTTCGTCGACCTCGCGGTGCTCGTCGGACAGGGTCGGGGCGGGCGGTTCTCGGAGGGACCCGACGGACTCGTCTACCACCGCAGCGGCCGTGAACCCGTGCTGCACGTGGGCAGCCGGCGCGGGGTTCCGTACCGCTCGAAGATCACCTACGTCCTCGACGAACGTCCGCCGCTCCCCCGGTTCTTCACGGCGGAGCCGTTCCTGGTCTCGACGCGACCGCTGAACCTGCGGGCCGACCTGTGGCCGGTCGCGGCGAAGGAACTGGCGGGGGCGCACTACCACGAACTGTTCCGCTCCCACCCGGAGCGCACGGCGCTGGCCCCCACGGAGTTCGGGACCCGGTTCGCGGCCGCTCCCTGGGGCAGCGCGGAACTCGACGACCTGGTGGCGACCGCGGTGCCCGACCCCGCGGACCGCCTCGACCTGGGCCGCCTCGACCGGCCGCTGGACGGGTGGCGGGCGACGTCGGCGCAGGAGGTCCACGACCGGGTCCGCGCACACGTCGCCGCGGACGTGGAACGCCGGGGCGACCCGGCCCACAGCATGGACGCCGCCGTGTTCTTCGCGTTGCTGTCCTGCTACGTCACCGTCGCCGGGCTCGCCCACCGCGGCCTGCTCGACGAGGAGTCGACCCTCGAGGTCGACGGGTGGTGGCACGGGTTCTTCAGCTACGTCGCCTCCGGCCCGCCCCCGCAGCGGCTGCGCGAACTCCTCGCCCTGGCCGACGCCGGGGTCGTCCGGTTCCTCGGTGGTGACGTGCAGGTGCGGGCGGACGAGGTCGGTCGGTGCTGGAGCGCCCGGTCGGGGAACTCACCGGCCGGGGTCTCGGCGCGGGTCCTGGTCGACGCGCGGTTGCCCACGCCCAGCATCGCCGACAGCGCGGACCCGCTGCTGGCCGGGTTGGCCGCTCGCGGGGAGGTGACCGAGATCGGCAACGGTCGTCTCGTCGTCGACCCGGACCAGCGCCTGGTCGCCACGGACGGTTCCGTGCACCCGCACCGCTACGCCGTCGGCCCGTGGGTCGCGGGGGGTGGCTGGGCGGCGGCGTTCGCCCGCCCCGGCGTGGACGCCGGGTTCTTCCGGCTCAACGACCGGATCGCGGCGTCCCTGCTGACCGCGACCCGGCCGCACGGACCGGTCAGCGTCGTCGGCCCCCGAGCAGCCAGTAGCGCGCCGCACCGCGGAACTGTTCGCGTCGACTGAGTTCGACCTCGAGTTCCTCGAGGTCGGCGGCCACCCGGTCGTCGACCCGGTCGGACTCCTCGAGCAACGTCGTCACCGCGAGGATCCCGGCCCGTCGCGTCACGTCGCAGCCGACCGCCGCCAGCGCGTCCTCGACGAACTCCGGGGAGAGCCGCAGCGCGGTGTGACCCGTGCCCGGGTCCAGCGCGCGTTCCCCGTCGAGCGCGACCCAGGCCGCGGCGGGCCCCTCGCGCAGGACGCTCGCGACGACGTCGGCGGCGGGGTTCGGGGCCAGCAACGACACCAGACCTCCGGGGCGCGCCGAGGAGACCAGCGTCGCGACGTCGGCCCGCACCTGCCCCGGGGACTCCCGGTGCTGCAGCACGTCGTGGCATAGGACCACGTCGAAGGACCCCGAACCGCCCTCGCGGTGGCGGGTCAGCGCGGCCAGGGCCGTGAGGTCCTCCAGGTCGGCCGCGACGGTGTGCAGGCGGTCCCCCACGCCGGCGGCGGCGGCCGCCGCCCGGGCCAGCGCGAGCATCTCCGGGGAACGGTCGAGCACCGTGACGGAGTGCCCGGCGAGGGCGAACTGGACGGCGTCGCGACCGTCGCCCCCGCCCGCGTCGAGCACCCGCAGCGGTCCCTCACCGAGGTCCGCGCACCACTCCTGCAGGACCCGGGCGACGACGCGGTAGCGCAGCCGGCCCCACGGGGAGTCCTGCCACAACGCCCACGCGGCGGCCTCCCCCGAGGCCCGGTCCCGGGTCACCGGGGACTCACCCGAAGAGTCGTTCGCCTGCGAGTCGCGCACCCTCGCCGAGGGTCGCGAGCTTGGCGACCGCGATCTGCGGGTGGATGCGCCCGCCGAGACCGCAGTCGGTGGAGGCCACGACGTTCTCGGGGCCGACGACCGAGGCGAACCGCTCGATGCGGTCGGCCACGAGTTCCGGGTGCTCCACGACGTTCGTCGCGTGGCTCACGATGCCGGGGACGATCTTCTTGCCCGCGGGCAGCGCCACGTCCTTCCAGACCTTCCACTCGTGCTCGTGGCGCACGTTGGCGGCCTCGAAGGAGTAGGACCCCGCGTCGATCTCCAGCATGAGGTCGACGATATGCTTGAACTCGACGTCGGTGGTGTGCGGGCCGTGCCAGGAACCCCAGCAGAGGTGGAAGCGGATCTGCTCGGTCGGCAGACCGCGCAGGGCGTGGTTCAGCGCCTCGACCCGGATGCGGGTGAACGCGCGGTAGTCCTCGATGGAGGGTTCAGGGTTGATCTGGTCGAAGTTCTCCGCGATGGAGGGGTCGTCGATCTGCAGGGTGAGCCCGGCCTCGACGACCGCCCGGTACTCCTCGCGCAGCACGTCCGCCCACGCCCAGATGTGTTCCTCCTCGGTCGCGTAGTGGCGGTTCGCGATGCGCGCCCCGCTGCCCGGGGAGAGCGAGGTGATGAACCCCTCGGTGACCCCGGCCGCGGCGAGGCCGGCCTTGAGGTTGGCGATGTCGGAGGCGATGGCCGCCTGACCGGTGTAGGCCAGCGGCCCGACCGTCGCGGGGAACGCGGTGGCGTTCTTGCCCGTCGAGATCCCCGACGCCGGGTCCTGGTAGGCCTCGCGGAACGTCACCCAGTCGCGTCGGTCGGGGAAGCTGGTCAACCGCACGTGGCCGGGTTCGGAGCGCACGACGGGCTGGGTGAACAGGTCCTCGCCGGTGACCTCGAGCCCCGACACCCGCTGGAAGGAGTAGGACCACCAGGCGCCGTAGTCGACGGCGCTGGACATGGCCTTGCCGTACTCGCCGTCACCGACGATGGTGACGCCGAGGGCCTCCTGGCGCTTCACCAGGTCCACGACCGCGTCGGTCAGCAGGGCGTCGAACTCAGGGGTGCGTTCGAGGGTGAAACCGTCGTCGCCGATGCGGCGGGCCTCGTTCGCGGCGATGAGTTCCGGGGTGCGGGGCAGGCTCCCGGCGTGGGAGACGGGGATCTGACGCTTGGTCACAGGGGTTCTCCGATCAGGGTTTCGCGCGCAACGCGCGGTCGAGGTCTTCCAGCAGGTCGTCGGGGTCCTCCAGGCCCACCGACAACCGCAACACCCCGTCGGTCAGGCCGATGGCGACACGGCCTTCGGCGCCCAGACGACGGTGCGTCGTCGTGGCGGGGTGGGTGGCGAGCGACTTGGCGTCGCCGAGGTTGTTGGAGATGTCCACGATCCGCAGGGCGTCGAGGACCTCGAAGGCGCGGTCCTTGCCGCGCCCCTGCGGGGCGTCGAGCTCGAACGTGAGGACCGTCCCGCCGAGTTCCATCTGCCGCTTCGCCAGGTCGAACTGCGGGTGGCTGGCCAGCATCGGGTGGCGGACCCAGCGCACCCCCGGGGACTGCTCCAGGTGCTCCGCGAGGCGCAGGGTGGTGGCCGCCGCGTGCCGCACCCGCAGGCTCATGGTCTCCAGGCCCTTCGCCAGGGTCCACGCGTTGAACGGGCTGAGCGTCGGCCCGGTGTGCCGGGTGAGTTCGCGGAACCTGCCGTCGATGAACTCCGAGGTCCCGAGGACCGCTCCGCCCATCACCCGGCCCTGGCCGTCGATGTGCTTGGTCGCGGAGTACACGACGACGTCGGCCCCGAACTCCAGCGGGTGCTGGCCGACGGGACTGGCGAAGGCGTTGTCGACCACGACGGTCGCCCCCGCGGCGTGCGCGAGGTCGCTCACCGCGGCGATGTCGACGAGGGTCTGCATGGGGTTTGCCGGGGTCTCGAAGAACACCGCCTGCGCCGGGGTCGAGAGCGCGCGTTCCCACTGCGCCAGGTCCTCGCCGTCGACGAACTCCGTCGTGACGCCCCACCGGGGGAGGATCTCGTCGAGGATCACGAAGCAGGAGCCGAAGAGGCTCCGCGCCGCCACCACCCGGTCACCCGCGCCGAGGAGCGCGGCGAGCGCGTAGAACACCGCGGACATCCCGCTGGCGAGGCCGTAGCAGGCCTGCGCCCCTTCCAGCTGCCGCAGCCGTTCCGTGAACACCGACACCGTCGGGTTCCCGTAGCGGGAGTAGACGTAGCGGTCGACGTCGCCCGCGAACGCGGCCTCGGCGTCGGCCGCGGTCGCGTAGGTGTACCCCGACGTGAGGTACATGGCCTCGGCGGTCTCCTCGAACTGCGACCGCACCAGGCCGCCGCGGACGGCGGTGGTGTCCGGGCGCCAGCCCTCGCTCACGACTGGCGCCAGGGCAGACCCGCCGCGCGCCAACCCACCGCACCGCGGTGACCGGCGTCGTCCAGCGGACCCTCGAACCCTTCGAGGACGTTGTAGCTGGGCGCGATCCCGGCGGCGGTGGCGGCCTCGGCCGCACCGACGGAACGCTGCCCGGAGCGGCACAGGAACACGACGGGGGCGCCCGCACCCGGGGTGATCCCCGCGGCGGCGAGTTCGGCCAGGAAGCGCGGCGGGTCGACCGGGAGCCAGGACACGAGGACCGGCTCCCGGCCGGTCCCGCTGGTGTCGGGAACCCCGACGAAACGCCATTCGGCGTCGGTGCGGACGTCCACGAGGACCGCGTCCGGGGTGTCCCGGACCAGGTCGAAGGCCTCACGCGGGGTGAGGTCGCCGGCGTAACCCACTCTTTCCTCCCATCGGTCCTGGCATGAGCACCCTCCCCGCCGGTGAGGGCGTGGGGGTTGCTGCGGCGTCGACGAGCCAGGTCTCTCGGCCGCTCTGGATGGTCCCGTCAGCGTAGGGCATCGCGACGAGGGGCAGGACGGGTGGAGCATCGTGGGTGGTTACTCCTCGGTGTGGCCGAGGTCCAGGTCGGGCAGCGTGCGGACCCACGGGTCCGCGGCGGCGTCGAGTTCCAGGACCGTCACGTCGTTGGTCCCCGCCCGCAGGACCGGCCCCGGGACGTAGAGCGTCCGCTGCGGTCCGCGCCGCCAGTAGCGCCCCAGGCAGAACCCGTTGACCCAGACGACCCCGCGCCCCCAGCCGGCCGTGTCGAGGAAGAGGTCGACGGGCTCCGCCACCTCCAGCTCCGCGCGGGCGAGCACCGGCCCGGCGAGGAACGTCACCGCACCCGTCCGCCCCGCCGGGGCGGCTGCCAGCCGGTCCGGGTCCAGCGCCTGCACCCGGAGGTCGCGCACCGCCGCGTCCCCGACGCGGACGGGGCCGACGACGCCCTTGGGCTCGCCGAGGCGCGGACCGTAGTTCACCCGGCCCGCGTCCTCGAGGAGCAGGTCGAGCCGGGTGCCGGCGGGGTGCGGCGGGAGGGCGAGCGTGGTGTCGTGGTCCTCCCGGAACAGGGTGCCCAGCCGCACTCCGTCGAGCAGCACGGTGAGGCGGTCGCGCACCTCGGCCACGTGCAGGACGGTCGGCCCCGGGGATCCGGGCGAGGTGGCGCTGACCCACGCGAAGGGGGCGGGCACCCCGCTCTCCGTCGCCAGGTCGTCGAGGAACGGGACCTCCTCCCCCGCCACCGGCTCGAGACCGTCCACGGCCTTCGCCAGCGGGAGCGCACCGACGAGCGGAGCCCGCAGGACCGGCGCCGGCCGCGCCGGCGGCGGGACGTCGGCACCGAGTTCGACGTACCCGCCGAGTACCTCGCGGAACGCCCAGTACTTCGGCGTGGGCCGGCCGGCCTCGTCGAGGAGCGCGTCGTAGTCGTAGGACGTCGTCGTCGCCTGGTAGGTGCCCTTGTCGTTGGCGCCGCTGGTGAACCCGAAGTTCGTGCCCCCGTGCACGACGTAGACGTTCACCCCGGCACCGCGTTCCAGCATCGTCGTCAGTTCGGCGACGGCCGCCTCCGGGGGCGTCGTCCGGTGGTGGGAACCCCAGTGGTCGAACCAGCCGACCCAGAACTCCGAGCAGACCAGCGGTCCCTCGGGCTGGTGGCGGCGCAGGGTGTCCAACCGCTCGGCCGCCCGGCCGCCGAAGGACCCCGTCGTCAGCAGTCCGGACAGGGTCCCCGCGGCCAGCATCTCGTCGGTGGGCTGGTCGACGGTCGTCAGCGGCACGGTGATCCCGCAGCGGCGCGTGGTGGCCACCAGGTGTTCCAGGTAGGCGGTCCGGGCGGCGCTGTCCGTTGCGGCGCTGTCGGTCTCGCGGGCCGTCGCGTACGCGCCGTACTCGTTCTCCACCTGGACCAGGACGACGCGTCCGCCCCGGTCGGCCTGCCGGGGAGCGACGACCTCGTAGACCCGGGTCAGGAACTCGTCGACGGCCTCGAGGTAGTCCGGGTCGTCGATGCGCAGCCGGACCCCGGAACGGGTGAGCCAGACCGGCAACCCGCCGTTGGACCACTCGGCGCAGATGTAGGGGCCCGGCCGGACGACCACGTCGAGGTCCTCCGCGGCCGCCGCGTCGAGGAACCCCGCGAGGTCGCAGGAGCCGTCGGTGCGGAACTCCCCGCGCCGTGGGGCGTGCAGGTCCCACGGCACGTAGGTCTCCACCGTGTTCAACCCGAGCTGGCGCACCGACCGCAACCGGTCGCGCCAGTGGTCGGGGTGGATGCGGAAGTAGTGCAGCGCACCGGACAGCAACCGGTGGGGACGCCCGTCGGCGAGGAACCCCTCCGGCCCGAGGGTCAGAGCGGAGGTGCGGGCGGTGGGGTTCACGTCGACTCCTGTGCTGGGCCGGCGCCCTCGCCGGTGCGGGAGGCCACCGTAACCCCCGGGGGTCCGCGCCGGAGCGGGGTCAGTCCTCGACGAGGAAGCGGTGCATGACGTGCAGGCCGACGAGACCGTGCTCGGGGTGGTCGAAGGCCTCGGGAACGGTGCCGACGATGCTCATCCCCAGCGAGCGCCACAACGCGACCGCCGCGGTGTTCGTCTCGACGACGGCGTTGAACTGCATGGCGCGGTACCCGTGGAACGCGGCGAGGGCGAGGACGTGCTCGCCGAGGGCGCGTCCGACGCCGCGACCGCGCGCCGCGGGCGAGACCATGAAGCTCGCGGTGGCGACGTGGGCCCCGGGGCCCGGCCGGTTCGGCCCCGTCTTCGCGGTGCCGAGCACCTGCCCGTCCTCGAGCGCCACCACCGTCACCCCCGGCGGGGACTCGACCCAGAGGTCGCGCGCTCGCTCCGAGGTCAGCCCGCGCGGGTAGGCGTAGGTCTCCTCCTCGGCGACGATCTCGTCGAAGAACGGCCAGATCTGCGCCCAGTCGGCGTCGGTGAACTCGCGGATCTCCACGCCCGCAGGCTACCCACCGACCACCGGGAGCCGAGGGGCCCCGGGGCTCAGGGGGTGGCGGGCGCGCGGAGCAGGGCGTCGGCGAGGGCGGACCAGCTGAGGAGGGCGCACTTCACCCGCGCGGGGTACTTCGCGACACCGGCGAGGGCGACGGCGTCGCCCAGCACGTCCTCGTCACCCTCGTCCTCACCCCGGCTGGTCAGCATGTGCTGCACCGCATCCCGCACCGTGACGACCTCCTCGAGCGAGCGCCCGACGACGAGGTCGTGCAGCACCGAGGCCGAGGCGCGGCTGATCGAGCACCCGAGGGCGTCGTAGGAGACGTCCTCGACCGTGTCGCCGGCGAGCGCCACCCGCAGGGTGATCTCGTCGCCGCACGTCGGGTTCACGTGGTGGGCCTGCGCGGCGAACGGGTCGCGCAGACCCTCGCCGTGCGGACGTTTGGAGTGCTCGATGATCAGCTGCTGGTACAGGTCCACGGCGCTCAGGCTCTCACGCGAACAGCGCCCGGACGCGGTGCAGCCCGCGCAGGACGGCGTCGATGTCGGAGCTCTGGTTGTAGGGCCCGAAGCTGACCCGGGTGGTGGCCGCGACCCCGAACCGGCGGTGCAGCGGCCAGGCGCAGTGGTGCCCGACCCGCACGGCGACGCCCTCGTCGTCGAGCAGCTGCCCGACGTCGTGGGCGTGGACGTCCTCCACCACGAAGGAGACCAGGGCGACCCGATCGGCGGCGTCGAGCGGGCCGAGGACGCGGACCCAGGGCAGTTCCGCCAGTTCGGCGAGCAGGCGTCGGGTGAGGTCGCGTTCGTGGGCCTCGAGGCGGGCCATCCCCGAACCGTCGGGGCCGAGCCCGCGCAGGTAGTCGACGGCGGCGTGCAACCCGACGGCCTGCGCCGTCATCGGGACACCCGCCTCGAACTTCTGCGGGACGGGGGCGAAGGTGGAGCGTTCCATCCGGACCAGTTCGATCATCGACCCGCCGGTGAGGAACGGCGGCATCGCGTCGAGGACCTCGGCCCGGCCCCAGAGGATCCCGATCCCCGACGGCCCGAGCATCTTGTGCCCGGAGAACGCCGCGAGGTCGACCCCGAGCGAGGGGAGGTCGACGGGCAGGTGCGGGACGGACTGACAGGCGTCGAGGACGACGAGCGCCCCCACCCGGCGCGCCGCGGCGACGAACGCCTCCACGGGGGCGAGCCCGCCGAGGACGTTGGAGGCGTGGGCGAAGGCGACGACCTTGGTCCGCTCCCCGACCAGCGTGTCGAGGGCGTCGAGGTCGAAGGACCCCCCGTCGGTGACGGGGACCCAGCGCAGGACGGCACCGGTCCGGGCGCAGAGTTCCTGCCAGGGCACGAGGTTGGCGTGGTGCTCGGCCTCGGTGACGAGGATCTCGTCGCCCTCGGCGAGGACGAACCGCGGGTCGACGGCCTGACCGTCGGGGGCGGTGCCGCGGGCGGCGTAGGCCGTGGTGGTGCTGAACGCGTGCGCGATGAGGTTGAGCGACTCGGTGGCGTTCTTGGTGAACACGACCTCGTGGGCGGGTGCCCCGACGAAACCCGCGATGGCGGCCCGGGCGGCCTCGAAGTCGTCGGTGGCCTCCTCGGCCAGCTGGTGCGCCCCGCGGTGGACGGCCGCGTTGTGGGTCTCGTAGAAGCGGCGTTCGGCGTCGAGGACGGCCCGCGGTTTCTGCGACGTGGCGCCGGAGTCCAGGTACACCAAGGGGTTCCCCGAACGGGTCGAGCGGCCCAGGATCGGGAAGTCCGCCCGCAGCGCGGCCAGTTCGGCGTCGCCGAACGGGGCGGCGAGCAGTTCGGTGGTGCTCACCGGGGATCCTTCTCCCCCGCTGCGACGGGCACGGTGAGACGGTTCTCGGCGGGCGGCAGCGGGCAGGTGGCGTGGTCGGTGAACGCGCACGGCAGGTTCGTCGCCCGGTTGAAGTCCAGCACGACGTGTCCGTCGGCGTCGGGTTCGGGGACGGAGATCGAGCGGGTCGTCCCCGTCGTGCTCACGCCGCTGGTCGCGTCGGTGAACAGGATGGTCGAACCCTTCGCACTGCGGAAGACCGTGAGTTCCTGCGGGCCGTCGAGCTCGAAGCGCACGGTGGCGACGGCCTCGTGGTGGTGCTGCAGCCCTTCGACGACGGCACCGACGACGACGGCCCGGGACTCCGCGTACGGCACGAACTGCGCGTCGAGCACGTAGCGGTCCTCGAACCCGAACACGGGGACCCCGGTGAACGCCGCGAGCGTCGGGGACTTCGGGTCGCGCACCCGCAGGGCGTGCATCCCGGTGCGCTGCATGACCTCCACCCGACGGTCGCCGATCTCGACGAGGAACCCGGGGGCACCCTCGACCGTCTCGAGGAGCACGGTCCCGTCGACGGCGGAACCGTCCACCACCACCCCGTCGGCCGCGGTCGCGTTGAGTCGGACACCACCCTCGACCGACTCCCAGGTGCCGGGTAGGTCCGCGACGGGGGCGGCCTCGCCGACGAGCCAGTGCAGCCCGGTCAGGCTCAGCCAGCCGTGCGGCGCGCTGAGGTCGGCCGTCCGGGTGGCACGCCACTCGTCCCAGGTCTGGCGGGCGGTGTCGAGCGTGCTGGTGGTCGTGGTCATGGCGGGCTCCTCAGGCGGTGGCGCGGACGGCGGGGGCGAGACGGTGCGGGTGCGGCACACCGAGGTGCTCGCGCAGGGTCGAACCGGTGTAGCCGGTGCGGTAGCTGCCGCGTTCCTGCAGCAGCGGGACGACCTTCTCGACGAACTCGTCGAGGCCGGCCGGGGTGAGGCTGGGGACGAGGATGAACCCGTCGCAGGCGTCGGCCTGGACGTAGGTGTCCATCTCCTCCGCGACCTGCGCGGGGGTGCCGACGAACTGCTGGCGGCCGGTGACCTCGACGACGAGTTCCCGGCTGCTCCACCCGTTGGCCTCGGCGAGGTCGCGCCACGTGCGCGCGGTCTCCACCGGGTCCGTCGTCATCCGGGTCCGGCCCTGGGCGATGGTCGAGGTCGTCTCCGGGTCCTGCGCGGGCAACGGTCCCTCGGGGTCGTGGTCGCTCAGGTCGCGGCCCCAGACCTGTTCGAGGAACGCGATCGCCTGTGCCGGCCCGACCTGCTGGAACCGGATCTCCCGGGCGTGCTCGCGGGCCTGCCCGGGGGTGTCGCCGAGGACGAACGTGACCCCGGGGAGGATCTTCAGGTCGTCTCCGGAGCGGCCGTTGCGGACGGCGCGGGAGCGCATGTCGGCGGTGAACCTCTGCCCCGCCTCCAGCGAGCCGTGCATGGTGAAGATGGCGTCGGCGTACGTGGCGCCGAACTCACGGCCGTCGTCGGAGTCGCCGGCCTGCAGCAGCACCGGGTGCCCCTGCGGGCTGCGCGGCAGCGCACCGGTCCCCCGGACCTGGAACTGGGGGCCGCGGTGGTCGACCTCGGCGATCCCCCGGGCGAACACCCCCGTCTCGGGGTCGGCGACCAGGGAGTCCTCGGCCCAGGAGTCCCAGAACTCCCGCGCGACGTCGAGGACCTCACGGGCCCGGACGTAGCGGTCGGCGTGCGCGAGGTACCCGCCGCGGCGGAAGTTCTCCCCGGTGAACGCGTCGGAGCTGGTGACGACGTTCCAGGCCGCGCGCCCACCGGAGAGGTGGTCGAGGGAGGCGAACTGCTTGGCGAGCTCCGCGGCCTCGTTGAAGGTGGCGTTGATCGTCCCGGCCAGCCCGAGGTGGGTCGTGACCGACGCGATCGAGTTCAGGACGGTGAGGGTGTCGGGACGGCCGACGACGTCGAGGTCGTGGATCTTCCCGCGCTGTTCGCGCAGCCGCAGCCCCTCGGCGAGGAAGAAGAAGTCCATCAACCCCCGTTCCGCGGTCCGGGCGAGGTGTTCGAAGGAGGAGAAGTCCACCTGGCTGCCGGAGCGGGGGTCGCGCCACACCGTGGTGTTGTTGACGCCCGGGAAGTGCGCCCCGAGGTGGATCTGGCGAGGAGTCTCACGGAGGGTCTCGCGGGGGGTCATCGGAGGTCTCCGGTCCTGGCGTAGCGGCTGGTGGGGCGGGGCAGGCCGAAGCGTTCGCGCAGCGTGCTGCCCGCGACCGGCGGCCGGGTCAGCGCGGGGACGACCCCGCTGACGACGAGTTCGAGCGTCGCGGGCAGGTCCAGCGGCGCGAGGACCGCACCGTCGAGGCCGTCGGGCAGCTCGGCCAGGGCCGCGGCGAGGGTGGCGGGGGTGCCGAGGTGGCGCACCGAGCGCGGCGCGGCGCCGGGGCTCAGCTCGTCGAGCCGGCCGGCGACGTCGAGGGCCTCCGTGGCGGTCCCGCGGAGCAGGACCTCCACGTCGAGCAGGACGGTCAGCTCGCGGCCGGCCAGGGTCCGCAGCCGGTCCGCGGTCTCGGCCGCGGTGCGTTCGTCGCCGGCCTCGATCCGGGCGACGTCGGCGTGCGCGGCGGCCACCGCGAGGGAGTGCTCGTCCCGGACGGGCACCACGACGAGCGGCTGGCCCTGCGGGGAGCGCGGGGTGATCGAGGGACCGCGGACGGAGAACCGCTCCCCTTCGAAGTCGACGTAGTGCAGCTTGTCGCGGTCCACGAACCGGCCGCTGGCGACGTCGCGGACCACCGCGTCGTCCTCCCAGCTGTCCCAGAGCCGACGGACGACCTCGACGGTTTCCGCGGCCTCGCGCCACAGCTCCTCCGGCGGGGCGGTCCCCGTCCGCCCGAAGGTGTCCGCCTCCTCGGCGGTGGTGGAGACCTCGACCTGCCAGCCGGCGCGGCCGAGGCTGGTGAAGTCGAGCGTCGCGACGGCCTTGTTCGTGTGGAACGGCTCGGTGTGGGTCGTCGTGACGACCGGCACGAGACCGACCCGGCGGGTCAGCGGCGCGAGGTGCGCGGCGATCGCGACGGCGTCGAGACGACCGCGCTGGTCGCGCTCGTCACTGGAGCCGAGGCGGAAGGAGTCGGGGACCACGAGCAGGTCGAGGTCGGCGCGCTCGACGAGCGCGCCGAGGCGGCGCCAGTGGGCGGCGGTGAAGAGTTCGGCCGGGCGCGCGCCGGGCAGGCGCCACGCGGCGGGGTGGCGACCGGCGGCGTCGAGTTCGACGCCCAGGCGCAGTGGCTCTCGGGACATGGCGTACCCCTCCGGGGCTGCTGACGTGACCGGCCGGGTCGCTCGGCTGAGCACCCGGGGGCCGCCGGGTGTTCCCGGCGACGTGCACTGCGGGTCAGCGACAGGCGGAGGAGCGGGTGCGGCAGAGGTCGACGTGACGACGCTGCACGGCGAAGAAGGGGCGGGCGGGCGCGGACGCCGGGGGCGTGCTCGCGCTCACCCGGGTGCTCTCCACGGTCCGAGCCTACGGCGCGGCTACCCTGGCGGCCAAGCCGGCCGACGGCCGGTCCGCCGACCGCCCCGCCCGTGAGGACGCACCGCATGACGAGCACGCCCCTGGACGACCCCGCGCAGGACCTCGTCTTCCCGCCGTCGGCGCAGTTCAGCGCCCAGGCCAACGTCGGCGCGGGTGAGTACGAGCGCGCGGCCGCGGACCCCGAGGCGTTCTGGGCCGAACAGGCCCGGCGGCTGCAGTGGGACGAGCCGTTCCACACCGTCTTCGACGGCTCGACGCTGCCGACCGCGCAGTGGTTCACGGGCGGCAGGCTCAACGTCGCGGTGAACTGCGTCGACCGCCACGTCACCGCGGGCCGGGGCGAGAAGGTCGCGTTGCACTGGGAGGGCGAACCCGGGGACTCCCGCACCATCACCTACGCGCAGCTGCAGGACGAGGTCTGCCGGCTCGCGAACGCGCTGGAGGAACTCGGGATCGGGCACGGCGACCGCGTCGTCCTCTACCTGCCGGTGCTGCCCGAGACGATCGTCACGACCATGGCGTGCGCGCGCATCGGCGCCGTCGTCAGCCTGGTGTTCGGGGGTTTCTCCGCCGAGGCGCTGCGGTTCCGGGTGGAGGACACCGGCGCGAAGCTCCTGGTCTGCACCGACGGGCAGTTCCGGCGGGGTACCGCCGTCGCGGTGAAGGGAGCCGCGGACGCGGCGGTCGAGGGGCTCGACCACGTCGAGCACGTCCTCGTGCTGCGCCGCACCGGGGAGCAGACGCCGGACGTCCCCTGGACGGAGGGCCGCGACGTCTGGTGGCACGAACTCGTCGACCGCCAGCCCGTCGAGCACGTCGCGCCGAGCTTCGACAGCGAGAACCCGCTGTTCATCATCTACACCTCGGGGACCACCGGGCGGCCCAAGGGGTTGGTGCACACCAGCGGCGGGTACCTCACCCACACCTCCTGGTCGCACTGGGCGGTGTTCGACGTCAAGGACGACGACGTCTACTGGTGCCAGGCGGACCTCGCCTGGGTCACCGCGCACAGCTACGAGATGTACGGCCCGCTGTCCAACGGGACCACCCAGGTCATCTACGAGGGCTCACCGCTGACCCCCCACCCCGGTCGCCACTTCGAGGTCATCGAGAAGTACGGCGTGACGATCTACTACACCGCCCCCACCCTGGTGCGGACGTTCATGAAGCACGGTCCGGAACTGCCCGCGGGCTTCGACCTGTCGTCGTTGCGGCTGCTGGGTTCCGTGGGCGAGGCCATCAACCCCGAGGCCTGGACGTGGTTGCACCGCAACGTCGGTGGTGGACGCTGCCCCATCGTCGACACGTGGTGGCAGTCCGAGACCGGGGCGGCCGTCGTCGCTCCGCTGCCCGGCGTCACCCCGCTGAAACCGGGTTCCGGGACGGTCCCGCTGCCCGGGTTCTCCGCGACCGTCGTCGACGAGGCGGGTGACGAGGTCGCCCCGGGCGAGCAGGGTGTCCTGGTCATCACGAAACCCTGGCCCGGCATGGCCCGGACGGTGTGGCGCGACCACGCGCGGTTCGTCAAGAGCTACTGGGAGCCCTACGCCGCCCAGGGCTGGTACCTCGCCGGGGACGCCGCGACCAAGGACGCCGACGGCTACATCTGGATCGGCGGCCGCATCGACGACGTCCTGAACGTCTCGGGTCACCGGCTCTCCAGCATCGAACTCGAGTCGGCCCTCGTGTCGCACCCGCGGGTGGCCGAGGCCGCCGTCGTCGGGGCGCCGGACGAGACGACGGGTCAGCGGATCGTGGCGTTCGTCATCCTCCGCGGCACGGGTCCCTCCGACGGGGTCGGCGCGGAACTGCGGGAACACGTCGCGCGCGCCGTGGGGGCGATCGCGAAACCCCGCGACGTCGTCGTCGTGCCGGACCTGCCGAAGACCCGGTCGGGGAAGATCATGCGCCGGCTGATGGCCGACATGACCGCCGGTCGCTCCGGCGGGGACGTGACGTCGCTGCAGGACGAGACCGCCCTCGCCGCGGTCGAGACGGCGTGGGCGCAGTACGTGCAGTCCCGACCCTGACCTTCCCGGCCCGCGATCGTGCAGGGGTTCCCCGCGAGATCGCGGACCGGGCGGGTGGTCAGGCGGGTTCACCGATGCTGCCGGCCTCGGCGGCCGCCGCGAGGTCCATCCAGCTGACCTCCCAGACGTGACCGTCGGGGTCGCGGAAGCTGGTGCCGTACATGAAGCCGAGGTCCGTGGCCGGGCCGTAGACGGACCCGCCGTTCGCCAGCGCCTTGGCCACGAGGTCGTCGCACTCCTGGCGGGAGTCGGCCGAGAGCGCGAGCATGTACTCGGTCGTGCCTGCGGGGGCGGACTCCGAGTGCAGGAAGTCCTTCCAGCGCGAGGGCTCGTGGACGAGGACGAAGATGTTCTCCTCGATCACGATGCAGGCCGTGTCGTCGCTCTCGAACTGCGGGTTCGGCGCGAACCCGAGCGCCGAGAAGAAGGCCTTGGAGGCCTCCTTGCTCGCGACCGGCACGTTGAGGAAGGCCATGCGCATGAGTGCTCCCGGGGTCTGAGGCCGTCTGTCCGGCCTTTTCGATCCTTCGACCTCAGACTGCCCGAGAACTCATCGCCGTGTCAGAGGTTCGGGAACCAGAGACCGATCTCGCGGGCCGCGGACTCCGGGGCGTCGGACCCGTGGACGAGGTTCTGCTGGACCTTCAGGCCCCAGTCCCGGCCCAGGTCGCCGCGGATCGTGCCCGGCGCGGCGGTCGTCGGGTCGGTGGTGCCGGCCAGCGAGCGGAAGCCCTCGATGACGCGGTGGCCCTCGACGACCGCGGCGAGCACCGGGCCGGAGAGCATGAACTCCACGAGCGGTTCGTAGAACGGCTTGCCCTGGTGCTCCTCGTAGTGACCGGCGAGGAGTTCCGGGGTCGCGGTCCGCAGTTCAACGGCGACCAGGGTGTAGCCCTTGGCCTCGATGCGCCGCAGCACCTCCCCGGAGAGGTTGCGCCGCACGCCGTCGGGCTTCACGAGGACGAGGGTCCGCTGCAGGTTCGTTTCAGTCGCCACGGCAACGACCCTAGTGGACCGACCCATCCGGGCGGCCGACGGCTCCGAACCAGGACCGTGGACTGTCGGGCCAGCCTGGTCGTGGTCCCGGCTCACGGGCGGAGCGCCGTGATCGGGTCGCTCCGGCGCGTCCTGGCCGCGGCCCCGGTCGAGGTGCTCGTCGTGCTCGAGGAGGACGACCACGCGGTCACCGACCTGGTCGAGGAGTTCGCCCGCAGCCACCTCGAGGTGCACCTGCTGCACCGGCGCCGCGGGGAGGGTGTGGGCACGCCCCAGCGGGAGGGACTCCTCTGGGGTCTCGAACGCGGCTACCAGGTCCTCGTGACGATGGACCTGGCCCACCCCGCCGAGCAGCTCCCGGCGGTGCTCGCCGCGCTGGAGGACGCCGACCTCGTGCTCGGCTCCCGCCACCTCACCACCACCCTCGCTGCGGCCGACGACCACCGGCTCGGGCCGCTGCTGTCACGCGCGGGGAACGCGTGCCTCGCCGCGGTCCTGCGACTCCCCGTGCGCGACGTCACCACGGGGTTCCGCGCGTTCCGCCGCGAGGTCCTGCTCGGGATCGGGATCAGTGCCCTCACCTCGCGGGGCTCCTCCTTCCGCATCGACACCGCCCACCGGGCCCACCAGGGCGGGTACCGGCTGGTCGAGGTCCCCGTGGTCGTCACCGGCGAGCGCGGCGCCACCGCCGCCGGTGTCCGGGAGGTGCTGACGACGGCGCTGGCGACGGCGATGACGCGGCTGCGCGCCAGGTCGTGCCGACGTGGTCCGGTCCGGCTCCCGGAGCGCTCGACGCGGGTCGGTGGTCTGCGCTGAACTGAGGGCGTGTACCGCGAACGTGCGTCGCTGGTCCCCGGCGCCCGGGTCTGGTCGAGCAGCGCCACCGACCGTTCGAGCGGCCTCGTGCTGCCCGACGGCTGCATCGACCTGCTGTGGCGGGCGGAGGGAGGCGACGGCGAACTGCTGGTCGCCGGCCCGGACACCCGGGCCCAGACCGTCGAACGGGACCCGTCCACCACCTGGACGGGACTGCGCTTCGCCCCCGGCCACGCACCGTCGTTCCTCGGCGTACCGGGCGACGCGCTGCGCGACGAGCGGGTCCCCCTCGCCGACCTCTGGGGTCCCGCGCGGGCACGGGACCTCGTCGAGCGGGTCGCGCGCGCCGTCCACGCGGGCGCGGCGCTCGAGGAGATCGCGGCGCAGGCTCCCCCGCGCGACCCCGCCACGGTCGCGACGGTCCGGCTGCTGGCGGACGGGCGCAGCGTCGCCGAGGTCGCCGACGCGCTGGGCCTCGGGGTGCGCACGCTGCACCGGCGCAGCCTCGCCGCCTTCGGCTACCCGCCCCAGGTGCTCGGGCGGGTCCTGCGCCTGCAGCGTGCAGTGGCGGGGTTGCGCTCGGGGCTCAGCGCGGCCCGGGTCTCGCAGGAGACCGGGTTCGCCGACCAGGCGCACCTCGCGCGCGAGGTCCGGGCTTTCACGGGGACCTCGCCGCGGTCGTTTCAGCCGAGGGCGGCGAACAGGTCGACCGAGCCGCCGTCGGGGTCGAGGACCACGGCGTAGCGCTGGCCCCACACCGCGTCGAAGGGGGCCAGGTGCGTCGGCGCCCCCGCGGCCGTGAGGTCCGCGAACACCTGGTCGACCCCCGCGGGGCTGGCGCAGTCGAAGGCGAGGGCACTGCGGTTCCCACCCCTGGCGGGCTCGAAGCCGGGGTCGAAGGACCGGAGGACCTCCTCGGTGTCCCAGGCCAACCGCAGACCACCCGGCAGGGTGACCTCGACGTGCGGTTCGGTGTCCGCCGTCGCGGGCAGGTCGAGACCGAGCCGGCGGTAGAAGGTCAGCGCGCGGGCCATGTCGGCGACGACGAGGCCGACGAGGTCGAGCCGGGGGACGACGGTCGGTGTGCTCATGGGGGTGAGCCTGCCGCGCGCCGCGCGGGGTGTCTTGAACGGATCGGACACGGTGCCAGGATGTGGGCCCCGTTGCGAGGAAGGGATCCGCTGTGCCGCTGCGTCACGACCGTGAGGACACCACCGCCCAGGAGGAGGCGCTGCGCGCCGCCCGCGACGAGGCCGCGACGGTGATGGCCGAGCTCGCCGCCGAGGCGAGGTCGCTCGGCAAGGCCTACGGCGGCCGCTCCGCCCGGATCCCCGACGGGTCCGCGCTGGCCGGGTTGATCGACGCCGCCCGCCGTGCGGAGGAGGACGTGGACATCGCCGCGCACGACCTCGCGACCGCCCGCGGCGAGGACGCCTGACCGCTCTCGGGGTGCGGTGAGGCAGGTGCGGCAGGAAGATCGACGACGGGCTCCGGCCGGGGCGCCACGCGCACCCTGAGAGGACCCCCCATGTCGCAGCAGGACGCGAGCGGTTCAGCCCGCGACAGCGAGGAGCAGCAGCACGCGACCACCAAGGTCGTGCTGATCTCGATCGTGGCCGCCATCGGCGGTTTCCTCTTCGGTTTCGACACCTCCGTCGTCAACGGGGCCGTCGACGCGGTCACCGAGAAGTTCGCCCTGTCCGGGTGGCTCTCCGGTTTCGCCGTCTCCTGCGCCCTGCTCGGTGCGGCCGTCGGGGCCTGGTTCGCGGGCCGCATCGCCGACCGGTTCGGCCGCAAGTCCGTGATGGTCATCGGCGGGGTCCTCTTCGCCGTCGGGGCCGTCGGCTCGGCCTTCGCCTTCGCGGTGTGGGACCTCATCCTCTGGCGCGTCGTCGGTGGTCTCGGCGTCGGCGTGGCCTCCGTCATCGCCCCGACCTACATCGCCGAGGTCGCCCCCGCCTACCTCCGCGGTCGCCTGGGGTCGTTGCAGCAGCTGGCCATCACCGTCGGCATCTTCGCCGCCCTGCTCTCCGACGCCTTCATCGCCAACACCGCCGGTGACGCGTCGCAGACGACGTGGCTGGGCTGGGAGGCCTGGCGCTGGATGTTCGTCGTCGGGGTGATCCCGTCCGCGGTCTGGGCGTTCCTGGCCCTGCAGGTGCCGGAGTCGCCGCGCTACCTCATCGCCCAGGGCGAGACGCAGAAGGCGACCGACGTGCTGCGCGAGGTCCTCGGCAACCGCAGCCTGGAGGCCCTGCAGCGCAAGGTCACCGAGATCAAGAACTCGATGAAGCGCGAGGACGACCCCAGCTTGCGCGACCTGCGCGGGCCGCGGTTCGGTCTGCTGCCCATCGTCTGGGTCGGCATCCTGCTCTCGGTGTTCCAGCAGGCCGTCGGGATCAACGTGATCTTCTACTACTCCACGACGCTGTGGAAGGCCGTTGGGTTCGAGGAGTCGCAGGCCCTGACGACCTCCGTCATCACCTCGGTGACCAACGTCGTCGTGACGTTCATCGCGATCGCCACCGTCGACAAGATCGGACGGAAACCCCTCCTGACGATCGGCTCGGCGGGGATGTTCGTCTCCCTGGCCGTCATGGCCGTCACGTTCTCGCAGTCGATCGGCAGCGGCAAGGACGTCAGCCTGCCGGGGCACTGGGGCGTCATCGGCATCGTCGCCGCGAACGTCTACGTCATCTCCTTCGGCGCGACGTGGGGCCCGGTCGTGTGGGTCCTGCTCGGGGAGATGTTCCCCAACAAGATCCGGGCCGCGGGCCTCGCCGTCGCCGCGGCCGCGCAGTGGCTGGCGAACTTCGCCGTCTCCACCAGTTTCCCGTCGCTGGCGAAGCTCGGCCTGCAGTACGCCTACGGCCTCTACGCCGTCATCGCCCTGTTGTCCTTCGTGTTCGTCCGCCGTGCCGTGCAGGAGACGAAGGGCCGCGAACTCGAGGACATGGACGAAGCCGCCACCGCGCGCTGACGCCGACCCCCCTCCCGATCCGTGATCTCGCCGGGTTTCCCAGCGGGATCAGGGGTCGGGAGGGGTGGTGGTCAGGGGTTGTCCGCCAGGCGGCGGGCCACCTCGGCCTTCTCGCGGTCGACGCGTGCACCGATGCGCAGGGCGAAGAACCAGATGACGGCGAAGGCGACCCCGATGCCGAACATCATCGGCACCACGAACCCGCCCGCGATCATCACGGCCTGCAGGACCCAGCCGAGCGTGTACCCGGCGCGGGAACGGAGCATCCCCGCGCACAGCACGCAGAGCAGCATGAGGATGCCGCCCACGACGAGGTAGCTGGTGTGGCGCTGGCCGATCGGCTCGAGGGCGAACGCGACGAGGGTCGCGAAGAACACCAGCATCGCCTCGCAGATCAACGTCGTGGCGGCGAACATCCGCTTCGTGGACCGTCTCACTGCGTCCTCCTCCCCAGCAGGGCGCGCGCGTCCCCGACGAGCACCACGGAACCCGCCACGACGATCCCGGCGCCGGAACCACCCATCCCGCCGCCGGCGCCCGACTCCGACTCGGCCAGGTCGACGGCGGTTGCGATCGCCTCGTCCAGGCGTTCCACGACGTGGACCCGGTCCTCGCCGAACACGTCCTCGGCGATCTCACCGAGTTCGGCGGGTTCCAGCCCGCGGGGGGAGCTCGACCGGGTCACGACGACCTCGGCCAGGACGGGTTCGAGAGCGCTGAGCACTCCCTCGACGTCCTTGTCCCCCATGATCGCGATGACCCCCACGAGGCGGCTCAGCGTGAACGCCTCGGCGATGCCGACGGCCAGGGCCTGCGCCCCCGCCGGGTTGTGCGCGGCGTCGGCGAGGATCAGCGGCGAGTTCCGCAGCACCTCCATCCGTCCCGGTGAGGTGACGTCGGCGAACGCGGCCTCGACCAGCCCCGGCATGAGGGTCCCGCCCGGCATGGCCAGCAGGGCCTCGACCGCGCTCAGCGCCGTCACGGCGTTCTCGGCCTGGTGCACCCCGTGCAACGGGAGGAAGACGTCGGTGTAGGTGCCGCCGCGGGTGCGCAACGACACGAGCTGACCGCCGTGGGCCAGGGTCCGTTCCTCGATCCCGAAGTCCATCCCCTCCCGCACGACGTTCACGCGTTCCGCGGCGACCTTGGCCATGAGCACGGCCGCGGCCTCCTCCTCCTGCTTGCCGAGGACGACGATCGAGCCGTGCTTGACGATCCCGGCCTTCTGGCCCGCGATCTCCTCCAGCGTCGACCCGAGCCACGTCTCGTGGTCCATCGACACCGGGGTGATGACGGCGACGTCGGGTTGCACGACGTTCGTGGTGTCCCACGTCCCGCCCAGCCCGGTCTCGATGACGGCGACGTCCACGGGGGCGTCCGCGAAGGCCGCGAACGCCATGAGGGTCAGGACCTC
This sequence comes from Kineococcus sp. AC630, assembly GCF_979255925.1. Classification (NCBI taxonomy): domain Bacteria; kingdom Bacillati; phylum Actinomycetota; class Actinomycetes; order Kineosporiales; family Kineosporiaceae; genus Kineococcus; species Kineococcus sp. AC630. Next base: position 144,609 of record NZ_CEEDMJ010000009.1, read on the forward strand.
GAAGAAGCTCAGCCGCGGCTCGTCGCGTTCGGCCGCCTTCGCGTCGACGATCGAGACGACCGCTTCGACGTCGTCCCAGGCCCGCACGAACGCCGCGTGGGTGATGGGGTCGCCGTCGATGGAGATCCGCTCGGTGATGTCGACGAGGTGCGGGCTGGTGAACCGCCCCGTGCGCAGGTCGTGCTCGCGGACCAGGCGTTCCACCATCCGCGCCGTCGACGTCTTGCCGTTGGTACCGGCGAGGTGGACGACGCGGTAGGCGTTCTGCGGATCGCCCAGCAGCGCGCACGCCTCGCGCACGCGCTCCAGGGTCGGGTGGATCCGGTGCTCGGGGTTGCGGGACAGGATCTGCGCCACGACCTCGTCGAAGCGCGGGTCGTCCTCCACCGGCGGTCCGGGGTTCGCGGCCGCGACCGCCGCCCCGGGTTCCCGGGACGGCGGACGACGGTCCTGCGGGACCCGGCCGCGGCGGAGACCGTCGGTGCCGAACCCCTCCTCGCCCTCGTCGTCGGACAGGGGCCCCATCAGGTCGTCGAGTTCCTCGTCGCCCTCGTCGGGCTGGTCGAGGAACGGGTCGAGCGGTCCTTCGCTCATCAGATCGTCTCTGCCTTCTGCACCACGATGCGCACCTCGTGCCCCTCGACCGATCCCACCAGCGTCGCCGTGCCGGCCGGGACGGCCGCCACGGAACCGCTGGACCCGAACTGCTGCGCCAACGTCTCCTCGACGACGAGGTTCTGGTGGGTCACCAGCGCCTCCCAGACCGGACCGTCGCCCGCGACCGTCAGCCGGATCCGGTCCGACACGTGCAGACCGGCGTCGCGCCGGGCCTGCTGCACGAGCCGGATCACGTCGCGGGCGATGCCCTCGGCCGCGAGTTCCGGGGTGACGGTCGTGTCCAGCACGACGAAACCCCCACCGGCGAGCGCGGCCGTGGCGAGACCGGAATCGACACCCTCCACGACGGTGCTCAGCTCGTACTCGCCCTCGACGAGCTCGATCCCGCCGGAGACGACGGTCCCGTCGGGACGTTCCTCCCACTCCCCGGACTTCGACCCCTTGATCGCCTGCTGCACCTGCTTGCCCAGGCGAGGTCCGGCGGCGCGGGCGTTGACGGTCAGCTTCGCGACGACGCCGTACTCGACGGCCTTCTCGATCGGCCCGAGGGCGACCTCGCGGACGTTGACCTCGTCGGCCACCAGCTGGGCGAACGGCTGCAGGGCAGCCGGATCGGCGACGAGGACCTCGAGGCGGTTCAGCGGCAACCGCACCCGCAACCCGTTGGCCTTGCGCAGCGCCAGCGCGTTGGAGCAGGTCACGCGGGCCTCGTCCATGGCGGCGACGAGCGCCGGGTCGCTGGGCAGGTCCATCGCGTCCGGCCAGTCGGTGAGGTGGACGGAACGCCCACCGGTGAGCGAGCGCCAGATCTCCTCGGAGAACAGCGGGAGCAGCGGCGCGAGCATCCGCGTCGTCGTCTCCAGCACCGTGTAGAGGGTGTCGAAGGCGTCCTTGGCCCGGTCGGACTCACCGTCCCAGAACGCCGACCGCGAGCGCCGGACGTACCAGTTGGTGAGGGAGTCCAGGAACTGCCGGGACGTCTCGCAGGCCCCCGCGATGTCGTAGACGTCGAGTTGCGCGGTGACGGCCACGACGGTGTCGTGCAGCTTCGCGAGGACGTAGCGGTCGAGGACGTCGGAGGAGGAGGTCCGCCAGCGGGGGGTGTGGCTGGAGGTCCCGGAGTACAGCTGGAAGAACGAGCAGGTGTTCCACAGCGGCAGCAGGACCTGGCGGACGGAGTCGCGGATGCCCTGCTCGGTGACGATGAGGTTGCCCCCGCGCAGGACGGGGGAACTCATGAGGAACCAGCGCATGGCGTCGGCGCCGTCGCGGTCGAGGACCTCGGAGACGTCGGGGTAGTTGCGCAGCGACTTCGACATCTTGCGGCCGTCGTCGCCGAGCAGGATGCCGTGGGAGACGGCGGTGCGGAACGCGGGGCGGTCGAAGAGCGCGGTCGCGAGGACGTGCAGGGTGTAGAACCAGCCCCGGGTCTGGCCGATGTACTCGACGATGAAGTCGCCCGGGTAGTGGCTCTCGAACCACTCGGTGTTCTCGAAGGGGTAGTGCACCTGGGCGAAGGGCATCGACCCGGACTCGAACCAGCAGTCGAGCACCTCCGGGACCCGGCGCATGGTCGACTTCCCGGTCGGGTCGTCGGGGTTGGGCCGGGTGAGGTCGTCGATGGTGGGGCGGTGCAGGTCGGCCGGGCGCACGCCGAAGTCGCGCTCGAGGTCGTCCAGCGAGCCGTACACGTCGACGCGCGGGTAGGTCGGGTCGTCCGACATCCACACCGGGATCGGGCTGCCCCAGTAGCGGCTGCGGCTGATCGACCAGTCGCGCGCCCCTTCCAGCCACTTGCCGAAGGAGCCGTGCTTGACGTGCTCGGGGACCCAGGTGATGTCCTCGTTGAGCTCGACCATGCGGTCGCGGATGGCCGTGACCTTGACGAACCAACTGGAGACGGCGCGGTAGATCAGTGCGTTCCCGCAGCGCCAGCAGTGCGGGTAGGAGTGGTCGTAGGTCTCCAGGCGCAGCAGGAGGGCACCGCTGGGGACCCCGTCGCGCAGGGCGCGGTTGATCTCCTTGTTGGCGTCGAAGACGTGCATCCCGGCGAAGTCGGTGACCTCGGCCGTGAACGTGCCGTTGGAGGCGACGGGCACGACGGGGACGATGCCGGCCGCGTCGGTGACGAGCTTGTCGTCCTCACCGAAGGCGGGGGCGATGTGCACGATCCCCGTCCCGGAGTCGGTCGTGACGTAGTCGGCGGCCAGAACCTGGTGGGCGTTCTCGCGGCCGGCGAAGTAGTCGAACGGCGGGACGTAGCGCCGGCCCAGCAGTTCCTCACCGCGGTAACGGCCGACGACGCGCTCGGCGGCGTCCTCGCCGAGTTCGCGGGCGTAGTGGGAGAGGCGGTCCTCGGCGAGCAGGAACCTCCGGCCCTCGTGCTCACCGCTGCCCGTGACCACGACGTAGCGCAGGTCGGGGTGCACGGCCATCGCGAGGTTGCTCGGGAGGGTCCAGGGGGTGGTGGTCCAGATGAGGGCGAGGACGCCGTCGAGGGCGTCGTGGGACCCGTCGCCCAGCAGGCGGAAGCCGACGGTGACGGCCGGGTCCTGCCGGTTGCGGTAGGTGTCGTCGAGGCGGGTCTCGGAGTTGCTGAGCGGGGTCTCGCAGCGCCAGCAGTAGGCCAGGACGCGGAAGCCCTCGTAGACGAGGCCCTTGTCCCACAACGTCTTGAAGGCCCACATGACCGACTCCATGTAGTCGGTGTCGAGGGTCTTGTAGTCGTTGTCGAAGTCGACCCAGCGCGCCTGGCGGGTGACGTACTCCTCCCACTCCTTCGTGTACTTCAGCACGGAGGTGCGGCAGGCGGCGTTGAACGCGGCGACGCCGAGCTCGTCGATCTCGGACTTGTGGGTGATCCCGAGCTGCTTCTCGGCCTCGACCTCGGCGGGCAGGCCGTGGGTGTCCCAGCCGAAGCGCCGCTCGACCTGGTGCCCGCGCATGGTCTTGTAGCGGGGGACGAGGTCCTTCACGTAGCCCGTGAGCAGGTGGCCGTAGTGCGGCAGGCCGTTGGCGAAGGGTGGGCCGTCGTAGAAGACGAACTCGCCGGCAGCGGAGCCCTTGCGGGCGTCGACGCTGGCCTGGAAGGTGGCGTCTGCGGCCCAGGAGTCGAGGATGCGCTGCTCGATCTCGGGGAAGCGGGGGCTGCTGCCGGCCTCGCTGGTGTCCCCGGGGGCCACGGTGGTGGTCTCGTCCGGCGGCGTGACGTCCTGCGACACGTGCGTCTCCTCGACTGATGCTTCCAGCCACGAGGACGACTCCCGCCGGGGCCGGCGGTGCCGCGGTACCACCCCGCTTGCCGTCCCCGACCGCCCCGAAGGACCGACGACGACGACCTCTCGTCCGGCTGTCACGGGCCGCACCCGTCCGGTTCTAGTGAGCCGTCCCACCCGCCGGGTGGTGCGGCCGTTCTTCCGGAGGCTCACCGGTGATGGCCGGATCGACGCCTGTGCGGTCATCGTAACCGTCGCCGAGGTCCAGGTCTTCCCCGTTCGGCACCGGCAGTCACGGATGTCGCGACTCCGGTCACCACCCGTCAAGGGTTGCGTGAGGTGACGTCACTCCGGGTGATGACCACGGGTCCAAGCGGTCTGTTCATCACCGCAGCGTTACCTCTAGCGGCGGAACGGAGCTGTTGGTGGAGCAATCGGCTACCTAACGTCACTGATGAGCCCCCCGCAGTACCCCGAACTCCCCCCGCCCCCGGAGGAACCCCCATGGCCGTCCAAGACCTCGCCCCCCTGCTGGTCCAGCCCGAGCCCCGGGTCGTCGAAGGAACCGTCGTGCCGCGCCTGAGCGTGCCGGCTCCCCGGACGAGCATCGCCGACCGGATCGCGGACACCGCGGTGACCGCCCGCCGGGCCCTCGAGGTCACCATCCACCGGCTGCGCTACCGCCCGGCGACCCGCCGCACCGCCAAGATGGCCGTGCTGCTCCCCGCGCACAACGAGGAGCAGGACATCGAGGCGTGCCTGGAGTCGCTGATGGCGCAGTCGAGGACCCCCGACCTCATCGTCGTCATCGCCGACAACTGCACCGACGCCACCGTGAAGATCGCCAAGCGCTACCGCGGGGTCAAGGTCATCGAGACCGTCGGCAACACCGACGCCAAGGTCGGCGCCCTCGCCACCGGCTACGCGGAGTTCCTGGCCGGTGGCGCGTTCGACGTCATGGTCAGCATGGACGCCGACGTCGTGCTGGACCCCGACTGCCTCGCCGACCTCGAGGCCGAGCTGCTCAAGACCCCCAGCGCCGCCGCCGTGTCGGCGAAGTACCACTTCGCCGAGGGCACCGGCGGCTGGTTCAACCGCCAGCTCGTCCGCGCCCAGAAGATGGACTTCACCCAGTTCCAGGTCCGCGCCAACGAACGCGCCCGCAAGACCACGATCGTCGGCGGTCAGTGCTCGGCCTTCCGCTTCAGCGCCATCGACGAGGTCACCCGCCGCCACCGCCGCCCCGCGCCGTGGACGAACGAGACCGCCACCGAGGACGCGCAGCTCGGCCTGGAACTGCAGGAGATCGGCTGGACGACGGTCATGTCGGCCACCGCCCGCGCCCAGGTCGGCGCCATGCCGACCGTCCGCGCCCTCTCGGGTCAGCGCGCCAAGTGGAACGCCGGGCTCATCTCGCTCATGACGAGCATGCCGCTGTCCAAGCGCACCCTGCCGTTCTGGCTGCAGCACATCGGTCTGGGCCTGAACGTCGTCATGCGTCTCGCCTTCGTCGCCCTGCTCGCCGCGTCGCTGTCGGTCTCGCAGTTCGTCTGGTCCTGGTGGTGGATCACCCCGACGGCCCTCGCGGCGCTCTACCAGCTGAAGATGGCCCACCTCTCCCCCCACCGGACCCGCGCGGACTACCTCTTCGCCGTGCTCTGGCTGCCCGGTGAGATGTGGCTGTGGTTCTCCGGCTGGAACACCGCGAAGTCCTGGGTGACCCACCTGCTCGGCAAGCGGCGCGACCTCTGGGCCGACCAGGCCGCCGCCGAGGCCGGCAAGCGCAGCGGCAGCGGCGCGGGCGCCCTGCTCGCCACCATCGTCGGGTCCGTCGTCGCGTCCTCCGTCGGCGCCTGGTACTGGCTGACCCAGGCCAGCATCGAGTTCCAGCGCGTGGTGCTCACCGTCGGCTGGCGCACCCTCGCCGCCGTGACGATCATCGCCAGCGTCCTGCTCGTCATCAAGCTGCTGCGCCCGACCCGCGGGCTCACCGCCTGACCCACCACCGAGAGCGCGGACAGGTCCCCGGACCTGTCCGCGCTCTCGTGCGTCTGGGCTCGGCTCAGGCGACGACGTCGAAGACCAGCACCCCGTCGGTGGGGTGCAGCAACGGTCCGACGAACTCCTTGAACCGCGCGTGCGCGGGGTCGAGGTGCGCGGGGTCGTCGAGCACGGGCGTGCCCACGTAGTAGTTGCGGTCGCCCTCCGAGGCGAACGTCACGACGATGCCGTGGCGGAACGGTGCCGCTCCCTCACCGCTGGCCTGCTCCCCCGCCTCGATCGAGACGACGTAGCGCTCACCATCGCGCTCGGAGTCCGCGAGCGCCCGGAACCGGCGCAGGACCTCCTGCTGCTGCTCGTGGGTGACGTCGTCGCGGTAGCGGAACAGGACCACGTGACGCACGGTCGCGGGACGGTAGTCGCGGGCGGTGAAGGTGGCCGGGCCGACCTCGGCCAGCTGACGTCTGAGTTCTTCGAGCACGACGGCATGCTGGCACGTCCTCCGCGCGCCGCGAGTGGAACGTTCGGCGGCTCGCAGGTGCCTCGGGAGCCGTCGAACGTTCCACTCCACGGACTGGAGCGGGAAGAGCCCGGGTCGGCGGTCGCCGTCCTGACGTGAGCGCGGCTACCGGTCCTTCACGTCGGCGAAGGCGGAGGGGGTGCCCAGCCACGACCAGTGCGAGACCGGCCAGACGACGCTGTAGGCACGACCCACGACCAGGTCGATCGGGACGAAGCCGCCGTCGGTGGACTCCGCGTTGTAGCGGGAGTCGCGGGAGTTCTGCCGGTTGTCGCCCATGACCCAGAGCTCCCCGGCGGGGACGGTCACGTCGAAGCTCTTCTCGGTGGGTTCGGCGCCGGTGGCGAGGTAGGCCGACTCGTCGACCGGCGTGCCGTTCACCGTCAGCTCGCTGCCGTCGTCGGTGCCGACGACGTGGTCGCCGGGGAGGCCGATGACGCGCTTGATGAGGTGGTCGTCGGAGTCCTCGGGGAGCAGACCGACGAAGGTCAGGACGTCGGAGACGGCCGTCGCCACCGCACCGCGCTGGACCGTGCTGCCCGGGGGCAGCCAGCCCCCCGGGTCCTGGAAGACCACGACGTCGCCGCGGGCGAGGTCGAAGGGGCCCGGCGTCAGCTTGCTGACGATGACCCGGTCGCCGACGTCGAGGGTCTGCTCCATCGACTCCGAGGGGATGAAGAAGGCCTGGAGGAGGAACGTCTTCACGACGAGGGAGACGACCAGGGCCACCGCCACGACGAGGACGACCTCGCGCACGGCCGCGAAGAGCCTGCCGCCCGCGGACGGCTGCGGTGGCGGCGTCGAGCCCGGGGCGTCGACGTCCTGTTCGGTGCTCATGCGTTCTCCCTCACCCGTGCTCCCCATCCGTGCAGGCCCAGTCAACTGCACGCCCGCCCCAGCGTCACACGCGTGGTCAGTGGGCGATGACCGGACCCGCGTCGGGGTCGAACTGCGGCGCCCCGCGGCGCAGCAGCAGACCGGTCGCGAGGGCACCGACCACGAAGATCCCCGAGCAGACCCAGAACGCGACGTGGTAGCTCGACAACGTCGCCTGGGCGAGGTCGGCCGGGGACGGCTCACCGTCGACGTGGTCGGCGAGGTAGTTCGTCACGGTGCTGCCGGCGAGCGCCGAGAGCAGCGCGGTGCCGATGGACCCACCGATCTGCTGGACGGTGTTGGCCATCGCGCCCGCGACGCCGGCGTCGGCGGGCTGGACGCCCAGGGTGGCTGTGGCCATCGCCGCGGAGAAGATGAAGCCCAGGCCGACGCCCTCGACGATCAACCCGGGCAGGACGACCGAGGCGTAGTGGGAGTCGACGTCGATGCGGGTCAGCAGGGCCATGCCGAGCGCGGCGAGGACGAGGCCGGTGGGGACGAGGGGCTTGGGACCCACGCGCGGCAGCAACCGGGCCCCCACGAACGGTGCGGTGACCGAGACGGCGCCGATCATCGGCAGGAACGCCAGCCCGGTCTGCACCGGGGTGTACCCGAGCTGCTTGGCCAGGTAGTAGGTGAGGAAGAGGAAGACCCCGAACATGCCCGCACCCACGACGGCCATCGCCAGCAACGACCCACCGCGGTTGCGGTCGAGGACCACGCGCAGTGGCAGCAACGGGTGCGCCGCACGGGTCTGCCACCAGCAGAACACCACGAGCAGGACGATCCCGGCGACGAGGAACCCCCACGTGCTCGGGGAGGTCCAGCCGTGGGTCTCGGCGTTGCCGAGGCCGTAGACGATCCCGACGAGACCGAGGACGGCGGTCACGGTGCCGAACCAGTCCAGCGGGGCGGGGTTCGCCGACCGCTGGTGCTTGAGCAGCAGGGACGCGGCGACGACGGCCACCACGGCGAGGACGTCGTTGATGTAGAGGCACCAGCGCCAGGACAGGTGCTCGGTGAGCAGCCCGCCGAGGAGCAGCCCGATGCCGCCGCCGGCGCCCGCGACCGCCCCGAAGATGCCGAACGCCTTGGTCCGCTCACCCGGTGCGGTGAAGGTCGTCATGAGCAGCGACAACGCGGCCGGGGCCAGCATCGCGCCGAAGGCACCCTGCAGGGCGCGGGCCACGATGAGCATCCCGAAGCCCTGCGCGACACCGCCGAGGGCGGAGGCGAGGGCGAAACCCACCAGACCGGTGAGGAACATCGGCTTGCGTCCGACGACGTCGGAGAGGCGGCCGCCGAGCAGCAGCAGACCGCCGAAGGCGAGGGCGTAGGAGGTCACGACCCACTGGCGGTCGTCGTCGGAGAACCCGAGGGAGGCCTGCGCGGTGGGCAGGGCGATGTTCACGATCGTGGAGTCGAGGACCACCATGAGCTGCGCCAGCGAGAGGACCGCGAGGACGAGCCAGCGCGAACGGTCGGCCGGGGGTGCCGGGACGTCGTTCTCGGGCGAGGTGCGCGGACGCGGCGGCACCGCGCTCGCGGTCTCACGAACCGGGTCGAGGGGCGGGTCTGCCGGGGTGGCCTCGGTGCTCACGAGCTCTCTTCCGTGACGGGGGTCTGCTGGTCTCCCGTTCTGCTTCGGCCGCGCCGCGCGCGAAGTTGAGGCCCGTCCTCCACTTCGTCCGCGGGCGTGCCGACGGGCAGGTCGTGAGCACCACCACCCCCTCCCCGGCGGCCCGCCCGCTGCGGCGCGACGCCGAGCTGAACCGCCGGCGGGTGCTCGACGCCGCCCGGGCGGTGTTCGCCACCCGCGGCCTGGCCGCCAGCCTCGACGACGTCGCGCGCCACGCCGGCCTCGGGGTGGGGACGGTCTACCGCCGCTTCCCGGACAAGGACGCCCTGGTCGAGGCGCTCTTCGAGGAACGCATCCGTGAGCTCGTCGACCTGGCGGACAGGGCGGCCGCGGAGGTCGACCCCTGGGACGCCGTCGTGCGCTTCCTCACCGGCGCGTGCGAGCGGATGGCCGCCGACCGGGGGCTGCGCGACGCGGTCCTCTGCGCGGAGCACGGCCGCAGCGGACTCGCCCTGGCCCGCGCCGAGCTCGGGCCCCGGTTGCAGGAGCTGGTCCGGCGCGCCCGCTGCGCCGGCCGGCTGCGGCCCGACGTGGAGACGAGCGACCTGGTCGTGCTCCTGAAGTCCGTGCACGTGCTGGACGTCGGCGAGGCCTGGCGCCGCCAGCTCGCCATCGCGCTCGACGGCCTCTGCACCGCCCGTCGCCACCCCACGCCGTTGCCCGGGACCGCGCTGAGCGAGGACGCGTTGCAGGCCGAGCTGTCCGCCTCCCGGGCGTTAAGCGGGACTCCCGGTACCGGATAAACCGGACGCCGCGTACGGTGGTGCCCGCCAGCACCAGTGACGAGGAGGTCCTGTGGTCCACACGCCCGCCCCGGGTCGGAGCGTCGTCTTCGCCGACGGCGTCCGCACCCCGTTCGGCAAGGCCCGTCCCGACGGCCTGCACGCCCAGACCCGCGCCGACGACCTGGTCGTCGCCTGCCTGCGCGAACTCCTGCGGCGCAACCCCTCCCTACCCCCCGAACGGGTCGAGGAGGTCGCGATCGCGGCCGCCACCCAGTCCGGCGACCAGGGCCTCGTCCTGGGCCGCAGCGCGGCCCTGCTGGCGGGACTGCCCGTCACCACCCCCGGCTACGCCATCGACCGCTGGTGCGCCGGCGCGATGACGGCCGTGACGACGACCGCCGCCTCCATCGCGATCGGTGCCCTCGACGTGGCGCTCGCGGGCGGCGTCGAGCACATGGGCCACCACCCGCTCGGGCAGGGCATGGACCCCAATCCGCGGTTCCTGCTGGAACGCATCGTCTCCCCCGACGCCCTGGACATGGGCAAGACCGCGGAGGCCCTGCACGACCGGTTCCCGCAGCTCACCAAGCAGCGGGCGGACGAGTTCGCGGTGAACTCCCAGGCGAAGTTCGCCAAGGCCGTCGCCAACGGCCAGGTCGGCGCCGACCTCGTCCCGGTCGCCTCCGCCAGCTCCGAGCGCGGCTGGGGGCTCGCGACCGAGGACGAACTCGCCCGCCCCGGGACGACCATGGAGGCGCTGGCGAACCTGCGCACCCCGTTCCGGCCGCACGGGCGGGTCACGGCCGGCAACGCCTCCCCCCTCACCGACGGGGCGACGGCGTCCCTCATCGCGGCGGAGGACGTGGCCGGGGAACTGGGCCTGACACCGAAGATGCGGCTCGTCGGTTTCGGGTTCGCCGGTGTGGAACCCGAGGTCATGGGCCTCGGCCCGATCCCCTCCACCGAGAAGGTCCTGGCGCGCACCGGGCTGACCATCGACGACATCGGCCTGTTCGAGCTCAACGAGGCGTTCGCCGTGCAGGTCCTCAGCTTCCTCGACCACTTCGGCATCGCCGACGACGACGAACGCGTGAACCCCTACGGCGGCGCCATCGCCATCGGGCACCCCCTCGCGGCGTCGGGAGTGCGGCTCATGACCCAGCTCGCCCGGCAGTTCTCCGAGCACCCCGAGGTCCGCTACGGCCTCACCGCCATGTGCGTGGGCCTGGGTCAGGGCGGTTCGGTCGTCTGGGAGAACCCGTCCTGGCAGGGTTTCGACGGAGGAGCGAACTGATGCCCGTCTTCGTCCGCACCCTCGACCTGCCCGCCTCCTCCGGTCTCGCCGGTCCCGGGAGGATGGCCCTGCTGACCCTGGACTCCGGCGACCCGCGGCGGCCCTTCGTCCTCGGTTCCGACACCCTGCCCGCCCTCGAGCAGGCGATCGACGAGGCCGAACGCCTGGTCCGCGACGAGGGTGTCGTCGCCATCGGCGTCACCGGGGTCAACGGGGTGTTCTGCGCCGGCGCCGACCTGAAGTCCGTCGCGCAGACCACCTCCCGCGAGGACGCCGTCGCGACGGCGGAAGCGGGCCACCGGGTGCTGGGCCGCTTCGCCGACGCGCCGGTCCCCACGTTCGCCTACGTCAACGGGCTCGCCCTCGGCGGCGGCCTCGAGACGGCCCTGCACTGCACCTACCGCACGGTGTCGAACGCGGTCCGCGGCCTGGGGTTGCCGGAGGCCCACCTCGGTCTGGTCCCCGGCTGGGGCGGGACGTACCTGCTCCCCCGGATCGCCGGCCCGGACGTCGCGGTGAAGGTCGCGATCGAGAACGCGCTGGCCAACAACCGCACGCTCTCGGGCCCGCAGGCGCTCGAGGCGGGGATCGTCGACGCCGGGTTCGAACCCGCCGACTTCCTCGTGGAGTCGTTGCGCTGGACGGCGTCCGTGCTCGCGGGCACGACCACCGTGGCGCGCCGCGAACTCGCCGACGCGCCGACCTGGGACGCCGCGATCGCCCGCGGCCGGGCCGTCGCCGACACCCGCGTCCACGGTGCCGCACCCGCGCCCTACCGCACCCTGGAACTGCTCGAGGCCTCCCGCACGAACGACCGTGCGACGCACTTCGCCGCCGAAGAGGCCGCCCTGGGCGACCTCATCGTCTCCGGTGAACTGCGGGCCGGGTTGTACGCGTTCGACCTCGTGCAGCGCTACGCGAAGAAGCCCGCCGGTGCACCCCCCGCCGAAGCGGCGCGGAAGGTCACGAGCGTCGGCGTGGTCGGGGCGGGTCTGATGGCCTCCCAGCTCGCGCTGCTGTTCCTGCACCGGTTGCAGGTCCCGGTCGTGCTCACCGACGTCTCGGCCGAACGGGTCGAGAAGGGCGTCGAGTTCGTCCGCACCGGTGTGCGGGAACTCCTCGGCAAGGGCCGCATCACCCAGGACACCGCGAACCGCCTGACGGCGTCGGTGTCCGGTTCGGTCGACAAGGGCGCGCTCTCCGACGCGGACTTCGTCATCGAGGCGGTGTTCGAGGAACTCTCCGTCAAGCAGGACGTCCTGCGCGAGATCGAACCCCTGCTGCGTGAGGACGCCGTGCTGGCGACCAACACCAGTTCGCTGTCGGTGACGGAGATGGCCTCGGTCCTGAAGAACCCCGAGAGGTTCGTCGGGTTCCACTTCTTCAACCCCGTCGCGGTGCTCCCGCTCGTCGAGGTCGTGCGCACCGGGACGACCGACGAGGCCGCCCTGGCCACGGCGTTCGCCGTCGGGAAGCGGCTGAAGAAGACGTGCGTCCTGGTCCAGGACGCACCCGCGTTCGTGGTGAACCGCATCTCGACGCGCATGTTCGACGAGGTCGTCCGGGCCCTCGACGCGGGAACCCCGCTGCTCGAGGTGGAACGCAGCCTCGACCCGCTGGGGCTGCCGATGTCGCCGTTCCGGTTGGCGTCGTTCGTCGGGCCGGCGGTCATGCTGCACGTGCACGAGACGCTCGCCGCGGCCTTCCCCGACCGCTACCGCGTCTCGGACAACCTGCGGCGCTGGGTCGAGGCCGGTTCACCCGAACTCGTCACGCCCAAGGGGCCGGTCGCCGAGACCGGGGCCGCCGAAGGGTTGTTCTCGGTGACCACCGAACCGCTCACCGGCGAACAGGTCCTGCGCAACGTGCAGGACGCGCTCGCCGACGAGATCCGCCGGGTGCTGGACGAGGGGGTCGTCGCGGGTCCGCAGGACGTCGACGTCTGCCTCGTCCTGGGCACCGGGCACCCGTTGTTCACCGGCGGGATCACCCCGTACCTCGACCGCGTCGGGGCCTCCGAGCGCGTCACCGGACGGCGGTTCCACCCGGCGGGATAGCCTGTCGGGCGAGAGTTCTCGGTCCGGGAGGGTGGTGGCAGTGGCACGCGACGCCCCCACCCTCCCCACCGCCCCGTCCCGGGCCTCGCTCGCCGACGCCGTCCACACCTCGTTGCTCACGTGGTTGATGGACGGGCACGCCGCCCCGGGTTCCTCGTTGAGCATCGACGGCCTCGCGCGCGACCTCGGGGTCTCCCCCACGCCGGTGCGGGAGGCGTTGGTCCGCATCGAGTCCACCGGTCTCGTCCACCGCGCGGCCCTGCGCGGGTACTTCGTCGCGGACATGCTGAGCGCGACCGAGGTGAACGACCTCATGGACGCGCGGTTGCTGCTGGAGTGCCGCAACGCCGCGCTGGCCGCGGCGCACGTGGACGACGCCCTGCTCACCGTGCTGGCGGCCACCGTGGAACGCATGGCGGCGGCACCCACCGGACCGGGTTTCGCGGAGTACCGGGAGTACCACGCGGCGGACAACGAGTTCCACCACGTCCTGAACCGGGCCGGCGGGAACCGGTTCCTCGCCGAGGCCTTCGAGGGGCTGAACGGCCAGATCCAGCGGTTCCGGTTGCGCCTGGTCCCCGGCGTCGGGGTCACGGACGCGCAGTTGGCGGTGGCCGAGCACGCGGCCATCGTCGATGCCCTGGGCCGCCGGGAACCGGACGGGGTGGAACTCGCGGTGCGCGAGCACCTCGAGAAGGTGCGCGAACGCGCCCTCGACGACCGCGAGTCCGCCGTCCCCGCCTGAACCGTCAGTGGATGAGCTTCCCGCCGTCGACCTGGAACTCCGCACCGTTCACGTACCCCGCGTCCTCGCTCACCAGGAACGAGACCATCGCGGCGATGTCGTCGGGCTGGCCGACGCGGCCGACGGGGATTCCGGCCGACATGTCGGCCTTGCGCTCGTCGGTGAGCTTCCCGCCCATGATGTCGGTGTCGATGGGACCGGGCAGGATCGCGTTCGCCGTGATGCCGAACGGGCCGAGTTCACGGGCCGCGCCCTTGGTCAGCCCCAGGACGGCGGCCTTCGAGGCCGCGTAGGCGGTCTTGGAGAACGTCCCGCCCCCGTCGAGCGCGGTGATCGAGGAGGTGTTGACGATGCGTCCGACCCCGACCTCCTGCATCCGCTTCGCCGCGGACTGGATCATCAGCAGGGACCCCGTCGCGTTCACCGCGTAGCTGAGGTTCCACTCCGCCACCGTCAGCTCCATCAACGGCGTGGGGCAGGCGATCCCGGCGAGGTTCACGAGACCCACGACGGGCGGCAGCGCGTCGTCGATGCGGGCGAAGGCAGCCACGACGTCGTCCTGGGCGGTGATGTCCACGGCCACACCGAACACCGAGGTGGAGGAGGACAGTTCCTCGGCGATCTCGGCGACACCGTCCTCGCGGACGTCGACGAGGGCGAGGCTCCAGCCCTCGCGGGCGAGGCGGCGGGCCACCACGCGACCGATGCCGCGCGGGGCACCGACCCCCGTGACGACGGCGGTGCGCTGGGCGGGGAACGCGTTCACGTCGGATTCGTCTCCTTCGATGGACCAGTCACAACGATCCAACATCCAATAGGATTTTCCGTCAACCCCTTGACGATGGCCTCAGGCACCCACAAGCTCGACGTGACCCTGTGACCACGGAAGGTCCCCCACGTCGAAGGAGACCGCTGCGATGACGCAGACGACCCGTTCCGACCTGTCGGTGCGCCGACGCCCGATCAGGAACCTGCGCTGGTGGATCCTCGGCTTCGCCCTGCTCGCCGGGATCGTCAACTACATGGACCGCAGCGCCGTGTCGATCGCGGCACCGGAGATGATCTCCGAGCTCGGCATCACCCGCACCGACATCGGCCTGCTGGGAGCGGTCTTCTCCTGGACCTACGCCTTCGCCCAGCTCCCGGTCGGCTGGATCGTCGACCGGCTCGGTGCCCGGCGCGCCTACTTCCTGGCCATCGCGTTGTGGTCGGTCTCGACCGCGCTGATGGCCCTCGGACAGCGCGCCGGCCACTTCGTGGTCTTCCGCGTGCTCCTGGGCATCACCGAGGCCCCCAACTCCCCCGCCGCCGCCCGGATGACCGCGGACTGGTTCCCGCGCGCCGAACGCGGCCAGGCCACCGCGATCTGGGACAGCGGCTCCAAGTGGGGCCCGGCGATAGCGCCGCCCGTCCTCACCGCGATCATGCTCGCCTTCGGCTGGCGCACCGTCTTCGGGTTCCTCGGCGTGCTGGGTCTCGTCCTGGCGGTCGCGTTCTACGTCTGGTACCGCTCCCCCGAAGACCACCGCCGCCTCGGCGAGGAGGAGATGCGCCACATCGCCGAGGGTCGGGGAACCGGCTCCGACGCCGTCGCCGAACCCGTCTCGTGGCTGGGCCTGTTCAGGCATCGCCAGGTGTGGGGCATGATGGCGGGCTTCTTCTGCATCATCTGGATCTGGAACATCTTCATCACGTTCCTGCCGTTGTACCTGCAGGACGCCCGCGGGATCAGCATCGCGCAGTCCGGCTGGATCTCAGCGCTGCCCTACCTCGGTGGCGCGATCCTCGGCATCACCGGGGGCCGGGTCATGAACACCCTCGCGAACCGCCCGGGGGTCGACCCGCTGGCCGCCAAGCGGAAGGTCATGATGGTCGCCGCGGTCTCCGCCGGTGTCCTGGTGTGCCTGAGCGCGTTCGTCACGAACCTCGTCCTGGCCGTTGCCGTCCTCGTCCTCGCCGTCGGCTTCATCGCCACCACCCAGGCCGCGGCCTGGGCCATGCCGGGCGACATCGCCAACAACTCTCAGGTCGCGACCGTCGGCTCGATCCAGAACTTCGGGGGCTACTTCGGGGGCGCGTTCGCGCCGCTGCTCACCGGATGGATCTACGACACCTACGGCAGCTACACGCCGTCCCTCGTCATCGGCGGGATCATCGCCGCCCTCGCCGCCGTGGTGTACGGCATCTTCGTCCGAACCCCCTTCCGGACCGCCTGACGACCAGGAGCCGGCGGTCAGGTGAAGGAGGAGATGCCCGTGAGGTGGCGGCCGACGATGAGGGTCTGGATGGACTCCGTCCCCTCGTAGGTGTGCAGCGCCTCGACGTCGGCCATGTGCCGGGCGACGCGGTGCTCCAGCAGGATCCCGTTGCCGCCGAGCAGGTCGCGGGCCATCGCCGTCACGAAGCGGGCCTTGCGGGTGGCGTTGACCTTGGCCAGCGAGGCCTGGGTGTCGGTGAGGCGGCCGGAGTCGGCGAGCTTGCCGACGCGCAGGCAGAACAGCTGCATCGCGGTGACCTCGGCGAGCATCTGCACCAGCTTGTCCTGGACGAGCTGGAAGCTCGCCAGCGGCTGGCCGAACTGCTTGCGCTCCAGGGAGTAGGCCAGCGCCGTCTCGTAGGCGGCCGTCGCGTGACCGAGCGCACCCCAGGCGATCCCGGCCCGGGTCGCGGACAGGACGCGGCCGGTGTCGCGGAAGGAGTTCCCGCCGGGCAGCCGGTTCGCGGCCGGGACCCGCACCCCGGTCAGCGTGATGTCGGCGTTGTGGATGGCGCGCAACGACGCCTTGCCCTGGATGGCGGTGGCGCTGAACCCCGGCGTCCCGCGTTCGACGAGGAAACCCTGGACGGCGCCGTCCTCACCGCGGGCCCACACGACGCAGACGTCGCAGATCGTGCCGAACCCGATCCAGCGCTTGGCGCCGTCGAGGACGTACTCGTCCCCCTCGCGCCGGGCGGTCGTGGCCAGCGCCACGGCGTCGGACCCGTGGTCGGGTTCGGTGAGCCCGAACGCTCCGAGGACCTCCAGGCGCGCCATCGGCGGCAGCCAGCGCTCCTTCTGCTCCTCCGAGCCCAGGAAGGCGATGGAGCGCATCGCGAGACCGGCCTGGACGCCGAGCATCGTCGCGAAGCTCCCGTCGCCCCGGGACAGTTCCATCGTGATCAGACCGGCGGCGGTGTGGCTCAGCGCCGGGATCCCCGGTCCCTGCAGACCGTCGCCCACGAGGTTCAGCTGGGCGTACTCCTTGAGGAGGTCCAGCGGCATCTCGGCGCGTTCCCAGTACCCGCCCGCGACCGGGATCACCTTCTCGTCGACGAAGGCGCGGACACTCGCCCAGACCTCGCGCTCGGCGTCGGTGAGGTCGCCGGCGATCTCGTAGTAGTCCACTCCGGTCGGGCTGGTCATGCGGGGCGCTCCTCGTGCTCGGTGCTGCGGACGGGCGGGTGGATCTCGCGTTTGAGGATCTTGCCGGTGGGGCCCTTCGGCAGCTCCTCCACGATCCAGACCCGGCGCGGGTACTTGTACGCCGCGAGCGCGTCCTTCACGTGCTGCTGCAACTCCTCGGGCGTCGCGTGCGCCCCCTCCTTGAGGACGACGGCCGCGCCGATCTCCTCCCCCACCAGCGGGTCCGGGAAACCGACGACGGCGACCTGCTCGACCGCGGGGTGCTCGTAGAGGACCTCCTCGACCTCGCGCGGGTACACGTTGTAGCCACCGCGGTCGATCATGTCCTTGGCCCGGTCGACGATCGTGTAGTACCCGTCCTCGTCGCGGGTCGCGAGGTCCCCCGTGCGGAACCAGCCGTCGACGAACGTCTGCGCCGTCGCGGTCTCGTTGCGCCAGTAGCCCTTCATGACGTTCTCCCCGCGGACGACGATCTCCCCGACCCCCTCGGTGACGACGGAGCCGTCGGCGCCGCGCAGGTCCATCTCGCAGCCGCGCACCGGGATCCCGATCGTGCCGGGTTTGCGGACGGCGCCGGGGTGGTTGAAGGAGGCGACCGGGGAGGTCTCGCTCAGCCCGTAGCCCTCCAGGATCTCCACGCCGAAGCGCGCCTCGAAACCGCGCAGGACCTCCACCGGCAACGACGCGCCACCGGAGACGCAGGAACGCCAGGAGGACAGGTCGTAGGACTCGGCGTCGGGTTCGTTGAGCATCGCGACGTACATCGTCGGCACGCCGGCGAAGTGGGTCACCCGGTCGCGCTGCACGACCGCGAGCGCCGCGGCGGCGCTGAAGCGCGGCAGAAGGGTCATGGTGCGCCCGGCGATGAGGGCGGTGTTCATGGCGCAGGTCTGGCCGAAGGCGTGGAACAGCGGCAGCGCGCCGAGGATGACGTCGTCCCCGCCGAGGCGGATGAGGCTCTCCTGGGAGGTGACGGCGTTGCTGAAGAGGTTGCGGTGGCTCAGCTCCGCACCCTTGGGGGAACCGGTGGTGCCGGAGGTGTAGAGGATCACGGCGGTGTCGTCGGGGTCCGGTGCGTGCGCCGCGGGGTCGGGGTCGACGCCGGCGAGCAGGGCGGCGGTGGCCTCCGGTTCGACGACGACCACCCGGGTGGGGGTGCCGACGGCGCCGGCGTGGGAGGCGTCCGCGACGGCGTGCCAGACGAAGGCGAGGACGGCGCCGGAGTCGGCGAAGTGGTGGTTCACCTCGCGGCCGCGCAGCAGCGGGTTCATCGGGACGACGACCGCGCCGGCGCGGAGGATGCCGTGGTAGAGCACGGGGAACTGGGGCACGTTGGGCAGGATCAGGGCGACGCGGTCGCCGGGCCGGACGCCTTCGGTGCGCAGCAGGGTCGCGACCCGGGCGGTGGCGTCGTCGAACCCGCGCCACGTGAGGGTGTGCTCGTCGAGTCGGACGGCGACGCCGTCGGGCCGGCTGCGGGCGTGCTCGGCCAGGGTGGTGCTGAACGTGGTGCTCATCGGAACTCCTGCAGACGTCGTCGGCCGCGTGTTCCTGCGAGTTTCACACACGTCAGGCGCTGGGGCGCGAGTACTCCCCCGGTTGCTGCTCGGGGCGGTGCGCGACGGCGGTGCGGCTGCAGGCGCGTCCGGCGTGCTTGGCGGCGTAGAGGGCCTCGTCGGCCCGGCCGACGAGGACGCCGGTCCCCTCCCGCCCGTCCCAGCCGGCCAGGCCGGCGGAGAACGACTGGCCCGCGGGGACCACCGCGCGCAGGTCGGCCAGCAGCAGCTCGACGCGCGCGGGCTCCCACCCGGTGATGACGAGGAGGAACTCCTCCCCGCCCCACCGCGCGAGCTGGGCCCCCGTCCCGGCCAGCGCGGTGCTCCAGGCGGTCGCCGCCCCCACCAGGAGGGCGTCACCGGCGGGGTGGCCGTAGGTGTCGTTGAAGGCCTTGAAGTGGTCGAGGTCGAGCAGGGCGACGACGAGGGGGACCCCCTCGCCCCGGGCCCGCTCCTGTGCCCGCTGCAGCTCGGCGTCGGCGCTGCGGCGGTTGAGCAGGCCGGTGAGGGGGTCGGTGCGCGCGAGGTCGCCCAGCAGGTCGGTCTGCTCGCGCAGCCGGCGCAGCAGGGTCGACATCCGGGCGACCACGAGCAGGAACAGGGTGGTGGCGCCGACGACGACCGCCCAGCCCTCGGTCGGCAGCCCCAGGGTCAGCTGCAGGGCCAGGGTGCCGGGGGCGAGGAGGCTGGCGCCGGTGAGGACGGCCAGGCGCAGCGGGGTGAACTCGTGGCGACTGCTGGGCGAGGGATCGGAGAGGCGGCGCATCGAGGGGTGCAGCGCGGCCATCCCCCACAGCACGTAGGAGGCGGAGAAGGCCAGATCGACCCAGGTGCTGTCCAGGGTGGCGTAGGCGTCGGAGTACTGCCAGAGGGTGTCGGCCGTCAGCATGCAGACCGCCGCCCCGCCCAGCAGCCCGGCCGCAGCCGATCGGGGTCCGGCGGCGCTCAGGACCCGCACCAGCATCGCCAGGACGACGACGTCGCCCACGGGGTAGGCCAGCGAGACGAGTCCGGCGGGCAGGTCCTGCGGCAGGGCGGCCAGCGCCGGGCGCACGAGGAAGGTCCAAGACAGCAGACCGAAGCCGACGGCGAGGATCGCGGCGTCGATGACGCCCTCGCGGTCGGCCCCGGGCCGGGCCTGGCGCGCCATCCGCAGCATCGCGACGGCGATGAGGGGGTAGGCGATCAGGTAGAAGAGGTCGGGGACGCTGGGGAAGGCGTCCCAGCCGAGCCAGGTGTAGCAGACGGCGTAGGAGACGTCGCCCAGTGCCCAGGCCAGCAGACCGGCGGTCAGCAGCCACCAGGCCGAGGCGCGCTGCGGTCGGTGCAGGCGGGTGCCGACGGCGGTCGCCACCGCGGCGGAGACGCTGACGACCGAGAACAGGGCGTCGTTGAGCATCCCCGCCGGCAGCGCGACACCCACGGCAGTGGCGAGCGCACCACCGACGGCGTAGGCCTGCCAGGGCAGCAGGCGTCGGGCGGAGGGCATACCGCAGCATCGGCGGGTCCCGGGCGCACCTTCAGCACCCGTCACCGGATCGGGTGCCGGAGCGGGGGCCCGGTCACGGCTGGAATGATGGGGTCATGTCCGACGCCACGCCCGCAGCGCCCGCACCCCAGTTCCAGACGAACGTCGCGCCCGGTGTCGAGGTACCCGACCGTCCCACGGTGGACGGGCTGGAGGAGCGCTGGGCCCCGACGTGGCAGGACGAGGGCACCTACGCCTTCGACCGCACCTCCCAGCGCGCCGACGTCTACTCCATCGACACCCCGCCGCCGACGGTGTCCGGTTCGCTGCACGTCGGGCACGTCTTCAGCTACACCCACACCGACGTCGTCGCCCGCTTCCAGCGCATGCGCGGCAAGTCCGTCTTCTACCCGATGGGCTGGGACGACAACGGCCTGCCGACCGAACGCCGGGTGCAGAACTACTACGGCGTGCGCTGCGACCCGACGCTGCCCTACGACGCCTCGTTCGTGCCGCCGGAGAAGGCACCGAAGAACGACCGCGACTTCGTCCAGATCTCGCGGCGCAACTTCGTCGAGCTCTGCGACCGGCTGACGGCCGAGGACGAGCAGGTCTTCGAGTCGCTGTGGCGCCGTCTCGGCCTCTCGGTGGACTGGTCGCACACCTACTCCACGATCTCGGCGACCTCGCGGGCCACGGCCCAGCGCGCCTTCCTGCGCAACCTCGCGCGCGGCGAGGCGTACTCCCAGCAGGCACCGACGCTGTGGGACACGACGTTCCGCACGGCCGTCGCGCAGGCCGAGCTGGAGGACAAGGACACCGAGGGCGCCTACCACCGGATCGGGTTCGCCCCCACCGACGGCGGCGAGACCGTGTACATCGAGACGACCCGCCCGGTGCTGCTGCCGGCCTGCGTGGCCCTCGTCGCCCACCCCGACGACGAGCGCTACCAGCCGCTGTTCGGCAAGACCGTGACGACGCCGCTGTTCGGCGTGGAGGTCCCCGTGGTGGCGCACCGGCTGGCCGACCCCGAGAAGGGGTCCGGGATCGCGATGATCTGCACCTTCGGCGACACGACCGACATCACCTGGTGGCGTGAGCTGCAGCTGCCCAACCGCGCCGTCATCGGGCGCGACGGGCGCCTGCTGCGCGAGACCCCCGCGTGGCTGACCACCCCCGACGGCGCCGGGTTCTACGAGAGCATCGCCGGGGCGACGGTGTTCAGCGCGCAGAAGGCCGTCGTCGAGGCCCTGCAGGCCTCCGGCGACATGGTCGGCGAGCCGAAGGAGATCACGCACCCGGTGAAGTACTACGAGAAGGGCGACCGCCCGCTCGAGATCGTCTCGACCCGTCAGTGGTACCTGCGCAACGGGGGCCGCGACACCGACCTGCGCTCCGCGCTGCTCGCCCGCGGTGGAGAGCTGGCCTGGCACCCCGAGCACATGAAGCACCGCTACGACCACTGGGTCACGGGGCTCAACGGGGACTGGCTGATCTCGCGTCAGCGCTTCTTCGGGGTGCCGTTCCCGGTCTGGTACCGCCTCGACGCCGACGGTGAACCCGTCTACGACTCCCCGATCGTCCCCGAGGAGTCGGCGCTGCCGGTGGACCCGGCGGCGGAGGCCGCTCCCGGTTTCACCGAGGACCAGCGCGGGGTGCCGGGTGGTTTCGCCGCCGACCCCGACGTGATGGACACCTGGGCGACGTCGTCGCTGACCCCGCTGCTGGCCGGCGGCTGGGAACGGGACGAGGACCTGTTCTCCCGGGTCTACCCGATGGACCTGCGCCCGCAGGGCCAGGACATCATCCGCACCTGGCTGTTCTCCACCGTGGTGCGTTCGCACCTGGAGTTCGACGGTCTGCCCTGGGCGCGGACGGCGCTCTCGGGCTGGATCCTCGACCCCGACCGCAAGAAGATGTCGAAGTCCAAGGGCAACGTCGTCACGCCGTTGGCGCTGCTGGAGGAGTTCGGCTCCGACGCCGTGCGCTACTGGGCCGCGTCCTCCCGGTTGGGCACCGACGCGACGTTCGACACCGGCCAGATGAAGATCGGGCGCCGGTTGGCGATGAAGCTGCTCAACGCCTCGAAGTTCGTCCTCGGGCTCGGGGTCGAGCGCGGCACGGCGGCGGAGCCGGCCGCGGTGACGGAACCCATCGACGCCAGCGTGCTCGCGGGGTTGTCCGTCGTGGTGCGCCAGGCCACCGAGGCGTTCGAGCGCTACGACCACGCGAGCGCGCTGGACGTGACCGAGAAGTTCTTCTGGAACTTCTGCGACGACTGGGTGGAGCTGGTCAAGGACCGCGCCTACGGTTCCCGCGGTCCGGTGGCCGCGGCCAGCGCCCGGGCGACGGCGGCGATCGCGTTGCGGACGCTGCTGCGCCTGTTCGCGCCGTTCCTGCCCTACGCGGCCGAGGAGGTCTGGTCGTGGTGGCAGGACGGCTCGGTGCACACCAGCGCCTGGCCCGTCCTGGACGACCTGGGGGCGACCGACGACGGTGCGCTCGGCGTGCTCTCCGCTGCGGGGCAGGCGCTCTCGGCGCTGCGCAAGGTGAAGAGCGAGGCCAAGGTCTCGCAGAAGACCCCGCTCACCGCGGCCACCCTGTCCGGCCCGGCCGCGCTCGTGGACGCCGCTCGTCGCGCCGAGGGTGACCTGCTGGCCGCCTCGCGCGCGGCCTCGATCAGCTGGGAGGTCGTCGAGGGTGCGGAGACCCTGACGGCGAAGGCGGAGATCGCCCCCACCGACTGACCCGATCCGTGATCTTGCTGGGAACCCCAGCAAGATCACGGATCGGTGGGGGTCAGCGGTCGACGGTGCCCGCGATGAACGCCTCGACGCCGTGGCGGCCGGCCTCGTCGTCGCGCTGCTGCGGCGGGGACTTCATGAAGTACGCCGACGGGGACAGCAGCGGACCGCCGATCCCCCGGTCCAGACCGATCTTCGCGGCCCGGACGGCGTCGATGATGACGCCGGCGGAGTTCGGGGAGTCCCAGACCTCGAGCTTGTACTCCAGGTTGAGCGGGACGTCGCCGAAGGCCTTGCCCTCGAGGCGGACGTAGGCCCACTTGCGGTCGTCGAGCCACTGGACGTAGTCGCTGGGACCGATGTGGACGTTGCGGGTGCCGAAGTCGGCGTGCACGTTCGAGGTGACGGCCTGGGTCTTGGAGATCTTCTTCGACTCCAGGCGGTCGCGTTCCAGCATGTTCTTGAAGTCCATGTTGCCGCCGACGTTCAGCTGGTAGGTGCGTTCCAGCTTGATGCCGCGGTCCTCGAGGAGCTTCGCGAGGACCCGGTGGGTGATGGTCGCACCGACCTGGGACTTGATGTCGTCGCCGACGATCGGGACACCGGCGTCGGTGAACTTCTGCGCCCACTCCGGGGTGCCGGCGATGAAGACGGGCAGCGCGTTGACGAAGGCGACGTGCGCGTCGATCGCGGCCTGGGCGTAGAACATCGCCGCGTCCTCGGAACCGACGGGCAGGTAGCAGACGAGGACGTCGGCCTTCGCCTCGCGCAGCGCGGCGACGACGTCGACGGGTTCGGCGTCGGACTCGGTGATGGTCTCGCGGTAGTACTTCCCGAGGCCGTCGAGGGTGGGGCCGCGCTGGACGGTCACCCCGGTGGTCGGGACGTCGCAGATCTTGATGGTGTTGTTCTCGCTGGCGCCGATGGCGTCGGCGAGGTCGGTACCGACCTTCTTGTCGTCGACGTCGAACGCGGCGACGAACTCGATGTCACGCACGTGGTAGTCGCCGAACTGGACGTGCATGAGACCGGGGACGCTCTGCGTCGGGTCGGCGTCGCGGTAGTAGTGCACGCCCTGGACGAGCGAGGCGGCGCAGTTGCCGACGCCGACGATCGCGACGCGGATGGGTCCTGCCATCAGGGGTTCTCCTCTGGTTTCTCGGGGTGGTGCTCTGCGGAGATGAGGCGTTCGAGCCAGTCGACCTCGCTGCGGACGGTCTCCAGGCCGTGCCGCTGCGCCTCGAGGGCGTAGGAGTCGAGCTGGGCCTGGGTTCGGTCGATGGAGCGGTTCATCTGCTCGAGACGTTCCAGCAGACGGGCCCGGCGGCCTTCGAGGATGCGCAACCGCGTGCGCGGGGCGACCCGGGTGAAGAGGGCGAAGTGGACGCCGAACGCGTCGTCCTCCCACGCGTCGGGACCGGACTCCTCGAGCATCTGCCCGAGCCGGTCCTTGCCGTGGCGGGTGATCTCGTAGACGACGCGCGCACGCTTCGGGCTGACGGTGCCCGGGATGCGTTCCTCGGTCGTCTCGGTGATGCAGCCACCGGCCTGCAGGGCGCGCAACGCGGGGTAGAGCGTCCCGTAGGACAGCGCCCGGAAGACACCGAGGCGCAGGTCGAGACGCTTGCGGACCTCGTAGCCGTGCAGCGGGCCGTCGGCCAGCAGCGCCAGGACTGCGAGGAGCAGGACGTCGCCGCGTTTGCGGACCACAAGTTCTCCGTTCCGATGCATCGGCTCGATGCATCGATGGGGACAGTACGGGGACCGGGGCCCCTGGACAAGCCGCCGGGCCCGGCGCGTCGGATGCGTGGCACGTGCGGCGCCGCACGGACCGGTAGGTTCCTCGGATGGTCACGGGTCCTGCCGAAGCACTGGAACGCGAACTCGCCGTGCTGTTGCGCCGCTCACGCGCGATCAACCGGGAGACCGCGCGCAGCGTGCACCCCGACCTCGAACCCGAGGCGTACAGCCTGCTCGTCCGTCTCGACGACGTCGGTGAGACCCGTCCCTCCGACCTCGCGACGTTCTTCGGGATCGGCAAGCCCACCCTGTCGCGCCAGGTCCAGCTCCTCGAACGGCTCGGACTGGTGACCCGCGAAGCCGACCCCACGGACGGTCGCGCCGTGCGGCTGACCCTCTCCCCCGAGGGCCTGGAGAAGGTGCACGCGGCACGTTCGGCCCGCCGGCAGCGCCTGCACTCCCGCCTCGAGGGCTGGCCCGAGGACGACATGACCGAGCTCGCCACCCTCCTCGGCCGCCTCAACGCCCTGATCTGACCTTCCCTCCCCCTGACGACAGCTCCTGGGGACCTCGGGGTTGCATGCTGCAACCATCCGGGCATATCGTTGCTTGCACACACCAACCGAGCTTGAAGGTCGACATGGCCACACCTCACGCGTGTGCCGCGCTCGTCGACGTGTTCCCGGACCTGCTCCGCGCACGTCGCACGCTCGTCGGCACGCTGAACACCCCCGCGATCGCGACGCTGGCCGTCGTGCACCAGCGGGGTTCGATGCGGATCAGCGAAGTCGCCGAGCACCTCTCGCTCGACCTCTCCACCGTCAGCCGCCAGGTGACCCACCTGCGGCAGAAGGGGTTCCTCGACTCCGCCCCCGACCCCGACGACGGCCGCTCGCAGCGGCTGACCGTCAGCGCCGAGGGTGTCGAAGAACTCCGCCACCACCGCCGGGCCATCGTCGGCAAGCTCGTCGAGCGCCTCGACGCCTGGCCCGACCACGAGGTCGGCGACCTCACCCGGCTCCTCGGGAAACTCGTCACGACCGCCACCGCCGCGTGCGCGGCCACCACGTCAGCGGCAGCGTCGCCGGAGAACACCGAGCTCGTTCCAGAGCGGGAGAAAGAGTTGCAGGCGAACGCATGAGCACCACCACAGACACCCACCTCGCGCCCTCCGACAGTGCTGCGCCGAAGATGTCCCACAAGGAGGTCCTCGAGGCGCTGTCCGGCCTGCTCCTCGGGATGTTCGTGGCGATCCTGTCCTCGACGGTCGTCTCGAACGCACTCCCGACCATCGTCAACGACCTCCACGGCACGGAGTCCGGCTACACCTGGGTCGTCACCGCCGCGCTGCTCGCGACGACGATCTCCACCCCCATCTGGGGCAAGCTCTCGGACCTGTTCTCCAAGAAGCTGCTCGTGCAGACGGCGCTGATCATCTACGTGATCGCCTCGGTCGTCGCGGGCCTGTCCACCAACATGGGCATGCTCATCACGCTGCGCGTCTTCCAGGGCATCGGCGGTGGCGGTCTGCTCGCCCTCACCCAGGTCGTGCTGGCGTCGATGGTCAGCCCCCGGGAACGCGGTCGGTACTCCGGCTACCTCGGCGCGACCTTCGCCCTCGCCACCGTCGGGGGCCCGCTGATCGGCGGGGTCCTCACCCAGCACCTGTCCTGGCACTGGTGCTTCTACGTCGGTGTTCCGTTCGCCGTCATCGCCTTCTTCGTGCTCCAGTTCAAGCTGAAGCTGCCCCCGCAGGCCAAGCGCGCCGTCTCCATCGACTACCTCGGCGCCTTCCTCCTCGCCGCCGGCATCTCCGCGCTGCTCGTCTGGGTCTCCCTGGCCGGCACCGAGTTCGCCTGGGGCTCCTGGTGGACCGTCGCCCTGGTCGCCGGGGGTGTGGTCTTCCTGGGCCTCGCGGTCCTGGCCGAGCACCGCGCCAAGGAGCCGATCGTCCCGCTGAAGTTCTTCCGCAACCCGACGATCGCCCTCTCCGCCGCCGCGAGCCTCTTCGTCGGTGTCGCCCTGTTCGCCGCCACGATCTTCCTCGGTCAGTACTTCCAGCTGGCCCGCGGGGAGACCCCGACCAGGGCCGGGATCATGACCATCCCGATGATCATCGGGCTCTTCCTGTCCTCGACCATCGCCGGCCGGTTCATCACCAAGACCGGACGCTGGAAGAGCTGGCTCGTCGTGGGCGGCCTGCTCCTCACCGTCGGTCTCGGCCTCATGGGCACCATCGAGTACGACACCAACTACTGGGTCGTCGCGCCGTACATGGCCCTCGTCGGCCTCGGCGTCGGCATGATGATGCAGAACCTCGTGCTCGCGGTCCAGAACGTCGTCGAACCCCGTGACCTCGGCTCCGCGTCGTCCTTCGTGGCCTTCGCCCGCAGCCTCGGCGGAGCCATCGGCGTCTCGGCCCTCGGTGCCGTCCTCGGCCACCGCGTGACCAGCCACCTGACCTCGGGCTTGCGCTCCGCCGGCATCGACCCCGCCGCAGCGGCTCGCTCGCTCGGTTCCAGCACCGGGGTGCCGGACCTGGCCACGATCCCCGAGCCCGTCCGCGGCATCGTCCAGGCCGCCTACGGCTCCTCGATCGCCGAGGTCTTCCTCATCGCGGCCCCCTTCGCCCTCTTCGCGTTCGTCATCACGTTCTTCTTCAAGGAGCGGGCGTTGCGCGGCGGCGAGGAGACCGGACAGGATGCCCAGGTGGCGACCACCGCTCCCGCGGCGGTCCAGGACTCCCCGGCCGGGCACGCTGCGGTCGAGGGTTCGCACAGCAACTCGGTGAACGGGTCCGTGAACGGTGCCGCCGCAGCGCTCAACGGTGTCGCGCACCACGACCGGGAGGAGACGACGAGCGTGTCCGCTCAGTCCACCCGCACCGACACCGGGCTCTCGCTGTCCGGTTCCGTCCGCCACCACGACCGGCGCCCGCTGCCGGGTGCCGTCGTGACCCTCGCCGACCAGTCCGGCCAGCAGGTGGCCCGCACCTCCACCCGCGAGGACGGCACCTACCGCCTCGCGCTGCCGACCGGCGGGACCTACCTGCTGATCGTCGCGGCGGCCCACGTGGCCCCGTCGGCGACCCTCGTCGGGATCGGGGACACCTCCGTCACCCGCGACGTGGTGCTCTCGGGTCGCTCGGCCATCACCGGCCGGGTCCTGGCCCACGAGATCCACGACGGCGTCGACTCCGGCAACCACCACGGGGTCCAGGGCGCGCTCGTCACCCTGACCGACGTGACCGGCGAGGTCGTCGGCTCCACCCGCACCGACGGTGGCGGCAGCTACGCCTTCGACCAGCTCATGGGCGGCAGCTACGTGCTGACCGCGCAGAACGAGTCGCACCGTCCGCTGGCCCGCAGCGTCGAGGTCCCCGACTCCGGCGCCCTGGCCTGCGACCTCGTCCTCACCGGCGGCGGCCGCCTCACCGGCACCGTCGTCGCCGCGAGCGACGGCCGGGTCGTCCGCGAGGCGTCCGTGACCCTCGTCGACTCCTCCGGTGAGGTCGTCGGCTCCGTCGTCACCGGCACCGACGGCAGCTACTCCTTCGAGGACCTGGCGGGCGGGCACTACACGCTCACCGCCGCCGGGTTCGCTCCGGTGGCCACGGCCGTCGACATCGAGGAGGACACCGTCTCCGCCGCCCAGCTGACCCTGGGCTCCGGCCAGGCCGGCACCACGCTGGACCTGACCCGCTTCGAGACGAACTCCCAGATCGGCGACCAGCGGTGAGTCCCGACCGCGAGACCGACCTGCGCGCCGACCGGAACGTCGGCGCGCAGGGCGGCGCGGGCGTCACCGGTGAGGGGAAGGTGCTGACCCGTGAGGGGTGGCCCGTCACCGGCGCCTCGGTCACGCTGCTCGGCGCCGACGGTGCCCAGGTGGCCCGGGCGGTGACCGCCGGCGACGGGGTCTTCTCCCTCGACGGCGTCCCGGCGGGCGCCGCGACGATGCTCGTCGCGGCCCCGGCGCACGAGCCGCGGGCCACGACCGTCGTCGTCCCGGCCGACGGGGCCTGGCACGTCGGTGAGGTCCGACTGCGCCGTCAGGGTGGCAGCGACGTCCCCCCGCCCGGGATCTGGGCGATCGACGTCACGCACTCGACGATCTCCGCGCGGGCCCACCACCTGGGTCTCTCGGCGGTCACCGGACGCTTCACCAGCTTCTCCGGGGTGATCACCGTCCCCGAGGACGTCACCCGTTCCCGTGTCGAGGTCGAGATCGACGCGACCTCGATCGACACCGGCAACGCCCAGCGCGACGAGCACCTGCGCTCGGCGGACTTCCTCAACACCGCGGAGTTCCCGACGTTGTCGTTCCGGGCGACGGGCCTGCAGCGCGGAGCCGACGGGTGGGTCCTCGCCGGGGACCTGACCCTGCTGGCCACCACGCGGTCCGTGCAGCTGCAGCTGTCCTACTCCGGCAGCGGTCCCGACCCGTGGGGTGGCACCCGGGCGGCGTTCTCGGCCACGGCCGAGCTGCACCGCGACGACTTCAAGATGAACTGGAACCAGGCCGTCGGCATCGGTGTCGCCGTCTTCGGGACCACGCTCAAGGTCGCGATCGACGTCGAGGCCGTCCTCCAGCAGTGACCCTCACCCACCCGTGATCCCGCTGGGACTCCCTGCGAGATCACGGGAAGCGAGAAAGGCCCCGCACCTCGAGGAGGTGCGGGGCCTTCGTCGTCCTGGGGTCAGGCGGACTTCTCGCGGCGCTCCCGGGTGGGTTTGCGGGCCGGGGCCTCACGGGGCACGAGCGTCGGGTTCACGTTCTTCAGCACGACCTCACGGGTCACGACGACCCGGGCGATGTCGTCGCGGCTGGGCACGTCGAACATCACCGGGAGGAGGACCTCCTCGATGATCGCGCGGAGCCCTCGCGCACCGGTCCCGCGGAGGATCGCCTGGTCGGCGACGGCCTCCAGGGCGTCGTCGGTGAACTCCAGCTCCACCCCGTCCAGCTCGAACATCCGCTGGTACTGCTTGGCGAGGGCGTTGCGCGGTTTGGTGAGGATCTGCACCAGGGCTTCCTGGTCCAGGTTCTCCACCGAGGTGATGACGGGCAGACGACCGATGAACTCGGGGATCAGCCCGAACTTCATGAGGTCCTCGGGCATGACCTCGGCGAAGGACGGCTCGGCCGCCTTCTTCTCCGTCGAGCGCAGCTGCGCGCCGAAGCCGAGCCCCTGCTTGCCGGAGCGCGCCTCGATGATCCGGTCGAGGCCGGCGAAGGCCCCACCCACGATGAACAGCACGTTCGTCGTGTCGATCTGGATGAACTCCT
Organism: Kineococcus sp. AC630; assembly: GCF_979255925.1. Taxonomy (NCBI): domain Bacteria; kingdom Bacillati; phylum Actinomycetota; class Actinomycetes; order Kineosporiales; family Kineosporiaceae; genus Kineococcus; species Kineococcus sp. AC630. The sequence goes on from NZ_CEEDMJ010000009.1 coordinate 174,499, forward strand.
GGTGGGGGTGCTTGCGTCCACCCTGGGGCGGGACGCTGGCCGTGGTCCCCTCGAGGATCTTCAGCAGCGCCTGCTGGACCCCCTCCCCCGACACGTCACGCGTGATGGAGGGGTTCTCGGACTTGCGGGCGATCTTGTCGACCTCGTCGATGTAGATGATGCCCGTCTCGGCCTTCTTGACGTCGTAGTCAGCGGCCTGGATGAGCTTCAGCAGGATGTTCTCGACGTCCTCGCCGACGTAGCCGGCCTCGGTCAGCGCCGTGGCGTCGGCGATCGCGAAGGGGACGTTGAGCATCTTGGCGAGCGTCTGCGCGAGGTACGTCTTGCCGCAGCCCGTGGGGCCGATCAGCAGGATGTTCGACTTGGAGATCTCGACGGCGTCGTCTCGGTTCTTCGCCGAGGGCTCACCGATCTGGATGCGCTTGTAGTGGTTGTAGACGGCCACGGCGAGGGACTTCTTCGCCGAGCTCTGGCCGATGACGTACTGGTCGAGGAAGTCGAAGATCTCCTTCGGCTTGGGCAGCTCCACCAGGCCCAGGTCGTTGGCCTCGGCGAGCTCCTCCTCGATGATCTCGTTGCAGAGGTCGATGCACTCGTCGCAGATGTAGACGCCAGGGCCCGCGATGAGCTTCTTGACCTGCTTCTGGCTCTTGCCGCAGAACGAGCACTTCAGCAGATCGCCCCCGTCACCGATGCGTGCCACCGACGGCTTCCTCTCCTCGTGCTGCTGGACCCACGACCCGGAGGCCGCCAAGCGGACCGGACGCGTCGCGTGCTGACCACGCTACCTGCCGGGTACCCCTCGCCCGACTCATTAGACGCCTCCGGGGGACACGGTGCCAGACCGGCCCCCCGGGTGCGCGCCTACGACTCGCGCATTGCTGCGCGTGAGTGACGTTCCGTGCTCAGAGCGACGGGGCCGACGCCTTGCGGCTCTGGAGCACCTCGTCGATGAGGCCGTACTCGACGGCCTCCTTGGCGGTGAGGAACTTGTCGCGCTCGATGTCCTCGCGCACCTGGTCGGCGGTGCGGTTGGAGTGGAAGGCGAGCGTGCTCTCCAACCAGGACCGCATGCGCAGGATCTCGTTGGCCTGGATCTCCAGGTCGGAGGCCTGGCCGTAGTCGCCACCGGCCATGGCCGGCTGGTGGATGAGGATGCGCGAGTTCGGCAGCGCGAACCGCTTCCCCGGCGCACCGGCGCCGAGCAGGACGGCCGCGGCCGAGGCGGCCTGACCCATGCAGTACGTCTGGATGTCCGGACGGATGTACTGCATGGTGTCGTAGATCGCCGTGAGGGCCGTGAAGGACCCACCGGGCGAGTTGATGTACATGATGATGTCGCGCTCGGTGTCCTGGGACTCCAGGACGATGAGCTGCGCGATGATGTCGTCCGCCGAGGCGTCGTCCACCTGCACGCCGAGGAAGATGATGCGGTCCTCGAAGAGCTTGGTGTACGGGTCGGAACGCTTCATCCCGTAGGAGGTGCGCTCCTCGAACTGCGGCAGCACGTACCGCGCGTTCTGGTCGTAGGCCGGGTTGAGGCGCGACTGGGGGTTCATCGGGCGGTCTCCCATCTGGGCGGTGAACGGAGGACGGAACGGCTCACGCATCGGTGCCGCCCCCGCCTTCGACCTCGCTCGTGTGACCGACGACGTGGTCGATGAGCCCGTAGTCCTTGGCCTCCTGCGCGGAGAACCAGCGGTCCCGGTCGGAGTCGCGCGTGATCGTCTCGAAGGTCTGCCCCGAGTGGAACGCGATCAGCTCGGCCATCTGCCGCTTGGTGGCGATGATCTGCTCGGCCAGGATCTTGATGTCGCTGGCGGAACCACCGAGGCCACCCAGCGGCTGGTGCATCATGATCTTCGCGTGCGGCAGGGCGGAACGCTTGCCGGCCGCACCCGCGGCGAGCAGGAACTGCCCCATGGAGGCCGCCATGCCGGTCGCGATCGTCGCCACGTCCGGCTTGATGTACTGCATGGTGTCGTAGATCGACATGCCCGCGGAGACCGATCCGCCGGGCGAGTTGATGTACATGAAGATGTCCGCGTCGGGGTCCTCGGCGGCCAGCAGCAGCAGCTGCGCGCAGATGGCGTTGGCCATGTCGTCCCGGACCTCGGTCCCGAGCCAGATGATCCGCTGCTGCAGGAGTCGCTGGTAGACGTTGTCGTCCAGGCCCGCTCCCGGCGTACCCGTTCGAGCCTGCTGCGGCGTCACCAGTCCCGGTGCGCTCAAGATCTCGCTCACGCTGTTCCCTGGCCCTCTCCTGGCATCGACCACCCACCCCGGACCTGGTCCGGGAGGGTTCGGCGGATGCTCCGCCGATCTCGATCGACCCTAACGCGCAGCCCCCGACGACCATGTCGGGGCGGGGCCCTTTTCGCTGTCGGCGCACTGATCCCGGGTCCGGGAACAGCGCGCCGACAGCGGCGGGGATCAGCTCTTCGAAGGCTCTTCCGCGGTCTCCTCGGCGGCGGCCTGCTCGTCCTCACCGGTCGGGTCGACGGTCTGGCCGGACTCGTCGGTGGACTCGCTGCCGGACTCGAGGGCTTCCGCGCCGTCCTCGTCCTCGTCGCCGCCCACGAGCTCCTCGAGGTCCACGGCGTTGCCGGAGGCGTCGGTCACGGTGGCCTTCTCCATGGCGACGGCCAGCGCCTTGCGGCGACGGACCTCGGAGACCATGGCGGGCACCTGGCCGGCACCGTCGACCATCTGGACGAACTGCTGGGGCTCCATGCCGTACTGCTGCGCCTGGCCGACGAGGTACTCGATCAGCTCGCCCTGGTCGACACCGATCTCCTCGGCGTCGGCGAGGGCGTCCAGCAGCAGCTGGCTGCGGATCGCCTGGCGGGTGGAGTCCTCGATCTCGGCGCGGTGCTCGGCGTCCTCGAGGCGGCTCTCGCGCTCGAGGTGGGCGTGGATCTCGGCCTCGACCAGGGACTCGGGGACCGGGACCTCGACGGTCTCGAGGAGCTTCTCGAGGACCTTGTCGCGGGCCTGGAGACCCTGCTCGAACTTCTTGGCCTGCTCGACCTGGTTGAGCAGGTCGGCGTTGAGCTCCTCGAGCGTGTCGAACTCGCTCGCCAGCTGGGCGAAGTCGTCGTCCGCCTCGGGCAGCACGCGCTCCTTGACCGACTGCACGGTCACGGTGATGGAGGCGTCCTCGCCCTTGCGCTCGCCTCCGGCGAGGGGGGCGGAGAAGGTCACGGTGCCCTCGGCCGCGACGCCGGTCAGCGCCTCGTCCAGGCCCTCGATCATGTTGCCCTGACCGATGCGGTAGCTGATGCCCTTGGCGGTCTCGATCTCCTCGCCGTCGATCTCGGCGTGCAGGTCGATGGAGACGAAGTCGCCGTCGACGGCCGCGCGGTCGACGCCGGTGAGGGTGCCGAAGCGCTCGCGCAGCGAGGTGAGACGGGTCTCGACCTCCTCGGCCGGGACCTCGAGGTCGTCGACCGTGACGGTGATGGTGGACAGGTCGGGCAGCTCGATCGTCGGGCGCACGTCGACCTCGACGGAGAACTTGAGGTCACCGCCGTCCTTGACGTCGGGGGCCTGGGTGACGTCCACGGTGGGCTGGCCCAGCGGCAGGAAGTCCGAGGCCTCGACGGCCTGCTGGTAGAACTTCGGCAGGGCGTCGTTGACGGCTTCCTCGAGCACGACACCGCGGCCGACGCGCTGGTCGATGACGCGCGCGGGGACCTTGCCCTTGCGGAAGCCCGGCACCTGGACCTGACCGCCGATGGTCTTGTAGGCCTTGTCGAGACTGGGCTTCAGCTCGTCGTAGCCGACCTCGACGGTGAACTTCACCCGGGTCGCGTTGAGGGTCTCGACGTCGCTCTTCACAGCGGGGTTCTCCTGGGATCTCTCCGCGTCCTGCGGAGGTCGTGGTCAGGCGTGCGGCACGCCGGGCAGCCCCGGCGCACCGCGGAATGCTAGCTGCCGCGTCGGGGCTCTTTCGTGCGCGAGCGTCGCCACGTACGGCGACACCCGCGTGTCCGTCGGGGTACCCGGATTCGAACCGGGGGCCTTCCGCTCCCAAAGCGGACGCGCTACCAAGCTGCGCCACACCCCGCGACCACCACGCAGGCGGTACTGGAGCAGGCTACCGCTCCGGACCCGTTACGCTGTCCCCGCACGGTGCGCTGCTCCTGCCCGCAGGGTTGTGGCACGCTCTACCGTGCACGCGGGTGTAGCTCAATGGTAGAGCCCTAGTCTTCCAAACTAGCTACGCGAGTTCGATTCTCGTCACCCGCTCCACAGCGGCCGGTCCCCTCGGGGCCGGCCGCTCCGTCGTTCCCCGGGGTCACCCGCGGTGATCTGTAGGGTCCCGACATGTCGTCTGCCTTCCACGTCGTCGTGGCCCCGGACAAGTTCAAGGGTTCGCTCACCGCCACCGAGGTCGCCCGCACGATCGCGGAGGGCTTCCGCGAGGGCTTCGAGCGCGTCTTCGGGGAGCTCACCCGTGACGTCGACACCGTGGGTCGCACCTTCACCTCGACCGAGATCCCCGTCGCCGACGGGGGCGAGGGGACGGTGGAGGCGGCGCTGCGCTCGGCGGCCTTCCGGGCCGTGGCGACCCGCGTCGCCGGCCCGACCGGGGAGACCCTGGAGGCGACCTTCGCCCGCGACGGCGACACCGCGGTCGTGGAGATGGCGCAGGCCTCCGGGCTGGACCGGTTGCCGGGCGGGGTACCCGCCCCGCTGACGGCCACGACCCGCGGCACCGGGCAGTTGATCCGCTCCGCCCTCGACTTCGCCGCCATGCACGTCGTCCTGGCCGTCGGCGGCAGTGCGAGCACCGACGGGGGCGCCGGGATCCTCGTCGGCCTGGGCGCCCGACTCCTGGACGCGGACGGCCACGACCTGCCCGACGGCGGGGCGGCCCTGCTCGACCTCGACCGCATCGACCTCACCGGGCTCGATCCGAGGGCGCGCACCGCGCGCTGGACGCTCGCCGCCGACGTCGACCACCCGCTGCTGGGGCCGCGGGGGGCGGCCGCCGTGTTCGGACCGCAGAAGGGTGCCTCCCCCGCCGACGTCGACCTGCTCGAGCGCGCGCTGACCCGCTTCGCCGACGTCCTGGCGGCCACGACCGGCGTGGACGCGCGCGACACCCCGGGCGCGGGGGCCGCGGGCGGGACGGGTCTGGTGGCCCTCGGCCTGTTCGGCGCGGTCCGCCGCCCGGGCATCGAGGTCGTGCTGGAGTTCGCGAACTGGGACCACCGCACCGCGGGCGCCGACCTCGTCATCACCGGCGAGGGCAGCTTCGACGAGCAGTCCCTGGGCGGGAAGACCCCGGTGGGGATCGCGACGGCGGCCGCGAGGACGGGGGTCCCGGTGGTCGTGCTCAGCGGCCGGCGGGACCTCCCCGAGCAGCGGTGGCGGGCCGCGGGCTTCGCGGACGCACGGGCGTTGACGGACCTCGAACCCGACCCGCGGGTCTGCGTGCGCGACGCGGCCCCGTTGCTGCGACGACTGGCCGCCGACCTCGGCGCCGAGCACGGCGAACGCGCCGCGGCAGGGATCCGGGGAGAGCTCCCGGCGCAGGGCTAGTCGCGCCAGAGCAGCAGCGCGGTGCGGTCGTCGGAGTCGCCGTCGGCCCCGTCCGCGACGAGCCGGGGCAGCGACCCGGACCGCCGGTCGGGGGTGAGGGCCAGCAGCCTGCGGACCAGGGAACCGATGCCCTCGCCGAGGTCGACGTCGCGCTGCTCGACGACCCCGTCGGAGTAGACGAGCAGGGCGTCCCCGGGTTCGAGGGTCGCCGTGACGGCCGGGAAGTCCGCGTCGGGGACGACACCGAGCAGGGGCCCGTGCGCCGCGTCCAGCAGCTCCGCGCTCTCGACGGAGTGCGCGTGCACGGCCGGTGGGTGTCCGGCCGAGGAGACGGTCACCTTCCCCGAGGTGAGGTCGAGCGCCAGGTGCACGGCCGTCGCGAAGCCCTCGAACCAGTCCTGGCGCAGCACGTAGCGGTTGGCGGCGGGGAGGAACTCGTGCGGCGACACCGATCCGAGCAGCCCGCCGAAGGCCCCCGAGAGCAGCAGTCCGCGACTGCCCGCGTCCTGCCCCTTCCCGGAGACGTCGACCAGGACCACCTCGAACCGGGCGCGGTCGGGCGAGACGGAGGAGAGCAGGACGTCACCCGAGAACGCGTCGCCGTGGGCGGGCTGCAGCAGACCCTCGACGTGCCACCCCGGGGGCAGCTCCGGCAGGTCCCCCTGGGCCATCAGCCGGTCGCGCAGGTCGACGAGCATGGCCTCGCCGAGGTACCCGGTCAGTCCGAGCTGGTCGCGCCCCCGGGCGAAGACCAGCGCCATGCCGGCCGTGATCGCGATGACGACGAGAACGCTCGGTGACACCGGCCGGGGGTCGTCGGCGCGGGCGACGATCGAGACGAACATCGCCGGGACCGCCACGAGGCAGAGCGCCAGCATCCTCGGCATCCGCAGCACGAAGGCACCGATCAGGATCGCGGGCACGAACGCCGTCAACGGGACCCAGCGGGTGAAGGCCGAACCCAGACCCACGCCGAGCACGACCGCGGAGAGGACGATCAGCGCCGGCGTCTGGGGTGGGCGGGCGATCAACCGGCGCCAGGACGCACGTTGCGCGGCACTGAGCAGCCCTGACCGTCGCGACGCCACGCTGCGTGGTGGCCGCGGGGTTGACCGCTGCATGGAAGCACTCTAGTCGTCACTCTCCGTCCATGGAGTGCGACTGGTGGTATTCAGCTAACGAGGTTGGCAGGTCGGGCACCACGTCAGGTGCCGGTTGACCATCTGCGCGTACTCGATCGGCGTGGAGCACAACCGGCACGGCTCACCCGCCCGGCGGTAGACGTAGAACGCATCGCCCCGGGTCGGCGTCCCCTTCCGCTTCGCGCGGTGCTCGGGACGCGTCGTCACGATCCGGCCGGCCTTCAGGCCCGCCCCCATGAGCACCACCAGGTCGCTCCAGACGGACTCCCACTCCTCCCGGGTCACCTCACGGCCGGGACGGTAGGGGTTGACGCCCACGCGGAAGAGCACCTCCGCCCGGTAGACCGCTCCCACCCCGGCGACGACCTCCTGCTGCATGAGCAGCGCCCCGAGGGTCGTCCGGCTGCGGCTGATCCGCGCGAAGGCGACGGCCTGGTCGGCGTCGGAGCGCAGCGGGTCCTGCCCCAGCCGGGCGTGCAGCGCCTCGACACCCTCGGGTTCCAGGACCTCGCAGGCGGTCGGGCCGCGCAGGTCCGCCCAGCCGCCCTCCGCCTCCAGGCGCACCCGGACCTGACCACGCGGCGGCTCCGGTTGCCCGTCGCCGGCCGTCCACTTGCCGTACAGGCCGAGGTGGACGTGCAGGACGCGACCGCTGTCGAAGCGCGCGAGCAGGTGCTTGCCGTGCGCGTCGGTGGCGACCAGCGTCGCGTCGTGCAGCAGCGCGGCCCCCTCGGTGAAGCGCCCCTGCGGGCTGCTCACCCAGACCGGCGCCCGGCCGAAGCGCGCGAAGAGGTCACGGGCGTTGCCGTGGACGGTGTGGCCCTCCGGCATCAGGACCCGTCGGTGGCGCTCGCCGGCAGGGGCGGCAGCTCCCCCGTGCGGGCGAAGTCGTCGAGCATCTCGATGCGCCGGACGTGGCGCGGGTCGTTCGAGAACGGCGTCGCGAGGAAGGTGTCGGCCAGCAGCGTGGCCTCCTCGAGGCTGTGCATGCGGGCGCCGATGCCGACGCACTGGGCGTCGTTGTGCTCGCGGGCCAGCCGGGCGGTGTCGACGGACCACGCCAGCGCGCACCGGATGCCGGGGACGACGTTCGCGGCGATCTGCTCCCCGTTGCCGGAGCCGCCGATGACGATGCCGAGGCTGCCCGGCTCCTGCGACACGGCGAACGCGGCGCGCAGGACGAAGGGCGGGTAGTCGTCGACGGAGTCGTAGACCGGCGCCCCGTGGTCCACGACGTCGTGCCCCTGCTCGCGCAGGTGGGCGACGAGGTGCTCCTTGAGCTCGAACCCGGCGTGGTCGGTACCGACGTGGACGCGCATGGAGCCAGCTTCGCAGTCCCCTGCCAGGATCGCGTCATGGGGTCGGTGGTGCTCGGGGTGGACGGCGCTCGCGGGGGCTGGGCCGTGGCCGTCGTCGAGGGCACGTCGCACTCCGCGCGACTGCTCGCGTGGCGGTCGGCGCCCGGACCCGGCGTCGAGACGGTCCTCGCGACGGCGCCCGGTGCCCTCGCTGTCGGGTTCGACGTCCCGATCGGTCTGCCCCGCGACGACTGGCGCCCCGCCGACCGGCTCGCGAAGCGGGCCCTCGGCCGCGCCCACGCCCGGGTCTTCCTGATCCCGCCGCGCGCGGTGCTGCGGGCACCCGACTACACCGCGGCGCGGCAGGTGTCGCGAGAGCTCCTGCGGGGGAAGGGTCTCTCGGCCCAGACGTGGGGGGTGCGCGGGCCCGTCCTCGCCCTCGACGAGGCCCTGACGCAGGACCGGGTGCGGCGGCTCGCGGTGGAGACCCACCCCGAGCTCTCGTTCGCCGCGATGACCGGGGCGGTCCTGGCGTCGAAGAAGACCGCCGCCGGGCGCGAGGCACGCGTCGCGGCCCTCGCCGGCTGGCTGGACGGGCCGCCCGCACCCCCGGGCGACGACCACCTCGACGCGGCCGCGTGCGCGTGGTCGGCGTTGCGGTTCGTCGAGGGTGTCGCCGACGTCCTCGGCGGGGAGCCGGACGAGCGCGGACTCCCCCAGCGGATCGTGACCTGAAGCTCAGTACCGGATCGTGACCTGACGGTCAGTCGAAGACGGGACCCTGGGTGCGGGTGCGCTTGAGCTCGAAGAACCCCGGGGTCCCGGCGACGAGGACGCAGCCGTCCCACAGCCGGCCCGCGTCCTCGCCCTTGGGGGTGGGGGTCACGACGGGTCCGAAGAAGGCGACGTCGCCGAAGGCCACGACGGGCGTCCCGACGTCCTCGCCGACCCGGGTGATGCCTTCCTGGTGGGAGGCGCGCAGCTCGGCGTCGTAGGTGCCGGTGTGCGCGGCGGCCGCGAGGTCGGCGGGCAGCCCCACCTCGGCGAGCGCTTCGCGGATCACGACGTCGAAGTCCTTGTCGCCACCGGGGTGGATCCGGGTGCCCATGGCCGTGTACAGCGGCAGGACCACCTCGTCGCCGTGCAGGCTGCGCGCGGCGGTGACGACCCGGACCGGGCCCCAGCCCTTCGCCATCAGCTCCTGGTACTCCTGCGGGAGGTCCCGGCCCTCGTTGAGGACGGAGAGGCTCATGACGTGCCAGCGGACGGTGATGTCGCGCACCTGCTCGACCTCGAGGATCCAGCGGGAGGTCATCCAGGCCCACGGGCACAGCGGGTCGAACCAGAAGTCGGCGGTCGCGGTCGTGGTGTCGGTGGTGTTCTCGAGCGGCGTGGCGGTCATGACGGTCATCCTGCTCCCGACCTGCGACACGGGACAGCCGGGTGCGACGGGCCACGGGCCGGGGGCTCGTGGCAGAGTGCTTCGCGTCGTCCAGGGGGACATCCCGTGGTGACGCTCCAACGACGAGAGGACGTGCGGTGCCCGGCGAGAACCTGACGCGCGAGGAGGCGCGGACCCGTGCGGGGCTCGTGCAGGTCGAGCACTACGACGTCGACCTGGACCTGACGACCGGCCCCAGCACGTTCCGCTCGACGACGACGGTGCGCTTCACCGCGACCGCCGGCGCCTCCACCTTCATCGACCTCATCAGCGCCGGCGTGCACGAGGTGGTCCTCAACGGGACCTCCCTCGACCCCGCCGTCGTGGCCGACGAGGCCCGCATCGCCCTCGACGGTCTCGCCGCCGAGAACGAGCTCCGCGTGGTCGCGGACTGCCGCTACATGAACACCGGCGAGGGGCTGCACCGCTTCGTCGACCCCGTCGACGACGAGGTGTACCTCTACTCCCAGTTCGAGGTCGCCGACTCGCGCCGCGTCTACGCGGTGTTCGAGCAGCCCGACCTCAAGGCCGGGTTCACCTTCGTGGTGACGGCACCGGCGCACTGGCGCGTCGTCTCCAACTCCCCCGTCGCCTCGACCGAGGACGTCGCCGCGGGCCGGCGGACGACCTTCGAGCCGACCCCGCGGCTCTCCTCCTACGTGACGGCGATCATCGCCGGGCCCTACGAGGGTTCCGAGGACTCCCTGGTCTCCTCCGACGGCCGGACGATCCCGTTGGGCGTCTACTGCCGCAAGTCGCTGGCCCCGCACCTCGACGCGCACAACGTCGTCGCGGCCACGAAGGCCGGGTTCGAGTTCTTCGAGCGCGAGTTCGACCGCGCCTACCCGTTCGCCAAGTACGACCAGGTGTTCGTCCCGGAGTTCAACGCCGGGGCGATGGAGAACGCCGGGGCGGTGACCTTCGTGGAGAGCTACGTCTTCCGCTCGAAGGTCCCGCAGGCCACCGTCGAACGCCGGGTCGTCACGATCCTGCACGAGCTGGCGCACATGTGGTTCGGCGACCTGGTGACGATGCGCTGGTGGAACGACCTGTGGCTCAACGAGTCCTTCGCGGAGTTCGCGTCGACGCTCTGCGCGGCCGAGGCGACGGAGTGGCGGGGTTCCTGGACGACCTTCAACTCCCTGGAGAAGTCCTGGGCCTACCGCCAGGACCAGCTCCCCACGACGCACCCGATCGTCGCCGAGATCAACGACCTCGAGGACGTCGAGGTGAACTTCGACGGCATCACCTACGCCAAGGGCGCCAGCGTCCTCAAGCAGCTCGTGGCCTACGTCGGCCGTGAGGAGTTCCTGGCCGGGGTCCGGGCCTACTTCGCCCGCCACGCCTTCGGCAACACCGAACTGGTGGACCTGCTGCGGGAGCTGGAGAAGACCTCCGGCCGTGACCTCGGCGCCTGGTCGCGGGAGTGGCTGGAAACCGCGGGCGTCGCGACGCTGCGCCCGGTGCTGAGCACCGACGCGGACGGCACCGTCACGGCGGCCGCCCTGGTCCAGGAGGCCCCGTCCGCGCACCCGCACCTGCGGGCGCACCGGATCGCCCTCGGGTGCTACGACCTCGTCGACGGCACCTTCGAACGCACCGACCGCATCGAGCTGGACGCGGCGGGGGCGAGCACCGACCTGCCGCAGCTGGTGGGCCGCAAGCGTCCCGACCTGCTGCTGGTCAACGACGACGACCTCGCCTACGCCAAGATCCGCCTCGACGAGGCCTCGCTCACCACGGCGCTGCAGCACCTCGACGCCTTCCGCGACTCGCTGCCGCGCTCGCTGGTGTCGGCGGCGCTGTGGGACATGACGCGCGACGGGGAGTCCCCCGCCCGCGACTACGTCGACCTGCTGCTCACGACGCTGCTGCCCGGGGACGCGGCCCGTGCCGACTCCACGGTCGCGCTGGTGCTGCTGCGCCAGCTGAGCACGACGGTGGAGCTGTACACCGCCCCCGCCCACCGCGACGAGGTCCGCTCCCGCACCGCGGACACCCTGCTGGAACTGCTCCGGGCCGCACCGGCCGGCAGCGACACCCAGCTGCAGTTCGTTCGTTCGTTCGCGTCCTTCGCCCGCAGCGAGGCCCACCTCGCGATCGTCGCCGGCCTCTACGACGGGTCGCAGGTCATCGACGGTCTCGAGGTCGACGCCGACATGCGCTGGGTCCTGCTGACGGCGCTCGTCGCCGGCGGCACCCTCGGCGCCGACGCGATCGACGCCGAACTGGCGCGCGACGCGACGGCCACGGGGCAGCGCTCCGCCGCCGCCGCCCGCGCGGCCCTGCCGACGCCGGCGGCCAAGCAGCGGGCGTGGGACGACGTCGTGACCAAGGGGGACCTGCCGAACGCCGTGCAGGCCTCGGTGATCGGCGGCTTCGGCCGGACTCACGACGAGGCGCTGCTGCGTCCGTTCGTGGAGCCGTACTTCGCCGCCTTGCGCGGGGTGTGGGCGGAGCGCACCAACGAGATGGCCCAGCAGATCGTGACGGGCCTCTACCCGCTCGAGCTGGCGGACAGCGCCCTCGTGGAGCGCACCGACCGGTGGCTCGAAGACGAACCCGACGCGCCGCCGGCTCTGCGCCGGCTCGTGCTCGAGAACCGCGACGGTGTCGCCCGCGCACTGCGGGCCCAGGAGCGCGACACGCACTGACGTGAGAACGGGACCGGGTGCCTCGCGGCACCCGGTCCCGTTGCGTTCAGCGCCGAGCTCCACCCCCGGGGAGGATCGGGCCGGGCCTCAGGCCCGGCTCACCGCTGCGCGGGGTCGCCCGGTTCCGCGAGCGCCTGCTCGACGGCCCGGGCCAGCGACTGCACCCGGGGGTTGGTGGCCAGGTCCTCGAGCAGGACGACCTCGCCGTCGGGCCCGGTCAGGGGCATCCGCCAGTTCGGGTACTCCGAGGAGGTCCCCGGCTGGTTCTGGGTCCGGCGGTCCCCCACCGCGTCCACCAGCGAGACCCCGACCATCAGCGAGGGCGACAGCGCGAGGTAGCGGTGCAACGCCTCGACGGTCGCCTGCTCATCGGCGCCCGCGGCGAGCAGCCCGCGGTCGCGGACCAGCCCGAGGATGCGTTCCTGCTCGGCGGCGTCGCGGGCGCGTTCCTCGGCGACCGGCCGGGTCAGCAGCCCGAGCCGGTCGCGCAGGGCGACGTGCTCCTGGGCGAGGTAGCCGGCGGTCGGCGGGAGGTCGTGCACGGTGACGCTGGCCAGCGCGAGTTCGCGGAAGTCCTCGGGCGCCTTCGGTTCGGCCTCGTCGTACTCGAACCAGAGGACGGCGCTGCCGAGGATCCCGCGGTCGGCGAGGTAGTCGCGCACCCACGGCTCGACGGTCCCGAGGTCCTCGCCGACGAGGACGGCACCGGCGCGCTGGGCCTCCAGCGCGAGGATGCCGATGAGGGCCTCGTGGTCGAAGCGGACGTAGGTCCCCTCCGCGGGCGGGGCGTCCTGCGGGATCCACCACAGCCGGAACAGCCCCAGCACGTGGTCGACCCGCAGGCCACCGGCGTGCCGCAGGATCGTGCGGACCATGTCGCGGAAGGGGCGGTAGGCCAGGTCGGCGAGGCGGTCGGGCCGCCACGGCGGCTGGCTCCAGTCCTGGCCCTGCTGGTTGAACGCGTCCGGCGGGGCGCCGACGGTGACCCCGTGCGCGAGGGCGTCGCCCAGCGACCAGACGTCGGCGCCGTCGGGGTGCACGCCGACGGCGAGGTCGTGGACGATCCCCGGGCCGGTGCCCGGCGCGGTCGCGGCGTCCTGGGCGGTGCGCAGCTGCTCGTCGCACTGCCACTGCAGCCAGCGGTGGAACTCGATGCGGTCGGCGAGCTCGTCGACCAGCCCGGAGGCCTGCGCCGCCGCGGGGTCGGCCGCCTCGGCCGGCCACTCCGAGGCGGGCAGCCCGAAGTGCTCGGCCAGCGCGCACCAGGTGGCGAAACCGGAGAGCCCCGGCTCCTCGGTGGCGACGTAGCGGCGGAAGGCGGCCTCCCGCGCGGTGGTCCGGCCGTGCGCGTAGACGACGTCCAGCGCCTGCCGCTTCGCGGCCCAGGCGGCGTCGCGGTCGATCTCGCCCGCGTCGTGGTCGGCGGGCCGGACGCGTTCGGCGAGGCGTTCGACCAGCGCCCGGTCACCGGGTGAGAGGTAGGCGACCTCGTGGACGTCCTCGACGCGCAGGTAGACGGGGTTCACGAAGCGCCGGGTCGTCGGCAGGTAGGGCGAGGCCTCCATCGGCGGGACGGGCGAGGCCGCGGCGAGCGGGTTCACCAGGATCCAGCCCGCCCCCTGGGAGGCCCCCACGGCCGAGAGGTCGGCGAGGTCGGCGAGGTCGCCGATGCCCCAGGAGCGCGAGGAGCGCACCGAGTACAGCTGGGTCTGGTACCCCCAGCTGCGGCCGCTGCGCAGCGTCGGCGGCAGTTCGAGCACGTCCGGGGTGACCACGACGGGGCACTCGGTCTCGCCCGCCGGGGTGCGCGCGCGCAGGACGTGCCAGCCCAGCGGCAGGTCGTCGGGGAGTTCGAAGGTGGCGCGGCCGGTGAGGCGGCCGTCGACGTCCACGGGGTCGATCCAGCGGTCGACCTGGCGCAGCGGGGCCCAGCCGCCGTCGTCCTCGAGGTCCACGACGACGTCGACGGGGTCGCCGTGGGCGACGTGGACGGGGACGTGGTGGAGCCGTCCCTCGCGGGCGACCACGACCGGTGGCAGCACCCGGCGCCACGGTGCGAGCTTGACGTCGTGCAGGGCGCGACGGGCCGCGGCGGTGGTGCTCACGTCGAACCCCATGGCGGTGAGCACGGCGGTGACGGTGCTGGCGGGGACGGTGGTCGACTTCCCCTGCCAGTCGGTGAAGGTCGTGGCGACCCCGCAGGCGGTGGCGAGGTCGGCGAGGACGGCCGGGTCGGCGACGTCAGAAGACACCCCGCGACTCTGCCAGAGGACACCGGCGGAGGCTCGTCCGCGGGGTGCGCGTCGCCGGGTGACCACGTTCGAATCCGGGACCCGTGCCCGTCGGGGCTCCGCGTCGGGCCCCGCGCCTAGGGTGGTCGCCCATGAGCACCCCGACCTCCGCCGGCGAGGCTCCCGCCCCGCGCCTCGACCTCGTCGACGAGCTGCACGGGGTCGCGGTCCCCGACCCCTACCGCTGGCTCGAGGACGTCGAGGACGAGCGGACGCTCGCCTGGTCGCGGTGGCAGGACGAGGCGTGGGCGGCCCACGCCGCGACGCTGCCGGGCCGTGACCGCGTGGAACGACGGGTGCGGGAGCTGATGGCGACGGGTTCCGTCGGCAGCCCGGTCCACCGCGGGGAACGGGTGTTCCGGACCCGTCGCGAGCCGACCGCGGAGCACGGTGTCCTGCAGGTGGAGGACCCCGGTGCGGCGCCCCGGACCCTGATCGACCCGATCGCGCTGGACCCGTCGGGGACGACGACCCTGGACGGCTGGCGACCCAGCGTCGAGGGGGACCTGCTGGCCTACCAGCTCTCCGAGGGCGGCAGCGAGGAGAGCGTCCTGCGGGTGCTCGACGTCGCGACGGGGGAGGTCGTGGACGGCCCGGTCGACCGGGCCCGCTACTCCCCCATCGCCTGGTTGCCCGCCGGCGCGGACGGCGGGCGCTCGTTCTACTACGTCCGCCGGTTGCCGGCCGAGGCCGTGCCCGCCGAGGAGCGCCAGTACCACCGCCGGGTCTACCTGCACGTCGTGGGGACCGATCCCGCCCGCGACGTCGAGGTGTTCGGCGACGGGCTGTCGATGACGAACTACTACGGCGTCTGGACCTCGCGCGACGGCCGCTGGCTGGTCGTCAGCGCCTCGGACGGGACGGCGCCGCGCAACGACGTCTGGCTGGCCGACCTCTCCACCTCCGCCCCGGGGGCGCCGCAGCTGCGGACCGTGGTGGCGGGTCGCGACGCGCAGACCAGCGCCTGGGTCGGTCGTGACGGCCGCCTCTACGTGTTCACCGACCTCGACGCCCCCCGCGGCCGCCTCGCCGTCACCGACCCGGCCACCCCGGAGGTGGAGCACTGGCGCGACCTGGTCCCCCAGGGCCGGGCCCTGCTCGACGACGTCGCGGTCCTCGACGGACCCGAACTCGCCCGTCCCCTGCTGGTCGTGGGCTGGACCGAGCACGCCGTGAGCTCGGTGACGGTGCACGACCTCGAGACCGGTGAACGGTTGCCGGGTGACCTGGGCCGCGTCGACCTGCCCGGGACGGGCTCGATCGGTGGTCTCGTGGGACGTCCCGAACCCGGCCACGACCTGTGGTTCGGCTACAGCGACGCGACGACCCCGACGCACGTCTGGCACTTCGACGCCCGGACCCGGGAACTCTCCGTGGAGTCCGCGCCCCCCGGTGCGGTCGAGGTCCCCGCGGTGGTCAGCACGCTGCTGGAGTACCCGAGCCTCGACGGCACGACCGTGCGGTTGCAGGTCACGGTCCGCGCCGACCTGCTCGACGCCGACGGCGTCCCCACCGCCCCGGTGCCCGCGATCCTCTACGGCTACGGGGGGTTCGGCATCAGCCTGTCCCCGCACTACGCACCCGACGCGCTGGCCTGGGTGGAGGCGGGCGGCGTGTACGCGGTGGCGAACCTGCGCGGCGGCGGCGAGGAGGGCGAGGACTGGCACCGCGCGGGGATGCGCGAGCACAAGCAGAACGTGTTCGACGACTTCCACGCGGCGGCCCGCTTCCTCGTCGCGCGGGGGTTCACGACCCACGAGCAGTTGTGCGTGCACGGCGGGTCAAACGGCGGGCTGCTGGTCGGAGCCGCCGCCACCCAGGAACCGTCGCTGTTCGCGGGCGTCGTCTGCAGCGCCCCCCTGCTGGACATGGTCCGCTACGAACTGCACGGTCTGGGCGCCACCTGGAGCGACGAGTACGGGAGCGCCGCCGACGCGACGGAGTTCGGGTGGTTGCACGCGTACTCGCCGTACCACCGCGTGGTGGCCGGGACCGCCTACCCGGCCGTGCTGTTCACCGTGTTCGACGGGGACTCCCGGGTGGACCCGTTGCACGCCCGGAAGCTGTGCGCCGCCCTGCAGCACGCGACCGCGAGCGACCCGGGCAGCCGCCCGGTGCTGTTGCGCCGGGAGAAGGACGTGGGGCACGGTGCCCGTTCGCTCTCGCGCAGCGCCGGTCTCGTGCGCGACACCCTCGCCTTCGCGGCGCGGGCCACCGGCCTCGACCTCGGCTGACCCAGGAACACCACGCAGAAGGAGTCGTCCCACCCCGTGCTGGACTCGATCACCCACGCCTTCACCGGCGTCACCTCGGAGGACGCCGCCGACGGCGCCCAGAGCGTCGTCACGTTCCTGCTCGACAAGCCCCTGAAGATCGTCATCGTCCTGCTGATCTGCTGGATCGCCCGGTTCCTGCTGATGCGGGTCATCGGCCGGGTCGCGACGGGGATCTCGACGGGGGCCGGGAAGCTCGGCGGCAGCGGCGGCCGCCGCAACGGGCTGCTCGAGTCCTCGCCGTTGCTCAACGAACGCCGTCAGCAACGGGCCGAGACCCTCGCCTCGGTGCTCAAGTCGACCGTCACGTTCGTGCTGGGGATCCTGGCCGTCCTCGTGGTGCTCGACACCATCGGCATCGCCATCGCACCGTTCCTGGCCTCGGCCGGGATCGCAGGGGTCGCCCTGGGTTTCGGTGCGCAGGCGCTGGTGAAGGACTTCCTGTCGGGCGTCTTCATGCTCGCCGAGGACCAGTACGGCGTGGGTGACTCCGTCGACCTCGGGGACGCCTCGGGCACCGTGGAGGCCGTCGGCCTGCGGGTGACGCGGTTGCGCGACGTCAAGGGCACCGTCTGGTACGTCCGCAACGGCGAGATCGTGCGGGTCGGGAACCAGAGCCAGGGCTGGGCCCGGGCCGTCGTCGACGTCTCCGTCGCCTACGGGGAGAACCTCGCCCGCGTGCAGGAGGTCCTGCAGCGCATCGCGGACGACCTGGTCGCCGAGGACGACTGGAGCCCCCTCGTGATGGACGCCCCCGAGGTGTGGGGCGTCGAGAAGATGACGACCGACGGGATCGTCCTGCGCCTCGTCGTGAAGACCCGTCCGATGCAGCAGTGGGCCGTCCAGCGCGAGCTGCTGCGTCGCATCAAGGCCGTCTTCGACGCCGAGGGCATCGAGTTCCCCCTCGCCCAGCGCACCGTGTTCCTGCGCCACGACGACCACGCTCCGCAGGCCCGTCGCCTGAGCGACCCCACCGCGGCGCTCACCCCGCAGCCACCCGCTCCGAGCGAGGCGGACGTCGCGGCCCAGGACGCCGCGGCCGCGGATCCGGGGACGACCAACCGCGGTCTCTGAGGTCGCGGAGGCGCCGAGTCGCGGGGGTGGTGTTCCGCTCGGACACTGGGGCCATGAGCGACATCGCAGCAGGTGAGGGCCGGCTCGCGCTGGTGACCGGGGTGACCGGGTACATCGGTGGTCGGCTGGTCCCCGAGCTGCTCGAGGCCGGTTTCCGGGTGCGGGCGATGGCGCGCCGCCCCGAGGCGTTGCGGGACCGGCCCTGGATCGAGGACGTCGAGGTCGTGCAGGCCGACGCCTCCGACGCCGGGCAGGTCACCGCCGCGCTGGAGGGCGTCGACGTCGCCTACTACCTGATCCACGCGATGAGCGGCGGCGGGCACTTCTCCTCCAAGGACCGCCGCACCGCCCGGACCTTCGCGCGGGCGGCGGCGGAGCAGGGGGTCTCCCGGGTCGTCTACCTCGGCGGCATGCACCCCGAGGGCGAGGAGCTCTCCACCCACCTCGAGTCGCGCCGGGAGGTGGGCGAGATCCTGCTCGACTCCCCCGTCCCGACGACGGTGCTGCAGGCGGCGGTGATCCTCGGCTCCGGCTCGGCGAGCTTCGAGATGATGCGCTACCTCACCGAGCGGCTGCCCGTGATGGTGTGCCCGCGCTGGGTGCACAACCGGATCCAGCCGATCGCGGTGCGCGACGTGCTGCGCTACCTCGTCGCCTCGGCCTCGATGCCCGCGGACGTCAACCGCACCTTCGACATCGGTGGCCCCGACGTCATGACCTACCTCGACATGATGCGCGGGTACGCGGAGGTGGCCGGCCTCCCCAAGCGCTACGTCCTCCCCGTGAAGGTGATGTCCCCCAAGCTGTCCAGCCACTGGGTCGGGACGGTGACCCCCGTCCCCAAGTCCATCGCCCGTCCGCTGGTGGAGAGCCTGGTGCACGAGGTGTTCTGCCAGGAGCACGACATCGCCGGGTACGTCCCGGACCCGGCGGAGGGCCTCATCCCCTTCAAGCGCGCGGTGGAACTTGCCCTGCAGCGCATCCAGGACGCCAACGTCGAGACGCGGTGGAGTTCGGCGTCCGTGCCGGGCGCCCCCAGCGACCCGCTGCCCTCCGACCCGGACTGGGCCGGGGGAAGCCTCTACGTCGACGAGCGCACGACCGTCGTCGACGCCCCGCCGCACGTGCTGTGGGAGGTGCTGGAGGGGATCGGCGGCGAGCAGGGCTGGTACTCGTGGCCGATGGCGTGGGCGGTCCGCGGCGTGATGGACCGCTTCTCCGGGGGTCCGGGGCTGCGCCGGGGTCGGCGTGACCCCAAGCACCTGATGATCGGCGACGCCGTGGACTGGTGGCGCGTGGAGGACCGTCAGGCCGACCGGCTGCTGCGGCTGCGCGCCGAGATGAAGCTGCCGGGGCTGGCCTGGCTGGACCTGCGGGTCGAGACGGACGCCGTGGGGCGCACGCTCTTCCACCAGCGGGCCCTCTTCCACCCCCGCGGTCTGGCGGGCCAGGCCTACTGGGCGGCGATCAGCCCGTTCCACGGGGTCGTGTTCGGTGGCATGCAGAAGAACGTCAAGGACGCGGCCGAGGCCGCGGCCCGTCACGAGGGTCCGACGAGCCTGGCGCCCACGGGTCCCGGTGCGGTCGAGGTCCGCGAGGGCGCGACACTGGTGGGGTGAGCCCCGACCTGCCGTTCGTCCGCCCGCAGAACCTCATCGGCCGCACGCCGGCGGGGCCGGACGGTGGGACCCGCAGCTTCTACGACGAGGTCGGCGGGCACGCGACGTTCGTGACGCTCGTCGACGCCTTCTACGCGGGCGTCGCCGAGGACGAGGTGCTCCGTCCGATGTACCCGGAGGCCGACCTCGGTCCGGCCAAGGAGCGGCTGCGGATGTTCCTGGAGCAGTACTGGGGTGGTCCGGGGACGTACTCCGAGCAGCGTGGGCACCCGCGGCTGCGGATGCGGCACGCGCCGTTCAAGGTGAACCCGGACGCCCGGGACCGCTGGCTGCTGCACATGCGTGCGGCCGTCGAGTCCCTGCACCTGGTGCCGGCGCAGGAAGGGGTCCTGTGGGACTACCTGGAGCGCGCCGCGCACAGCATGCTGAACACCTTCGAGGAGTAGCGGGGCGCTAGTCCCGGCCCCGGCAGCGGTCCTCGGTGAGGTTCTCGCGGGCCCACGTCGTGAGCTCCTGCAGGGCCGGGGTCAGCGCGCGTCCGGAGGCGGTCAGCTCGTAGACGACCGCGACGGGCGGCCCCTCGTGGACCGTGCGGGTGACGAGCCCGGCCTTGGCGAGCTCGCTGAGGCGATCCGCGAGCACCGAGTCGCTGATGCCGCCCACGTTGCGGCGCAGCTCGGAGAACCCGGTGGGGCCGTAGCTGAGGGTCGCGAGCAGGATCCCGTTCCAGCGCTTGCCGAGGAACCCGAACGCGCGCGCCAGGGCACCGTCGCACGACCGCGCCGTGTGCTCCGTCTGCACGTGCTCGGCCTGCACGTCCTCCACCTGCTCGCTCACCCCCCGACTGTACCCGTTGACACTCCTCTCGCCAGTGCTACTCTTTTTTTCGAAGTAGCAACTGCATGCCAAGCGACTCTGAGGAGAACAGCTGTGACCACGTTGGACGAACGCCCCGTTGGACTCGACGACTCCGCGCGCGCCGCCCTCTTCGGCGACGCCCACACCGCGAACACCTTCGCCGACACCCCCGTCACCGACGAGCAGCTGGCCCAGGTCTGGGAACTGGCCCGCTGGGCCCCCACCGGTGCGAACCTGCAGCCGATGCGCGTCCTCTTCGTCCGGACCCCGGAGGCGAAGGCCCGCCTGGTGCCGCTGCTCAACGACACCAACCGCGACCGCGCCGCGAGCGCCCCCGTGACCGCCGTCCTGGCCGTCGACGACCGCTTCCACGACGCCATCCCGACCGTCGCCCCGTTCATGGCGGGCATGCAGCCGGTGCTGGAGGAGAACACCGAGATGCGCGAGAGCATGGGCTCCTACAGCTCGGCGATGCAGGCCGGGTACTTCATCCTCGCCGTGCGCGCGCTGGGCCTGGCCGCCGGCCCGATGGGTGGGTTCGACAAGGCCGCCGTCGACGCGGAGTTCTTCGCCGGGACCGACTGGCGCTCGCACCTCGTCGTGAACATCGGCTACCCGGGCCCGGACGCGGTCCGCCCCCGGCTGCCGCGCCTCGACGTCGAGGACGTCGTCCGCTTCGTCTGACCTCAGACCATGACGATACGTCCGGCCTCAGACCGGGACGGCCCGCGGGGCGGCGAGGCTGAGCGCCACGTCCCCCGCGGGGTCGGTCCACCAGCGGACGAGGTCGAATCCGGCGGCGGCGAGTTCGCTCACCACCGATTCCTGGCGGAACTTCGAGGACACCTCGGTCCGCACCTCCTCCCCCGCGTCGAACCGCACCGCGAGGTCGAGACCGGGTAGCCGCACCTCGTGGGCGTGGCGGGCCCGCAGCCGCATCTCGACGCGCTCGAGCCCGGCGTCCCAGACGGCGACGTGGTCGAAGGCGTCGAGGTCGAAGTCGGCGCCGAGTTCCCGGTTGAGCACCGAGAGGACGTTCTTGTCGAAGGCCGCCGTCACCCCCGCGCTGTCGTCGTAGGCAGCGAGGAGCCGGCCGGTGTCCTTCACCAGGTCCGTCCCGAGCAGCAGGTGGTCCCCGGGTCCCATCCCGGAGGCCAGCTCGCCCAGGAACCTCGCCCGCGGGGCGGGTTCCAGGTTCCCGATGGTCGAGCCCAGGAACGCCACCAGGCGTCGGCCCTCCCGCGGGAGTTCCCCGAGGTGGCGTTCGAAGTCCCCGACGACGGCCTGCACGTCGAGCCCGGGGAACTCCGCCAGGATCTCCGTCCCGGCCTGGGCGAGGACGGTCTCGTCGACGTCGAAGGGCACGAAGCGCCGCAGCGTCCCCGCGTCGCGCAGGGCGTGCAGCAGCACCCGCGTCTTCTCGCTCGTGCCGCTGCCGAGTTCGACGAGGACGTCGGCCGCCGTGATCTGCGCGACCTCACCGGCCACCAGGTCCAGCAGGGAGCGTTCGGCCCGGGTCGGGTAGTACTCGGGCAACCGGGTGATCTCGTCGAACAACCGACTGCCGTGCTCGTCGTAGAAGTACTTGGGCGGCAACGTCTTCGCGTTCGCCGTCAGGCCCGCCCGGACGTCGGCGCGCAGCGTCAGGGACAGGTCGTCGGGGGTGAGGTGGCGTTCCAGGGACAGGCGGGGCGGGGTCACACGGTCTCCAGAGGGGTTTCGGTGACGACGACACGTCCGCCGTGCAGGCGCGCCTCGACGAGGGTGCGGTCGGGGACGTCGCGCCAGCGGGGGTCGTCATCGTGCGGTTCGCTGGCCAGGACGACCCCGTCGGGGGTCTCGAGGACGCTGAGGGTGTCGCCCCAGGCGGTGGCGAGCAGCCGCTCCCCGTTGCCGAGCAGGACGTTGAGCCGGGCGGCGGGGTCGTCGGCACCGACGACCGCGATCCGCTTCCCGAGTTCCTCGGGTGCGGCGAGCAGGTAGGACGCGAGGACCGCGGAGTCGCACACCGACTCCGCCCGCGGCCAGGCGTCCGCGGGCAGCACCGACCGGTCGAGCACCCCGTTGTGCGAGAGGGACCACCCGTCGCGGACGAAGGGGGCGCAGGCGCTCTCGTCGGTGGGCATCCCGACCGTCGCGTCCCGCACCGCCGCGACCACGCACCCGGCCGCGACGTGGGCGGCGACGGAGGCCAGCGACGCGTCGGACCACATCGGCCCGGAACTGCGCCAGCGCGCGGGCCCCGGGGCGGAGGACGACTCGGGCGGGCTCCACCAGCTGACGCCCCACCCGTCGGCGTTGACCGTCCCGTGCCGCTGCCGACGCGGCGCCCAGCTCTGCTGCAGCAACCCCTGCGGTCGCTCGAGCAGGAACTCCGACAGGTTCCGGGGCCGGCCCAGCCAGGCCGTGTGGCGGCACACTCAGACGCTCCAGGCGAGTCGGAGACCGGTGAAGATCTGCCGCCGGACCGGGAAGTCCCAGTTCCGGAAGGAGGGGCGCACCGACACCGGGTCGCTGGCCCAGGAGCCGCCGCGCAGCACGCGGTAGGTGCCGTCGAAGTACGGCGCGGAGTAGGTGTCGTAGAGCATCGGCGAGAACCCCGGCCACGGCGCGAACGCCGAGGACGTCCACTCCCACACCTCACCCATCATCTGCTCGACGCCGTAGGCGCTGGCCCCGTCCGGGTAGGCGCCGACCTGCGCGGGCCCCAGGGCGCCGCCGCCGAGGTTGGCCCGCTCCGGCGTCGCCGGACCGTCACCCCACGGCCACCGCCGCCGGCGCCCGAGGGCGGGGTCCCAGGCGCAGGCCTTCTCCCACTCGACCTCGGTGGGCAGCCGCGCCCCCGCCCAGCGGGCGTAGGCGGAGGCCTCGTGGAAGTCGACGTGCTGCACCGGTCGCGCGGGGTCGAGCGCCTGCTCGACCGCGAACCGGCGCTGGGTCCAGCCGCCGGCGCCGTCGGCGGCCCAGCCCATCGGGGCCGAGACGTCGTCGGCCTGCCGGTGGGCCCAGCCCGCCGACGTCCACAGCCGGGGGTCGTCGTAGCCGCCGGCCTCGACGAACTGCGCCCACTCGCCGTTGGTCACGGGCACCCGCCCGATCCGGAAGGCGGGCACGTGCACGCGGTGCTGGGGGGACTCGTTGTCCAGGGCCCAGGGTTCCTCCGCCGGGTCCACGCCGAGCAGGAACTCCCCCGCCGGCACGAGCACGGCGTCGGCGGGGACGAGACGCCCCGGCGGGGTGGGGACGGCGGTGAGGAGAGGGTCGCCGGAGCGCAGGTTGTGCGTGGCGAACATCGTCTCGTCGTGCTGGTGCTCGTGCTGGGCGACCATGCCGGCGGCGAACGCGGACTCCTCCGGTCCGAGCCGGGCGAGGGAGTCGAGCACCCGGTGGCGGACGTCGGCGATGGCCCGCCGGGACTGCGCCGGGTCGAGCAGCGGGAGCCGGGTCCGGGTGGCCCGCGGGTGCTCGGCGGCGTCGTAGAGGCAGGCGATCGTGGGGTGGAACACCGGGGTGCGGTCGGGGCTGTCCTGCTGGAGCAGCCAGAGCTCCTCCTGCTGGCCGATGTGGGCGAGGTCCCAGACCAGGGGGCTCATGAGGGTCGAGTGCTGGACGGTGAGTTCAGCGTCGGCGGCGTCGGTGAGCTTCGTCGTGGTGGCGCGGGCGCGGTCGAGGGCCTCGACGGCGAGGTCGGTAGTCAAGGTCGTGTCGTTCATCGCAGTTCCTCCGCGGTCAGGCAGGCGGTCGGTCCGGAGCGTTCGAAGCGGTCGAGGACGAGGTCGGCCGGGCCGCGACCGCGGTCGAGGGCCTCCAGCCAACGCTCGACGTCGGCGGCGAGCCCGTCCGGGACGCGGGCGGCGGCGGCCTCGAGCACCCCCAGGGCGGCGGTCCGGATCCGCGGGTCGGTGAGCCCGTCGCGGGCGGCTTCGAGGTGGGCGTGCGCGACGGGGTGCGCGGCCTCGGCGGCGCAGTCGGCCGCGGTCGGGTCGTCCACGACGGTCGCGACGACGGCGGCCAGCCCCGGCCACCACGCGCGGGGGACGGCGTCGAGCACGCGCAGTTCGAGGAACCCGCGCAGCCGCACCGGGGGCCAGAGCGTCGTGAGGTGCGCGTCGACGTCGGCGGCCGTGGGTGACCGGTCGCCGAGCCGCACCGAGCCGTCGGCCCAGGCCGCGAACGGCACGGTCCCCTCGACGGGGGTGAACTCCCCGTCCCCGCCGCGGAGGAACATCACCGGCGCGGCGAGGGCGAACTCCGTCCAGGCTGCGACCGGGTCGGAGGTGGCGGTCCCGGCGTGGCTCCGGCCGGGTTCCAGGTCCTGCCAGATCCGTTGCCGCGCAGAGGTCCACCCGGTCCGGGTGCCCCCCTGGACGGGCGAGCTCGCGGCGAGCGCGACGAACACCGGCAGCAACCGGTGGACGTGCGCGAGGCGGTCGGCCCAGCCGTGCGCCGGGCCCGCGTCGAGGTTCACCTGCAGCGACGCCGTCGAACTCATCATGGCCGGACCGGCGGTGTCCCCGATGGAGGCGAAGTGCCGTTCCATCGCGACGTAGCGCGACGCCGGGTTCACCCGCTGCGGTGCGCGCAGCGGGTCCGTCCCCGTCGACTGCAGGACCAGCCGCTCCCCCGCCAGTCGCACGTCCAGGGCGTCCGCGTCCACGCGCAGCGCCTCGACCGCGGCCACCACCCCGTCACCGGGCAGCGTCGAGAGTTCGACCTGCCCACCCGGCTCGAGCGTGATCTTCGACCCCCGCGGCGTCGTGAACCCCGCGAGCACGCCGGTCAACCGGTCCCAGCCGACCCGTCTCCCCGGGTCCCGCAGGTCCACGACGTGCCGTTCGAGTTCGAGCCCCACCGACCCGACCTCGGAGGGCCGCAGCGCCGCGGCCGCCACCCGCGCCCGCACCGCCTCGACGTCCAACGGTGAAGGGTCCACCTCGGGTGCTGCACCGGTCAGTGTCGTCATGTCGTACAGGCCCCTTCCAGGTCCGGACCGGCTCGATGGACCTGAGCCGCGGGTCGGCGTGGGGCCACTCCCGTGGCCTCACCGACACCCTGACACGCCCCTCCGACACCAGCCCCCCGAGCC